>NZ_JAAGLX010000033.1:0-98601 GCF_010548325.1 Streptomyces sp. SID13666 | reverse complement strand
CGGTGGGGCATGAGGGCCTTCTGATCGTTCCGTGTAGATGTCGCAATCCACACCGAACCCGGAAGGCCCTCACTCGTACAAGATCACCCCGCCGTGATCGCTGTCACCAACCTCCATGGACAGAACAGCTAGTGCGTTGTGGATCATGTACGGGGGAACGGATGTCGCTGGGTCGCCGATGGGTACTCACAGCCGTGGCGGGCGGATTCCTGACGGGATGCACGTCGGCTCCCGGCCCCGCCGAGCGGTCGCGGGACCCGTCGTCCCCGCCCGGATCCGGCCCCGGCACGGTCCCCACGCCGTCCGCCGCGCCACCGTCCCCCGCACCCCCGTCGCCCAAGCCGGCTCCCCGGGTGACCCGGGCCGCGACCGTCGCCCGCTACGGCCGGATGACCCCCACGGGCTGGGGTTTCACCGCTCCCGGGGTGGTAACCAAGCTGCCTCCCACCGCGGGACGGGCGATAGCGCTGACCTTCGACGCCTGCGGGGGACCGGGTGGCGGCGGCTACGACCGGGAGCTGATCGACCTGCTGCGGGCCCGCAAGGTGCCCGCGACGCTCTTCCTCAACGCGCGCTGGATCGACGCCAACCGCGCGCACTTCGAGCAGCTCGCGGGCGATCCGCTGTTCGAGATCGCCAACCACGGGACGCGTCACCGGCCGCTGTCGGTATCGGGCCGCTCCGCGTACGGCATCGCCGGGACACGCGACGCCGGGGAGGTCTTCGACGAGGTCGCGGGAAACCAGGACAAGCTCACCGCCCTGCTCGGACATCCGCCGCGCTTCTTCCGCTCCGGCACCGCGTACTGCGACGACATCGCGGCGCGCATCGTCGCCGAACGGGGGGAGCGGTTCGCCGGATTCAGCGTCAACGCCGACGCGGGGGCTACGTTCACCCCTGCCCAGGTGCGCCGCGCCGCGCTCACGGCGACCGCCGGATCGGTCGTCATCGGCCATATGAACCACCCCGCGGGCGGTACGGCCGAGGGCATGGCCCGCGCCCTGCCCGCGCTGCTCGCGGCCGGCCACCGGTTCGTCCGGCTCTCGGACGCCGTGCACTGAGGCGTCGCGGACGGCGCACCCGGTAAGCTCACCACTGAGTACTTGAACTTTCAAGGCAGATTGCTTGAAGTGTCAACTAAGTCGGCGTACCGTCGGAACAGGCCCGCCGACCACGGGGCCGACCGATGTCCGACCAGGAGCGCCACCATGCCTGTACGCCGCCTCAACCACGCCGTGCTCTACATCCGCGATGTCGCGCGCGCCGTCGAGTTCTACACCGATGTCTTCGGCTTCAAGATCGATGTGGAGATCCCCGGACGGGCCGCCTTCCTCAGCGCCCAGGACACCCTCAACGACCACGACCTCGGCCTCTTCGCGATCGGTGCGGACGCCCCCGGCCCCGAGCAGGGCCGGGTCGGCCTCTACCACCTGGCCTGGGAGGTCGGCACGCTCGGCGAACTCGCCGACACCGCCGCCAAGCTGACGGAGCGCGGTTCGCTGGTCGGCGCGACCAACCACGGAGTGTCGAAGTCCCTGTACGCCAAGGACCCCGACGGCAACGAGTTCGAGATCATGTGGCGGGTGCCGCGCGAGGACTGGCCGGCCGGGGACGAGCCGAAGCTGCGGGCGCTGGATCTCCAGGAGTCGCTCGACCGCTGGGGTCCGGACCTGAAGACCGGTGCGGCCGCCGGCTCGGCCACCTGACCCGTCCCTGTCTGCGACGCCTGGCGTACCGCCGACCCCCCTTTCGAACGCGAAAAGCGGTGGTTTCAGGTCGAGAGCGGTGGGCCGGGAACACTCAGGGCCCGACGTTCTCCCAGCTCACGGACATCTCGGTGGCCGCGCCACGCGCGGGTGTCCGCATGCTGGACGGTTCGCCGAGTGCGTTCGGGGCGGCCACTGAGCTGCCCGTATCGAACAATGAGCCATCGTCCGATCACGCACCGCGACCGGAAGTGATCGTTCGAAGTGCGGCCACGAAACACCTCCGTAATACTCCTGTCCGTTATCTGCAATCAACGGAGAAGGAGTGTTCGGAATGCGATACACCCTAGGTGCGATCGGAGTGGGGGCCGCCCTGGCTCTCAGCTGCGTGGCGGGCACCAGTGGGACCGCCCGAGCCGAATCCGCCCAGCCGCACAGTCTGTACGCGCCCTCGTCGATGGTGCTGACCATCGGCAAGGGCGAGGACGCCGCGACCGCCGCTGTCCAGCGGGCCGTGCTGCTGCGCTGTCGCCCCACCGCCGGAGGCGACCACCCGGACGCACGGGCCGCATGCACGGAACTGACCCTGGCGGGCGGGAACTTCGACGCGCTGTTAGCCTCCGACCCCAACCGGATCTGCCCCAAGATCTGGGATCCGGTGGTGGTCACCGCGGACGGAGTGTGGCAGGGGCAACGCGTCTCGTACTCCCACACCTACGCGAACTCCTGCATCAAGGCAGGGGGTACCGGGGCGGTTTTCGGCTTCTGAGCCGGAGCTGAACGACTGCACCGAGGCGGGTCACGGCTGTTGTGATACCGGCCACTCGGGTCAAACCCGACAGGCCGTGTTCACCTTGCACCGGTAACGTGCCCTTCGGCCCCCTTGCCGCGGCGCGGTTGCCGCGGAGCCCGAGCGCAGCGCGGCCCCGGTGGAAAACCCGGATACGGCGCTCACCCGGAGGGCCGGACGGTCCGTCCCCGGAGCGCGCCCGCGGCACCCGGCAAGCAGTCCACGTACCTCGGAGGGTAAGACATGCGTCCGTTCCTGGCCGGCACTGATCGGATCGACGCGCGCTGTGCGCCGCCGTCCTTCACCCCGGCCGGGAACGGGAGCGCTGTATGACGCTGGCAGAGGCACCCGAGCTGACGCTCGACACCCTGATCGACCCGGCCGAGCTGCTGGCACCACCGCGCGCGGTCTTCTCCGGGAAGGGTCCCGCGCCCGAGCGGACCCTGCTCGACATCCTCGCGGAGACCACCCGAAGACACCCGAACGGCCCAGCCGTCGACGACGGTTCCACGGCGCTGAACTACCGCGCCCTGGCGGCCGAGACCGAGGCGATGCGGCTGCGGCTCGCGGCGGCCGGCATCGGCGCCGGCGACCGGGTCGGCATCCGGGTGCCGTCCGGCACCAACGACCTGTACGTCTCGATCCTCGCGGTGCTGGCGGCAGGCGCCGCCTATGTGCCGGTGGACGCCGAAGACCCCGACGAACGCGCCGAGTTGGTCTTCTCCGAAGCGGGAGTGAGCGCCGTCATCGGCGCGCACCGCGAGATCCGTCCCTGCGGTACCCCGCACGGCGTCGTGGGCCGGCGGCCCGGACCCGACGACGACGCCTGGATCATCTTCACCTCAGGGTCGACCGGCAAGCCCAAGGGCGTTGCCGTCACCCACCGCAGCGCCGCGGCGTTCGTCGACGCCGAGGCCGGGCTCTTCCTCACCGAGGAGCCCATCGGCCCCGGGGACCGGGTGCTGGCCGGGCTGTCGGTCGCCTTCGACGCCTCCTGCGAGGAGATGTGGCTGGCCTGGCGGTACGGCGCCTGCCTGGTCGCCGCGCCGCGGTCACTGGTCCGCACCGGGCTTGACCTGGGCCCGTGGCTGGTCGAACAGCGCATCACCATCGTGTCGACGGTGCCCACCCTGGCGGCGCTGTGGCCGTCGGAAGCGCTCGACGACGTCCGGCTGCTGATCTTCGGCGGCGAGGCGTGCCCGCCCGAACTCGCCGAGCGGATGGCCGTCGAGGGCCGCGAGGTGTGGAACACCTACGGGCCCACCGAGGCCACCGTGGTCGCCTGCGCCGCTCAGCTCACCGGCGAGGGCCCGGTCAGGATCGGGCTGCCGCTCGACGGCTGGGACCTGGCGGTCGTGGACGCGCGGGGCGAGCTCGTGCCCATGGGCGAGGTCGGCGAACTCGTCATCGGCGGGGTCGGGCTGGCCCGTTACCTCGACGCGGACAAGGACGCCGAGAAGTACGCGCCGCTGCCGTCGCTGGGCTGGGAGCGCGCCTACCGCAGCGGTGACCTGGTCCGTGCCGACGCCGAAGGACTGCTGTTCGTCGGCAGGGCCGACGAACAGATCAAACTGGGTGGCCGCCGGATCGAACTCGGCGAGGTCGACGCGGCGCTGCAGGCGCTGCCGAACGTCGCCGGTGCCGCGGCCGCCGTCCGCACCACCCGGGGCGGCAACCAGATCCTCGTCGGTTATTTGGTGAGCGCGGCGCAGGACACGGCCGGTGACACCCCGGTCGGCGACGAGGCCCCCGACGGCGCCGCGCAGGCCGGCGAGCCGTCCGAAACCGACGAAACCCAGGCCGACGAAACCCAGACCGACCAGGCCCAGACCGACGAGGCCCAGGCCGGTGAGGCTGAAGTGGGCGCCGTCAGCGGGGTGTTCGACCCCGTCGACGCGCTGCGCCGGCTGCGCGAGGCGCTGCCCGCCTCGCTCGTGCCGCTCATCGCGGTGGTCGACACCCTGCCCACCCGGACCTCCGGCAAGGTCGACCGGGCCGCGCTGCCCTGGCCGCTGCCCACCGTGGACACCTCCGGGCAGGAGGGCCCGCTGGAAGGCACCGAGGGGTGGCTCGCGGAACAGTGGGCCGAGATCCTCGGCACCTCCGTCGGCACCGCCGACGCCGAGTTCTTCGCGATCGGCGGCAGCAGCCTCGGCGCCGCCCGCCTGGTCGCCCTCATCCGGGCGCGCTTCCCCAACGTCTCCGTCAGCGACATCTACCAGAACCCGTCGCTGGGCGCGCTGGCCCGCGTCCTGGAGGCGTCGGACGCCCGCGAGAGCGCCGTGCGGACCGTACGGCCCACCCCGCGCCGCGCCGGTGCCGTACAGGTGGCGCTGATGCTTCCGCTGCTGACGATCTCGGGGCTGCGCTGGGCCGTGGGCGTCGCCGCGCTGAACAACGTGCTCGCCCGGTACGGGGACTTCCCGTGGGCGCCCGCCGTGTCCTGGTGGTGGGTGGCACTGGGCTGGGTGCTGTGCGTCAGCTCGGCCGGCCGGGTCGCCGTGGCGGCCGGCGGCGCGCGGCTGCTGCTGCGCGGCGTCCGCCCTGGTACCTATCCGCGCGGTGGCAGCGTCCACCTGCGGCTGTGGACCGCGGAACGCCTCGCCGAGCGCGTCGGCGCGAACCGGCTGACCGGCACCTGGATCACCCACTACGCCCGTGCGCTCGGCGCGCGGATCGGCGCGGACGCCGATCTGCACTCGCTGCCGCCCGTCACCGGGATGCTGCGGCTGGGCAAGGGCTGCGCCGTCGAACCCGAGGTGGACCTGTCGGGCCACTGGCTCGACGGGGACCTGCTGCACATCGGCAAGATCCGGATCGGCGCGGCGGCCACGGTCGGCGCGCGCAGCACCCTGTTCCCCGGCGCCCGCGTCGGCAAGCGCGCCGAGATCGCGCCGGGCTCCGGTGTGACCGGGGCGGTGCCGGCCGGCCAGCGCTGGTCGGGCGTTCCGGCGGCCCGCTCCGGCAAGGCCGCCCACCGCTGGCCCGGCAGCCGCCCGCCGCGCACCCGTGGGTGGTCCCTGGTCTACGGCCTCACCTCCACCGCGCTGGGCCTGCTGCCCGCGCTGGCGGCGCTGCCCGGACTGCTGACGCTGCTGCTCTTCGTCCGCGGCGAGTCCGCGCCCGGCGCCGCGCTCGCCGCCGCGCTGATCGCCGTACCGCTCGCCACGGTGGTGTCGCTGGCCACTTACGCGCTGCTCGTCCTGGTCCTGGTCAGGGCGCTGGGCACCGGACTGCGCGAGGGGTATCACGCCGTGCACAGCGGCGTCGCCTGGCGGGCCTGGGCCACGGAGCGGCTGATGAACACCGCGCGCGTCGTGCTCTTCCCGCTGTACGCGAGCCTCTTCACCCCGGTATGGCTGCGCGCCCTCGGCATGAAGGTCGGGCGGCGCGTCGAGGCGTCGACCGTCCTGGCGCTGCCCGCGATGACCACGGTCGGCGACGGCGCCTTCCTCGCCGACGACACGATGGTCGCCACCTACGAACTGGGCGGCGGGTGGATGCGCATCGCCGCCGCCCGGGTCGGCAAGCGGGCGTTCCTGGGCAACTCCGGGATGACCGCGCCCGGTCGCTCGGTACCGAAGAACGGCCTGGTCGGTGTCCTGTCCTCGACGCCGAAGGGCGCCAAGGCGGGCAGCTCCTGGCTGGGCATGCCGCCGATGAAACTGCCCCGGGCCGCCGAGGCCGGCGACCAGAGCCGCACCTATGACCCGCCCCGCGCCCTGATGGTGGCGCGCGCCGCCGTCGAGGTGTGCCGGGTCGTCCCGGTCATGTGCACCGTCGCCCTCGCGGTCCTGTTCGTGGGCGCGTTCGAGGCTCTGGTGAGCACAGCGGGACTCGCCGTCGCCGCCCTGTGCGGCGGCCTGTTGATGGCGGCCGCGGGTCTGCTGGCGTGCGTGGTCGCCGCCACGGCCAAGTGGCTGCTGGTCGGCAGGTTCCGGACGGTCGAGCATCCGCTGTGGAGCTCGTTCGTGTGGCGCAACGAGCTCGCGGACACCTTCGTCGAGGTGCTCGCCGTGCCGTGGCTGGTGGGATCGGTCCCCGGCACCCCGCTGATGAACCTGTGGCTGCGGACGCTCGGCGCGCGGATCGGCCGCGGCGCCTGGTGCGAGACGTACTGGCTGCCGGAGGCCGACCTCGTGCGGGTCGGCGCCGGGGCCACCGTCAACCGGGGCTGCGTGGTGCAGACCCATCTGTTCCACGACCGGATCATGCGCATGGACACGGTGACGCTGGGGGATGGATCAACCCTGGGTCCGCATGGCATCGTGCTCCCCGGCGCGACCGTCGGGCCGCGCACCACCATCGGTCCCGCCTCGCTCGTCATGCGCGGCGAATCGGTGCCCGAGGGCACCCGCTGGCTCGGCAACCCGATCGCCGCCTGGCACACCGACCGGCACGCAGAGGGGACCCGCAGTTAGTGAACAAGGCACCGGGGGGTGGCCGTGCGGCCGCCCCGGCCAGGCCCGGGGCGGCCGTCTCCACCGATTCGTACCTGCCCGAGCACGGCAACGGCGGCTACCGTACGGTGCGCTACGACCTGGAACTGGACTTCCGGCCGAGCGCCGACCGGCTGTCCGGCCGGGCCCGGATCTCCGCGGTCACCGAGCACGCGCTCTCCGAGTTCAGCCTCGACCTCGGAGCGTTCCGGATCGACCGGGTCCTGGTGGACGGCAAACGGCCCGCCCGCTACACCCACCGCGCCGGGAAGCTGCGGGTGCGCCCCGCCCGTGAACTGCCCGCGGGAACGCCCTTCGCCGTCGAGGTGCGCTACGTCGGCACCCCGCGGCCGATCCGCAGCCGCTACTGGGGCGACCTGGGCTGGGAGCCGCTGGAGTACGGTGCGCTGGTGGCCGCCCAGCCGATCGGCGCGCCCTCCTGGTTCCCCTGCAACGACCATCCGTCGGACAAGGCCGTCTACCGCATCGCGGTGACGGCGCCGTCGGTGTGCACCGTGCTCGCCAACGGCACCCTGGAGTCGTGCACCATCGGCGGTTCCACCACGACCTGGGTCTACGAGCAGCGGGCGCCGATGGCCAGCTATCTGGCCAGCGTCCAGATCGGCCCCTACGAGCTGGTGGAGCACCTCGGCGGCCCGATCGCGCAGCCCGCGGCCGTCCCGGCCGCCCTGCTCGCCCCGTTCGCCCATGACTTCGGCCGCCAGCCGGAGATGATGGAGCTGTTCCAGGAGCTCTTCGGCCCGTACCCCTTCGACGACTACGCGGTGGTCGTGGTCGACGAGGAGCTGGAGGTTCCGGTCGAGGCGCAGGCCCTGTCGGTCTTCGGCGCCAACCACATCGACGGACGGCGCGGCTTCGAGCGCCTGGTCGCCCATGAACTGGCCCACCAGTGGTTCGGCAACAGCCTCACCCTCGCCGACTGGCGCCACATATGGCTGAACGAGGGCTTCGCCTGCTACGCCGAGTGGCTGTGGTCGGAGGCCGCGGGCGGCGCCCCCGCCACCGTCCTGGCCACCCGTGCGCACACCCGGCTCGCCGGATTGCCGCAGGATCTGCGGCTCGCCGACCCGGGCGTACGGCGGATGTTCGACGACCGGCTCTACAAGCGCGGCGCGCTCACGCTGCACGCGCTGCGGACGACGATGGGCGACACGGCCTTCTTCGCGCTGCTGCGCACCTGGACGTCGCAGCACCGCCACCGCACCGTCACCACCGAGCAGTTCACCGCTCTCGCGCAGCAGTACACCCCGCGCCCGCTGGACGACCTGTTCACGGCGTGGCTGCGCGAGCCCCGGCTCCCGGCACTGCCGCGGGCCGGCGACTGACCGCACTCGACATCCCGCACTCGGCATCCGGCACTACGGCATCCGGCACCACGGCAGTCCGGCACCACGACATCCCGCACTCCCGCATCACGACATCCGGCGTTCCGGCATGCCGACACACCCGGAACAGCCCTGGATGCCGGGATATGTCATACAAGCTGCATAGGCTCGGCGTCGCAATATGGGCTAAATCGGTCAACTCCTATCATCATCGAGGCTCTACAGGCCGAGAAGTGAAGGTCCGTCACCGGTTCGCCCTCTCACAGCTGCGGTGATCACCGACTAGGAGACGCCCGTGCCAGGCACTCCCCACTTCTCCCTACGGCGCGGCGCTCCTCGCCGCGGAAACCGTCCCCGAACCCGTCGCGGACGCCCGCGGCACCTCGCCGTCCTGCTCGTGGCGGCCCTGTCGGCGAGTCTGACGCCCGCGGTGGCGGGATCGGCGGCGCAAGCGGCGCCGGGCTCCGACCCCGTCGTCCCCTGCGGCATCACGACGGCTGCGCTGAACCGGCCCGCCACCGCCTCGTCGACCGAGAAGTCCGACACCCCGGCGGAAGCGGCGTTCGACGGCAACGCGGGCACCCGCTGGTCCAGCGCCGCCGCCGATCCGCAGTGGCTGCAGGTCGACCTCGGATCCAGCCGGCCGGTCTGCGGAGTGCAACTGGCCTGGGAGAACGCGTACGCGAGGGCGTACCGGATCCAGGTCTCCGACGACGGCACCGACTGGACCACCGTCTACTCCACCACCGCGGGCCAGGGCGGCATCGAGACGGTGGCGCTGAACGGAACCGGTCGCTATGTGCGGCTGGCCGGCATCCAGCGAGCCACCTCGTGGGGCTATTCGCTCTGGGAGTTCAGCGTCCTCACCCCCGGCGGCACCAGCAGCCCGCCCGGCGGCGGCGACGGCAGCTGCCCCTGGTCGGGGTCCAGCGCGCCCGTGGCCGAGCGTGTCACGCAGGTCATGGCGCAGATGACGCAGGCCCAGAAGATCCAGATGGTGCACGGCACCGGCAACACCTCGCCGTACGTCGGGAACCTCGCCGCGATCCCGTCCCTGTGCATCCCCTCGGTGGGCTTCCACGACGGCCCCGGCGGGGTGGGCGACGCTTTCTCCGGTGTGACCCAGCTGCCCGCGCCCGTGTCGGCCGCGGCCAGCTGGGACACGGCACTGCAGCACCAGTACGGCGCCGTCGCCGGGAACGAGTTCGCGGGCAAGGGCGCCGATGTGGCACTCGGCCCGACCCTCAACATCGTGCGCGACCCGCGCTGGGGCCGGGCCTTCGAGAGCTACAGCGAGGACCCGTACCTGTCCGGCGAGATGGCCGTCGCCAACATCCAGGGCATCCAGAGCCAGGGCGTCATGGCTCAGGCCAAGCATGTGGCGGTCTACAACCAGGAGACCAACCGCAACGGGCCGAAGGACAACGCGGTCATCGACACCCGCACCCTGCAGGAGATCTATCTGCCCGGGTTCCAGACCGCGGTCAGCAAGGGCGCGGCGGCGTCGGTGATGTGCGGCTACAGCACCGTCAACGGCGCCTACGACTGCCAGCACCCGTATCTGCTGAACACCGCCCTCTACCAGCAGGCGGACTTCGGCGGGTTCGTCACCAGCGACTGGGGCGCGACGCACTCCACCGTGGAGTCCGCGAACAGCGGGATGACGATGGAGATGCCCGGCGGGTACTACTACTCCAACTACCTCGCCCAGGCGGTCGCCAACGGCCAGGTGAGCCAGGCCACGCTGGACACCATGGTGAGCCGGGTACTCACGCAGATGTTCGCCTTCGGCCTCTTCGACCGGAAGCACACCGGGTCGACCACGGCCCTGGTGACCTCCGCCGCCCATCAGGCGACCGCCCGTCGGATCGCCGAACAGGGCAGCGTCCTGCTGAAGAACACCGGTGTGCTACCGCTGTCGACGGCGTCGACGCACTCGATCGCGCTGCTCGGCCCCGACGCCGGCGCGGGCGTGCGCAGCGTGGGCGGCGGCAGTGCCGTCGTCACCAGCTCCGGCACCGTCTCGCCGCTGGCCGGGATCCAGAACCGGGTCGCGGGCACCGCCACCACCGTCCAGTACAACGACGGCACGGACATCGCCGCCGCGGTCGCCCTGGCCCGCGCCTCCGAGGTGGCGGTCGTCTTCGTCGGGTACGGGGAGAAGGAGGGCACCGACCTGAAAGGCATCGATCTGCCCGCCCAGCAGAACGAGCTGGTGGCGCAGGTCGCGGCCGCCAACCCGAGGACCGTGGTGGTGCTCAACACCGGCTCCGCGGTCACCATGCCGTGGCTGGGCCAGGTGCAGGGCGTGCTGGAGGAGTGGTACGCCGGGCAGGAGGTCGGCAACTCCGTCGCCCGGCTGCTGTTCGGCGACGCCAACCCGTCGGGGAAGCTGCCCGTCACCTTCCCGGCGAGCCTGGCCGACGTGCCCGCGCACACCGCGGCCCAGTGGCCGGGCACCGACGGCAAGGTGCAGTATTCGGAGGGCCTGAAGGTCGGCTACCGGTGGTACGACGCCGGCGACGTCACCCCGCTCTTCCCGTTCGGGTTCGGGCTGTCGTACACGACGTTCGCCTTCTCCGGACTCCAGGTCGGGACGCCGGACGCGAGCGGCAACACCACGGTCTCCGCGACCGTCACCAACAGCGGCAGCCGCGCCGGCGCGGAGATCGCCCAGCTCTACGTCGGCGCTCCCGCCGCGACGGGTGAACCGGCCCGGCAGCTCAAGGGGTTCCAGCGGGTGGAACTGCAGCCGGGGGCGAGCCGGCGGGTGCAGTTCACCGTCACCGCGCACGATCTGGCGCACTGGTCGGACACCACGGCCGGCTGGACGACCACCCCGGGCGACTACCGGATCCAGGTCGGCGACTCGTCCCGCGAGCTGCCGCTGACCGGGACCCTGACGGTCGGCACACCGCTCTCGGCCAGGACGGTGACCAGCACCGTCACCGGCACGGGCAGCGTCACCGTGACCAACCCGCACGGTATGAGCAGCCGGGCCGGCACCCCGGTGCGGCTGGCCATCGCGGCCCGCACCACCGGATCCGCCGGGACCGGCCCGGTGTTCACCGCGACCGGGCTGCCCGAGGGTCTGTCGATCAGCCCGGCCGGGGTGATCTCCGGTACCGCGACGGCCCCGGGCACCAGCACGGTCTCGGTCACCGCGACCGGCCCCACCGGCGCGACCGACACGGCCGGCTTCGTGTGGACCGTCAGCCGGTCCTGACCTCGCCGACGTGGCCGGTCCGTGCCGTGCCGTCGTGAGCCGGCGACGGCACGGCGCGGCCGACCACGTTGACGGCGGTCCACGCGGCGCCGACCGCGGCGTACTGGCTGCTGGCCGCCCCGTAGAGGTCGCGCGCCGCCGCGAGGGTCGCGGTCCGCGCGGCGTGATAGTTGGTGGTGGACGTCATGTACACGGTCAGCGCCCGGTACCAGATCGCCGCCGCGGTGTTCTGCCCGATCCCGGTCAGCACCGAGCCGTTGACGGTCGGGCTGTTGTAGGAGATCCCGTTGATGACCCGCGGGCCGCTGCCCTCGGCGAGCAGGAAGAAGAAGTGGTTGCCGATCCCCGAGGCCACGTGCGGGTCGAGGTTCGGGACCGACGTCGACCAGTAGTCGGGTGAGACACCGTCCCTGGACGGCCGGTCCATGTAGCGCAGCGGGGTGCCGTTCCCGTTGAGGTTCGCCTTCTCGCCGATGAGGTAGTCCGGCACGTCGGCCGGGATGTTCGCGGAGAACTCCACCATGGTGGCGAAGATGTCGGAGGTGCTCTCGTTGAGCGCGCCCGCCTCGCCGCTGTAGGTGAGCCCGGCGGTGGCGGAGGTGATGCCGTGGGTGATCTCGTGCGCGCCGATGTCGATGGTGGTCAGCGGATGGGCGTTGTCCGATCCGTCGCCGTAGTTGACACAGCCGCAGGCATCGCTCCAGAAGACGTTGGTGTAGTGGCTGCCGTAGTGGACGACGCTGCGGACGCCCTTGCCGTCGTTCCTGACCCCGAGCCGGTTGAACGAGTACTTGAAGTAGTCCCACACGGAGACGGCGGCGAACTGGGCGTCGACGCCCGCGGACTGAAGATTGGTCGGCAGCCCGTTGCCCCAGATGTTGTCCGCGTCCGTGAGGATGGTGTTGGTACGGCCGTCGACGGTGACGGTGTTGCCACGCGTCGGGTCCTGGAGCAGATAGGACGAGATCGTCTTCGTGGTGGTCAGCGGCACCTGGCCGTCATGCACCCCGTAGCCCGTACCGAGGGCGGGGGAGTCGGCGGCGGCCGTCCCGGTGCCCGCACCCATGACCGACGCCAGCAGCGCCGCGGCCGCGAGAACGGCCCCGGCGGTGAGTCTCCGTCGCATCTGACTGCCTTCCTGTCGCCGGCGCGGGCGCGGTGGCGCCTCGCTCTTGGGGCGCCGGGTGGGCGCCGGGACGAAGCATGACGGTACGGACAGGATCCTTGGCAGGGGCCCGTCAAGAATTGGCGCGCCTTCGCCGGTCAGGAGGCCGGATACGTTCGGCCGGCGGCCGGTATCCGATCCCAGGCGCCCTGGACGGAGCCGGTGCTCCCCTCTACGGTTGCGTCCGTGGACCGGATGAGCGCCTTGGATGCGGGTTTCTACTTCATCGAGGACGAGAACGTGCCGATGCACGTGGGATCGGTCCTGGTGTTCGAGGGGCCGGTGCCGTCGTACGGCGATGTCATCAGACTTCTGGTGTCCAAGCTCCCCGACGTGCCCCGGTACCGGCAGCGGGTCAAGAGCCTGCCGATGCATCTGGGCCGTCCCGTCTGGGTCGACGACGAGCACTTCCAGATCCTCTACCACGTACGCCACACCGCGGTGCCCGCACCGGGCGGCGACGACCAGCTGCGCAACCTCGCCGGCCGGCTCTTCGCCCAGCGTCTGGACCTCACGAAGCCGCTGTGGGAGATCTGGCTCGTGGAAGGGCTGGAGGGCGGCCGTTGGGCGCTCATCTCCAAGGTCCACCACTGCATGATCGACGGAATAGCCGGCACCGACATGATGCAGCTGGTGCTGGACTGGCGTAAGGACAGCGAGCTGTCGGAACCCCGGCCCTGGACGCCGGAGCCGAGCCCGTCCACGCTCGACCTCGTCGCCGACGGCGTGCGCGACGCGGTCCTGACGCCGCTGGAACACCTGTCCGCCGTCCCCGCGCTCGCCCGGCGGCTGCGCAGCGGTTCCGAACTGCTCGGCATCGCCCGCGCCCTGGCCGGCAGCCTGCCGAACACGGCCCGCCGGCTCACCACCCGCGCGGCCGGCTCCCTCAACGGGTCCCTCGGTCCGCACCGCCGCTGGGTGTGGGCGAAGGCGGATCTGACGGAGACCAAGCAGATCCGCAAGGTGACCGGCGGAACGGTCAACGACGTCATCCTCGCCGCGATCACCCGCGGTTTCCGCGATCTGCTGGAGAGCCGCGGTGAGCTGTCCGAGGGCATGGTGGTCCGCACGATGGTGCCGGTCTCCGTACGCTCGCGGGACCAGCGCAACAAGCTGGACAACCGGGTGAGCGCCGTCCTGCTGAACCTGCCGGTGAGCGAGCCGGATCCGCAGGCGCGGCTGGCCGCGGTGCGCGAGCAGATGGACGACCTCAAGAGCAGCCGCCAGGCGGCGGGCGCCGACGCGATCACGGGTATGGCGAACTTCGCGGCGCCCACCCTGCTCGCGCTGGGCTCGCGCACCGCCATGCGCTTCCCGCAGCAGTTCCTGCAGACCGTCACCACCAACGTGCCGGGCCCGCGGGTGCCGCTGTACATGCTGGGCCGGCGGCTGGCCGAGATCTACCCGTACGTGCCGATCGCCAGCACCATGCGGATCAGCGTCGGGATCTTCTCCTACCTGGGCCAGATCACCTTCGGCATCAACGCCGACTTCGACGGCGTACCCGACATCCAGGTGCTCGCGGACGGCATCCGCGAGGGCTTCGACGAACTGCTCGCGCTGACCTGACACGCGCTCCGTCGCGGCCCCGGTGATCGATTGGCGGGGCCGTGCGGGCAGGCTTAGCCTCGAAGGAGTGACCGAATTCGTTCACTTCCGACCTGAGGCGCAGGCAATCGCGCAGGCACTCCCATGACGGACTCTCAGACGGCATCCCCGGAGTCTGCCGCATCCCCGGAGCGGGGCCACGGCAGCGGTATCGCACTCCTCGTCATCTGTTCGTGCCAGCTGATGGTGGTCCTCGACATCACCATCGTGAACATCGCCCTTCCGCACATCCAGACCTCGCTCGGTTTCTCGACCGAGAACCTGTCCTGGGTCATCAACGCCTACACGCTGACCTTCGGCGGACTGCTGCTGCTCGGCGGGCGGCTGGGCGACATCCTCGGCCGTCGCCGGGTCTTCATCTTCGGCGTGCTGCTCTTCGTGCTCGCCTCGCTGCTCGGCGGACTCTCCCAGGAATCCTGGCAGTTGCTCGCGGCCCGCTCGCTGCAGGGCGTCGGCGGCGCCGTCGCCTCTCCCACCGCCCTCGCGCTCATCACCACGACCTTCCGCGAAGGACCCGAGCGGAACAGGGCGTTCGGTGTGTTCGCCGCCGTCTCGGCGGGCGGCAGCGCGATCGGACTGCTCGCCGGCGGACTGCTCGTGGAGTGGCTCGACTGGCGCTGGGTCTTCTTCGTGAACGTGCCCATCGGCCTGCTGATCGTGCTCGCGACCCCCCGGTTCATCCGGGAGTCCGAGCGCCATGCCGGCCACTTCGACATCATGGGCGCGCTCACGTCCACGCTGGGCATGGTGCTGCTCGTCTACGGATTCATCCGGGCCTCCAAGGACGGCTGGAGCGACAGCGTCACCATCGGGGCCTTCGTGGCGGCCGTGGTGTTCCTGTACCTGTTCATCACCATCGAGCGCCGGTCGCGGCAGCCCATCACCCCACTGTGGATGTTCCGCGACCGCAATCGCGCCGGTGTGTACGGAATGATGCTGAGTCTGTCCGCCGCGATTTTCGGGATGTTCTTCTTCCTGACGCTCTTCGTGCAGAACATTCTGGGATTCAGTCCGCTGCGGGCCGGTCTCGCCTTCCTGCCGGTGAGCGCGATCATCGCGGTGGCCGCGGGGTTCACCTCGCAACTGCTGCCCAAGTGGGGACCCAAGCCCTTCATGGTGGTGGGGGCGGTGCTGGCCGCGGTGGGACTCGGCTGGCTGACGATGACCGATGTCGACAGTTCGTACCTGGGCAGCATCCTCGGCCCCATCCTGGTCTTCGGCACCGGCATGGGTCTGCAGTTCGTGTCCCTGACGCTGATGGCGGTATCGGGCGTCGAGGCGAAGGAGACGGGTGCGGCCTCCGGGATCCTCAACGCCACCCAGCAGGTGGGCGGGTCGCTCGGCCTGTCCGTGCTGGTCACCGTCTTCGGCACGGCCAGTCGCAACGAGGCCACCGACCAGGTCCCCCGGTTCCTGGCGCAGGCGACCCCGGCCCAGCAACTGGAGTTCCGCAGGACCGGACAGCTCCCGTCGCCCTGGGGCGACCAGGTGCTGACTTCGGGCATCTCGACCGCATTCGTCGCCGCCGCCGTCTTCGCTGTCGTCGGCGCACTGATCGCCCTGCTGGTCATCCAGGTACGTCCCTCCGACCTGGAGCGTCTCCAGGGTGGCGGCGCTGTTCCGCTCGTGCCCGCAGAGGTGGGCGAGACGGCTTCCGAGGCGTCGCCGCGAGTGCCGGACCCGCGCGATGTTCCCCCTCCGCCCGGCTGAGCGCCGGGCTCGTGCACTCCGACCACTCGCTTACCGGGGTCAACCGGGGTACACATAGGCCATGGCCCGGTTGACGGTCCGATCCTCGGGCGCCCTGCCGGCCGGCCGACGCAGGTGGATCAGGGGGATACGCAGCGTCGCCGGCCAGGTCTTCGCGCTGCAGGTGGTCGTGGTGTTGCTGCTCGTCCTGGCGGCGGTGCTGGCGCTCGTCCTGGAGTCGCAGCACGACAGCACGCAGGAGGCCCGCAACCGCTCGGTCGCCGTCGCGCAGACCTTCGCGAACTCGCCGGGAATCGTGGCGGCGCTGAAGGCCCCGCACCCGACCGCGATCCTCCAGCCGAAGGCCGAGGCCGCCCGGATGGCGTCCGGGGTGGACTTCATCGTCGTGCTCAACACCGACGGCATCCGCTACACGCACCCCAAGCCGGACCGCATCGGCAAGAAGTTCGTCGGCAACTACGAGTCGGCCCTGCAGGGCCAGGTGATCACCGAGAAGATCGTCGGAACCATCGGGCCGCTCGTCCAGGCCACGGTCCCCGTCTACGACACCAACGGCAAGGTCGTCGGCGTGGTCTCCGCCGGGATCACGATCACCAAGGTCAGCGGGGTCGTCGACCGACAGCTGCCGCTCATCCTCGGCGCCGCGACCGTCGCGCTCTCGCTGGCCACGGTCGGGGCGGCACTCACCAGCCGACGGCTGCTGCGCCAGACGCATGGTCTGGGGCCGACCGAGATGACCCGGATGTACGAGCACCACGACGCGGTGCTGCACGCGGTCCGGGAGGGCGTGGTCATCGTCGGTGGGGACGGCAGGCTGCTGCTCGCCAACGATGAGGCGCGCCGGCTCCTCGGACTGCCGGCGGACGCCGAGGGGCGCCCCGTGGCCGGCCTGGGACTCAGCAGCCGGGCAGTCGAGCTGCTGGCCTCGGAACAGGCCATGAGCGACGAAGTCCTGCCGGCCGGTGACCGGTTGCTGGTGGTGAACGTCCGGCCCACGGACCGTAACGGCGGGCCCCCCGGCATGGTCGCGACCCTGCGGGACTCCACGGAGCTGCACGCGCTGTCGGACAAGGCCGAGGCGGGCCGCAGACGCCTGCGACTGCTCTACGAGGCCAGCGTGGCCATCGGCACCACCCTGGACGTGGTGCAGACCGCCCAGGAACTCGCCCGGGTGGCCGTCCCCCGGTTCGCCGACTTCGTCTCCGTCGACCTCGCGGTGCCCGTGCTGCGCGGTGAGGAGCCCTCGGGGAGCTCCGGCACCCAGATGCAGCGGGTGGCCGTCAGCGCCATCAGGGACGATGCCCCGCTGTATCCGGTGGGCGAGCCGATCACCATCATCCCGTCCACTCCGCAGGCCTGGAGTCTCGACACCGGACAGGGTGTGTTCGACCCCGACCTCGCGTCGTCCACCGACTGGAAGGTGCAGGATCCCGAGCGCGCCGACGCGATGCTCGCGTACGGGGTCCACTCGGTCGTCAGGGTCCCGCTGCTGGCCCGTGGCGTGCTGCTGGGCATCGCCAAGTTCTGGCGCTCCGAGCGGCCGGAGCGCTTCGACGAGGACGATCTCTCCTTCGCCGAGGAACTGGTCACCCGCGCGGCGGTGTGCATCGACAACGCCCGCCGCTACACACGCGAGCACGCCATGGCCGTCACCCTCCAGCACAGCCTGCTGCCGCACGGCCTGCCCGAGCAGAACGCCGTCGAGGCCGCCTACCGCTATCTGCCCGCGCAGGCCGGCGTCGGCGGGGACTGGTTCGACGTCATCCCCCTGCCGGGCGCCCGGGTCGCGCTGGTGGTGGGTGATGTCGTCGGCCACGGCCTGCACGCCGCCGCCACCATGGGGCGGCTGCGCACCGCGGTCCACAACTTCTCCACGCTGGACCTGCCGCCGGACGAGGTCCTCGGGCATCTCGACGAGCTGGTCGGCCGGATCGACCAGGACCAGACGGCCGCCGGCTCCGGCGACGACGTCACGGGCGCGACCTGCCTGTACGCGATCTACGACCCGGTCTCGCGGCTGTGCACCATGGCCAGGGCGGGCCATCCGCCGCCCGCGCTGGTCCACCCGGACGGGACGGTGGAATTCCCCGACCTGCCCGCCGGCCCGCCGCTCGGCGTCGGCGGTCTGCCGTTCGCGACGGCGGAGATCAGGCTGCCCGAGGGCAGCCGGCTGGTGCTCTACACCGACGGGCTCGTCGAGGATCGTGAGCGGGACATCGACGACGGCCTCGAACGGCTGCGCAGTGCCCTCAAGGACACCGACCGGACCCCGGAGGAGACGTGTGAGGCGGTCCTGGAGGCCCTCCTCCCCGCCCACCCGAAGGACGACATCGCCCTCCTCGTCGCCCGCACCCACGTGCTGCCGGCCGACCGGATGGCGGAGTGGGAGGTACCGTCCGACCCCGCGGCCGTGTCCGAGGTCCGTGCCGCGGTCAGCCGGAAGCTGGCGAGCTGGGGACTGGACGAGACGGCCTTCGTGACCGAGCTGATCCTCAGCGAGCTCGTCACCAACGCCATCCGCTACGGGGCGGAGCCGATCAAGGTCCGGCTGCTGCTCGACCGCACCCTGATCTGCGAGGTGTCCGACACGAGCGACACCTCACCGCACCTGCGCTACGCCGCCACGATGGACGAAGGCGGCCGGGGACTCTTCCTCGTCGCGCAGTTCGCCGAGCGCTGGGGCACCCGCTACACCGCCGACGGCAAGGTCATCTGGAGCGAGCAGCCGCTCCAGGGCTAGCCGGCGAGCCGGACGTCGTCCAGCCAGTCCAGCATCCGCGCGGCGACGACGTCCGGTATCTCCAGCTGCGGCACATGGCCGACGCCGGGGAAGGTCTCGAAGCGCCAGCCGGGATTGCGCGCCGCCGCCGCGCGGGCCGACCGCACCGGCACAAGCCGGTCCCGCTCCCCGCTCATGAGGAAGACCGGCACCCGCAGCGACCGCATGGCGGACCAGTACGTGGTCCGCCGCGCGTTCACCAGCACCAGTGAGCGCGCGGCGGCCAGGAAGGCCGCGTCGAGCCCCGGCACCCCCGCCCGCCGTTCCGCCAGCTCGACCGAGGCGCTGACCAGCTCCTCGGGAACCGCCGACGGGTCGGCGCACACGAGACTGAGCAGCCGCCGTACCTGCTGCCGGGCCGTGCTCCCGGTCCGCGACCGCGCGAGCACCCGTTCCCCCACCCCCGGCACGGCGTAGAGCAGGAACGCCGACAGGACCAGCGGATCGGGCCGGGCCCCGAACGGCAGTGGAAGGGCGGGGTCCACCAGCACGAGTCCGGTGGCCGTCCCCGGACGGGCCGCCGCCTGCAGGATCGAGATCATCCCGCCCATCGAGTTGCCCACCAGCAGCGCCGGCTCCCCGACGACCTCCCGCAGGAAGCGGTCGAGCAGCGCGACGTTGTCCCGTACCGCCGTGCCCCGGCCCGCCGGCTCCGTCAGCCCGAATCCGGCCAGGTCCACGGCGGTCACCCGCAGCCGGGCGGTCAGCAGCGGCGCGAGCAGACACCAGTTGAGGTGGGACCCGCCGAGCCCGTGCACCAGGACCACCCGGGGTGCGCCGGGCGGCCCCCCGAAGTCGACCCAGTGGACGCGCCCGCCGAGGTCCGCGTAGCGGCTGGTTCCGCCCCAGTGGGCCACCGTCGTCATGGCAGTCAGTATTCGCCGCGGTGCTACCCGGCGGTAGGGGGAGGCGGCCGCGGGATGGGGGACGCACCCGGTGCGGCACCGCTGCGGCGGTTTCCGGGCCGCTCGACGCGGTCTCGAGCGGCCGTCGTTGATGCCCCCTCCACACTTACCAGGAGGTAACCCCTGATGTGTTCTGCGGTACTTGTGGACGTCCGGGGCTCGGTGTGAACATCGACCGCTACGGAGCCGCGGGACCGCCGTGAACGCCGGGCCCGCCGCGCCCGTAGAACACCGCACAGTGTTTTCCGCCCGGCAGCCGCTCCTGAATGGACTCGATATGAAGCCTTCCTTCCGTGCCCAGCTGATAGAGCGGAACCCGGGCGAGCCCGAGTTCCACCAGGCGACACAGGAGGTGCTGGAGACCCTCGCGCCGCTGCTCGCGGGGCGTCCCGAGTTCGCCGAGGCGAAGCTGGTCGAGCGCATCTGCGAACCGGAGCGCCAGCTGATGTTCCGGGTCCCGTGGCAGGACGACTCGGGCGAGATCCACGTCAACCGGGGATTCCGGGTGGAGTTCAACAGCGCGCTGGGTCCGTTCAAGGGCGGTCTGCGCTTCCACCCGTCGGTGAACCTGGGCATCGTGAAGTTCCTCGGGTTCGAGCAGATCTTCAAGAACGCCCTCACCGGACTGAACATCGGTGGCGGCAAGGGCGGCAGCGACTTCGACCCGCACGGCCGGTCGGACTCCGAAGTGATGCGCTTCTGTCAGTCGTTCATGACCGAACTCCACCGCCACCTCGGCGAGCACACGGACGTCCCGGCGGGCGACATCGGCGTCGGCGGCCGCGAGATCGGCTACCTCTTCGGCCAGTACAAGCGCATCACCAACCGCTGGGAAGCGGGCGTCCTCACCGGAAAGGGCCTGGAATGGGGCGGCTCCCAGGCGCGTACGCAGGCCACCGGCTACGGCAACGTCCTGTTCACCGCCGAGATGCTGAAGAAGCGCGGCGAGGACTTCGACGGCCAGCAGGTCACGGTCTCCGGATCGGGCAATGTCGCGATCTACACCATCGAGAAGGCCCAGTCCCTCGGCGCCAACGTCCTGACCTGCTCCGACTCCGGCGGCTATGTCGTCGACGAGAAGGGCATCGACCTCGAACTGCTGCAGCAGATCAAGGAGGTCGAGCGCGGCCGGGTCAGTGACTACGCGGAGCGGCGCGGCGCCTCGGCCCGGTACGTGGCAGGCGGCCGGGTGTGGGACGTGCCCGCCGACGTCGCCCTGCCGTCGGCGACCCAGAACGAGCTCGACGCGGACGCCGCCGCCGTTCTCGTCCGCAACGGTGTGAAGGCCGTTTCCGAGGGCGCCAACATGCCCACCACCCCGGACGCGGTCAAGCTGCTGCAAACCGCCGGGGTCTCCTTCGGGCCCGGCAAGGCGGCCAACGCGGGCGGTGTCGCCACCAGCGCACTGGAGATGCGGCAGAACTCCAGCCGTGAGTCGTGGTCCTTCGAGCGCACGGCGGAGGAGCTCGCGACCATCATGCGCGGCATCCACGACACCTGCTACGACACCGCCGAGCGCTTCGGTGCCCCGGGCGACTACGTCACCGGCGCCAACATCGCCGGCTTCGAGCGCGTGGCCTCCGCGATGCTCTCCCAGGGCGTCGTCTGACCGGTCTCCCGCGGGCGGTGCCCAGCGGGTTGTGAGCGGTTTCCGGGTGTGAGGGTGCCCGGAAACCGCTCTGTCAGCATCGGCCGCATGGTCCATCAGACGCCCGGCCTCGTCCCGCGCCGGTACGTGGATCTCCAGTACCAGGCCACCGCCATCATGCCCGCCACGCTAATCGCACAGATGTACGAATGCGTATAGGCTGGTCCCATGGCCGTACATCTGCAGAACTCGCTCTTCGACCAGGAGGACGAGATCGCACCGCGCCCGCTCGACGGGCTGCGCCGTACCGACATCGGGCTCGGCGCCTGGATCGACGTGCTGCCGCAGTGGCTCGTCGGGGCGGACGCGCTCTTCGGGGCGCTGGCGCGGGACGTCGAGTGGCGTGCCGAGCAGCGCGTCATGTACGAGCGCACGGTGGACGTGCCGCGGCTGCTGTCGTTCTTCGGCGACCGCGACGCCCTGCCGCACCCGGCGCTCGACACGGCCCGCTCGGCGCTGAGCGGGCACTACGCCGCCGAGCTCGGTGAGCCGTTCACCACGGCCGGGCTCTGCTTCTACCGCGACGGACGCGATGGTGTCGCCTGGCACGGCGACACCATCGGCCGCGGCGGCACCGAGGACACCATGGTCGCGATCGTCTCCCTGGGGGCGCCGCGGAACCTGGTGCTGCGGCCGCGCTCCGGCGGCCCGGCCGCCGTGCGCATGCCGCTCGGACACGGTGACCTCATCGTCATGGGCGGCAGCTGCCAGCGCTCCTGGGAGCACGCGATTCCCAAGACGGCGCGGCCGGTGGGACCCCGGATCAGTGTGCAGTTCCGGCCGCGCGGGGTGCGCTGAACCGGTAGCGGACGGGATCGGGGCGGGTCCGGGCGGGGGCCTGGCCGCTTCGCCCCGGGAGACGGAACGGGAAAGCGGGTACGCATGGGCCACGCGCAGCCTTCACCGCCCCAGCCCTGGAGTTCCCCGCCCATGCTGCTTCACGAACTGGCCGTCACCTCCCAGGCCGTCGGCGCCGAGCCGGCCCGCAACGCGAAGATCGCCCTGCTGGCCGGATACCTCCGGAGCCTGGGGTCCGACGAGCTGCCCGCGGCCGTGGCCCTGCTGTCCGGTGAGTCCCGGCGGATGCGGATCGGGGTCGGCCCCGCCGGCCTGCGCGAACTGCCGCCACCCGCCGGCGAACCGGAGCTCGGCGTGCGGGAGACCCAGGACGTACTGGCCGCGCTCGCCGCCGTGCACGGATCCGGCGCGCAGGGCGAACGGCGCCGGCTGCTGGAGGAGCTGTTCGCCAGGGCCACCGCGCAGGAGCAGACGTTCCTGAGCGCGGTGCTGGTCGGCGAACTGCGGCAGGGCGCACTGGACGCGGTGGTGGCGGACGCCGTCGCCAAGGCGGCCGGTGTGCCGGCGGCGGACGTCCGCCGGGCGCTGATGTTCCGCGGCTCCGCCCGCGCCGTCGCGGCGGCCGCCATGTCGGGCGGGAAGGAGGCGCTGCGCGCGTTCGGGCTGGAGGTCGGGCGCCCGGTACGGCCGATGCTCGCCGTGGCGGCCCCGGACGTCGCCGCCGCCCTGGAGCGGATGAGCCCCGCCGCGCTGGAGTGGAAACTCGACGGGATCCGGGTCCAGGTGCACCGGGACGGGGACGACGTCTCCGTGTTCACCCGGAGCCTGGACGACATCACCTCCCGCGTACCGGAAGTGGTGGAAGCCGTACGCTCACTGCCCGTGCGGACGGCCGTGCTCGACGGCGAGGCCATCACCCTCGGCCCGGACGGCCGGCCCCGCCCGTTCCAGGTGACCGCCGCCCGCACCGCCTCGCGGCAGGACCCGGAACAGCTGCGGGCCGAGGTGCCGCTGAGCGTCTTCTTCTTCGACCTGCTGCACCGCGACGGCGCCGATCTGCTCGACCTGCCCGCGGAACGCCGCTGGGCGGAACTCGACGACGTGGTGCCGGCGGAACTGCGCGTGCCGCGCACCGTCACCGCGGACGCCGACGCCGCCGCGCGCTTCTTCCAGGAGGCACTCGCCCGCGGCCACGAAGGCGTGGTGGCCAAGGACCCGGCCGCGCCGTACGCGGCGGGCCGCCGCGGCGCCGGGTGGATCAAGGTGAAGCCGCGGCACACCCTGGACCTGGTGGTGACGGCCGCCGAATGGGGTCATGGCAGGCGCCAGGGGTGGCTGAGCAATCTGCATCTCGCGGCACGCGGCGAGGAATCCGACCCCGCCCCCTGGGTGATGCTCGGCAAGACCTTCAAGGGGCTCACCGACGAGCTGCTGACCTGGCAGACCACCGAACTGCTGGAGCGGGAGGAGACCCGCGACCGGTATGTCGTCCACGTCCGCCCGGAGTTGGTCGTCGAGGTCGCCTTCGACGGCCTCCAGCGCAGCCCCCGCTACCCGGCGGGCCTCGCCCTGCGCTTCGCGCGCGTGCTGCGCTACCGCGACGACAAGACCGCGGCCGAGGCGGACACGGTGTCCACCGTGCGGGCGCTGGCCGCCGAGGAAGGACTGTAGGTCCCACCTCGTCCTCCGGGTGCGGTGACCACCGCACCCGGACGACGGAGCGTGCTTACCAGCCCACCGCGACCAGCAGGTACTGCGGATTCGCGTGGGAGACGAACGAGGACTGGCCGGCGTAGTCGTCGTACGGGAACCCGTACGCCAGCTTGCTGATGCCGTAGTCGTGCCAGAACTTCGCGTAGTAGTTCGCCGGGCCCGCCTGGTAGTACAGGCTGGGGTCCGACCACTGAGACTGCGGCAGCGTGGCGACATGCCGGTTGAGCGCCGAGCACATCCCCGGGCTCTCGGACAGGGTGCCCGCGCAGCCGAAGACATCGGACGTGGGAGCGTTGACACCGACCGAGTTCGCGTAGGCGGTGTAGTAGTTGGCGTTCACCCCGCCGGCCCGGAACGTCGGGTCGCTGCCCGGCGCGATGATCCGGTACGGGGCCTGGGACTGCGCCAGCACCTTGAACTGCGCCGGCACCTCGTTGATGAACTTCTGGAAGGTGACCGACCGGTCCTCGGCGAAGGTGGCCTGGTCCTCACCCACGGACACGTCGTAACCGTCGCGGGTGTGCAGCCGCATCGCGAGCTTCAGGCCGAACGCGTCGACCCGTGTGGTGTTGCCGTTGAAGACGTTCGCTCCGACGGTGAACTCGATGAAGTCGAAGTACTGGCCGTTCGGCGTGCCGACGTAGAAGTACATCCGCCCGGCGGAGTTGACGGGCATGTCGAAGTACGGCTGGTCGGCGATCGAGTGGACCTGCCCGTTGTAGCTCCAGTAGACCTGGCTGTCCGGGTACTTGCCGTTGGTCCGGTTGAGGATCTTGAGCATGACGACGTTCTGCGCGGGCGGGATGGTGCTGGTGTCGCCCCAGAACGAACCGGGGTCCGTCGGGGGAGTGGTGGGCGGGGTGCCCGGTGAACCGGAGCGCACCTGGAACTCCCACAGCGAGTAGCCGTAGGCGGTGGATCGGGCGGTGCCGTTCATGCGGACGTAGCGGCCGGTGCCGTTGACGTCGAGGGTCTGGGTGCCACCGGTTCCGGTGGTGGTGGAGTAGACCGTGGTCCAGTTGCCGGTTCCGGTGTCGGAGACCTGGATCTGGAAGCCCTTCGCGTACGCCGCCTCCCACTGCAGGACGACCTGGCAGATCTGCTGCGACGCGCCGAGGTCGACCTGGACCCACTGCGGGTCGCTGAAAGCGCTGGACCAGCGGGTGCCGGTGTTGCCGTCGAACGCGGCGCTCGCCGGACTCGCGGCGTTCTCCGTGGACGACGCGGTGGCCGGACGGTTCAGCGCCGCGTTGGCGGAGCCGCAGCCGCCGGGGGTGAGGACGCCGTAGACCTGGAACTCCCACAGGGAGTAGCCGTAGGCGGTGGCGCGCGTGGTGCCGTTCATGCGGACGTAGCGGCCGGTGCCGTTGACGTCGAGGGTCTGGGTGCCGCCGGTTCCGGTGGTGGTGGAGTAGACGGTGGTCCAGTTGCCGGTTCCGGTGTCGGAGACCTGGATCTGGAAGCCGCTCGCGTACGCCGCCTCCCAGGTCAGCCCGATCTGGCTGACCGAGGCGGTGGCCCCGAGGTCGACCTGGATCCACTGCGGGTCGCTGAAGGCGCTGGACCAGCGGGTGCCGGTGTTGCCGTCGACGGCGGCGCCGGCGAGGGTTCCGGCGTTCTCGGCGGAGGACGCGGTGGCCGGCTTCCCCTGCGAGAGCAGCGCGCCCGCCGCGTGGGCCGGCGGCTGCGTCACGACGAAGAGCAGGCCCGCAAGTAACGCGGTGAGCAGGGCGATGAGGACATACGGTCGGCGCTTGTCGCGGCTCAACCGATGGCGCACCAGCAAGGAACGATCGCCTGACATGGCATCTCCTGAACGGGTGGGGGTCCGTGATGGAGCCGGAAACGTCGAGAGAGCGCTCTCCCGGTGGGGTGATGTTTACAACCGCGTTTCCTCGGCGTCAAGAAGTAGCTCCATAATCGCCCCAACCCACCTGCTGACAACGAGGGTTGAACACGCGCCGAGCGCGGGGAACCCGACAGGCCGGGTTCCCCGCGCTCGGCACGGATCGCTGTGCGGGGCCGGCTCAGGTGTGCGGCCGCCGGCCCTTCTCCTGCTTCGGGAACGTCTGGTCGGCGCCGGGGAGAACCGGCTTGGGGAGGGTGGCCACTTCCTTCTTGGCCTCCTCCAGCTGCTTCGCTGTGTCGTGCGGCAGCCGCGGCGGCCGCGCGGTGGCGTGGGAGAAGCGGAACGCCGAGGTCAGATCGCCGAAGGTGCGCCGCCGCCACTGTGTGACGTTCGGTGCCTCGACGCCGGTGAACCGCTCCAGGAACTGCAGTGCCGAGGTGTGGTCGAAGGCCTCGCTCGCCACCCAGCCGCCCACGGTCCAGGGCGAGACGATGATCGCCGGGACCCGGAAGCCACCGCCGATCGGCAGCCCCTGGACGAACTCGTCGACCGTGCCCGCCTTCGGCGTGGGCGGGGCCACATGGTCGAACAGGCCGTCGTTCTCGTCGTAGTTGAGGATGAACGCGGTCTTCGCCCACACCTTCGGATTGGACGCGATGGCCTCGATCTTCTGCGCCACGAAGTCGGCGCCGGCCGCCGGCAGGTAGTCCGGGTGCTCGGACTGGAAGCTCGTCGGCATGATCCAGGAGACCGTCGGCAGCCGGTCGTTGCGCGCGTCGTCCTCGAAGGTGCCCTCGGGCTGCGGGCGCATGCCGCGCTCGTAGAGGTCCTCGCCCGGCTTGGAGTCCCGGAACGTCTTGAACTGCTCCAGCATGTTGCAGCCGTAGTCGTCGTCCTGCTGGTACACCTTCCAGCTGATGCCGGCGGCCTGCAGGCGCTCCGCGTAGGTCGGCCACCGGTACGGCGTGGGCGCCTTGTTGGTGAGCACCGGGCCGCCCATCGTGCCGCCGGGGTCGATGGTGCCGGTCATCCAGTACAGGCGGTTCGGCCACGTCGGGCCGAAGACCGAGCAGAAGTAGTTGTCGCAGATGGTGAAGGTCTCCGCGAGGGCGAACTGGAAGGGGATGTCCTTCCGCGTGTAGTAGCCCATCACGTACGGGCCGTTGACCCCGTCGGCCTTGCGGTGTGCGGGCAGCCACTGGTCCATCCTGCCGCCGTTCCAGGCGGCGTGCTGCACGGCCCAGGCGTGGCTGGTGGACGGGATGGCCTGGGCGCTGGACTTGTGGGTGTCCAGATGGAACGGCAGCAGATAGCCGTCCGGATTGACCGTGTCGGGCTGGTAGAAGACCGAGCGCCCGTTGTCCAGCTTCAGCGCGTGCGGATCGTTGAAGCCGCGGACGCCGGAGAGGGTGCCGAAGTAGTGGTCGAAGGAGCGGTTCTCCTGCATCAGCATGACGACATGCTCGATGTCGTTCAGCGAACCGTGCCGCGGTGGTCCCGCCGCGACGGCCTTCTGCACGCTGGGCGGCAGCAGGGAGAGCGCCGCCGCGCCTCCCATCGCCCCCGCCGCCGATCCGAGGAGTCTGCGTCGCGTCAACTCGGCCATGAACATCCCTTCTCGACCTGTCGGTGCGAGCCCTGGTCGTGGACCCATCAACACCTTTGCGGGGACCGGGAGGGAGGCGAAGGGGGCAATCGGTGAACACGTGACCAACGAGCAGCGAGCACCGGGCCACGGCACGGCAGGCCGCCGCGGGAGGGCGGGAGCTCCACCGGACGTCATGTCTCCATGAGGCACCTGACGCAGAGTCATGGTGCCGGGACACGCCCATGGCCGGGCCGGCGGGGGATGATGACCGGGTGGAGATCCGTATCGAGGCCTCAGACCTGCCCGGCCGTGCCTTCGTCCTCGGCCCGGACTTCCCCGCCGCGGGCAACGTTCACATCGGCGTGCAGCGCAAGGACCGGCCGGGCGAGTGGACGGGCCTCCACCCGGGTGACGCCGCGTCGGCGAGCTGGACCCTGGAGGCCGTCGCCGTCGCGACCGCCACCGGGACGGAACTCGAAGGCCCTTACATCCAGAACCGGCTGGGCGGGCAGTTCGTCTTCCTGTCCTGGGTCACGGTGGACGCGGCGGGTGTGACCGACATGCTGCGCCGGGCGAAGCTGATGTTCGCCGACGTCCCGTCGGAGACGTTCGACGAGGCGGTGCGCGGCGGCCGGCTGACCGCGCGGCTGCGGCTGACGACCGCCGAGGGCCGGCCGCTGTGCGGGCGGGTGCGGCCGCCCCTGGTGACCTGGTCGGCAACCACCCCGCAGACGCTACGGCCCAGGTGAGTTGTCAGACCCGGATGCCACACTTTTCCCATGACTGAGACTGTGAAGGGCCCCGCCGCCTATTTCCCCTCGATCGAGCAGAAGTACGGCCGCCCGATCGCCGAATGGAAGGACCTCATCCGGTCCTCGCCGCTGACCAGGCACATGGAACTGGTCGGGTGGCTCAAGGCCGAGCACGGCATGGGCCATGGCCATGCGAACGCCCTGGTCGCGCACACCCTCGCCGAGGACAACGGTAAATAGCCCGCCGGCGCGGACTCCGCGCGGCGGGCTGTCGCCCGGATCAGACGGTGGCGAGGGAGATCTCGGTCGACTTGATGAGCGCGACCACGGAGGTGCCGGCGGTCAGGCCGAGGTCGGTGACGGCGTCCTTGGTGATGGCCGCGGTCAGTTCGCCGCCCGGGACGGTGACCTTGACGCTGGCCATCGCGCCGCCGGTGGCGACCTCGGAGATGGTGCCGGCGAGCTGGTTGCGGATGCTCAGGCCTTCGACCGGGCCGGTGGCCAGGGCGACCTCCGTCGACTTCACCAGGGTGCGGACGGTCGTACCCTCGGCGATCCCGAGCTCCTTGACGGCTTCCAGCGTGATGGCCGCGGTGATGTCCTGGCCGCCGTCCAGCCGGACCTTGACGGTCGCCATGACCTCGCCGGCGGTGACGTCGGTGACGGTGCCGGGAATCTGGTTGCGGATGCTCAGACTCATGAAGGTGCGCCTCGCAAAGTGAGTGGAATGTCGGGCTTGGCCCGTCGTGTCCCTTCACCGTAGCGACACTCCGCGCACCCGTTCCGGTACGCGTCGCAAACGCCATGCCAGTGGCGGGAACGGCCTGGCACATCCCCCACAACTGCCGGATTCCGCCGGTTCACCACGCCGCGGCCGGGCGACCGCTCAGCCCTCCAGCGCCTTCCGGCCGACCAGGCCGACCGCGCGCCCGTCGAGCAGGACGACGGCGGCCTCGTGGCGGCGTTGAGGAGTGTCGAGGCAGGCGAGCGCGCTGGAGAGCGGCTGGCCGAGGCCGACGACGGGCAGCGCCGGGGCGAGGTGGTCGCGCAGCGGCTCCTCAGGACCCGCACCCGAGTCGAGTGCCCGCTGGAGTCCGGCGGCCTCGGCCGAGCCGGTGATCTCGGAGGCGGCGATGCCGAACGGCCGCTCGGCGCGGGCGAGCACCACGGGCGCGACATCGGTCCGCGCGGCGCGCAGCACGGCCAGTGCCTCGCCCAGCGAGGCGGTGGAGGCGACCGTGACGAGGTTTTCGCCGTGGCCCGGGGCGTCGCCCAGGACCGTGCGCACCGTCGGTTCGGTGTCGTCGCGGTGCCGGGGCTCCTCCAGGAAGCCGCGCTGCCGCAGCCAGTCGTCGCTGAGCGCCGAGGACAGATAGGAGCGGCCCGAGTCGGGCAGCAGGACGACGACCAGGTCGTCGGGGCCCAGCCGCCGTGCCACCCGCAGCGCCGCGGCCACCGCCGTCCCCGAGGAGGGGCCCACCAGTAGTCCTTCCTCACGGGCCATCCGCCGCGCCGTCAGCAACGACTCCCGGTCCGGCACCCGTTCGAACACGTCGACCACGCTCCGGTGGTACGACTCGGGCCACACGTCCTCCGAGGTCTCCGGATGGACGAAGTGGCCGATGCTCTCCACGAAGTAGGAGCTGCCGTCGCCGCCGGCGTACACCGACGCCTCCGGGTCCGCGCCGACGACGGTGACCCGTCCGTCGGATGCCTTCTTCAGGAAGGCGCCGGTGCCGCTGATGGTGCCGCCGGTGCCGACGCCCGCCACGAAGTGCGTGACCCGCCCGCCGGTCTGCTCCCAGATCTCCGGCCCGGTGGTCACCACATGGGCGTCCGGGTTGGCCGGGTTGTCGTACTGGTTCGCCAGCCAGGCGCCGGGGATCTCCTCCGCGAGCCGGCGGACCACATGGAAGAGGTGGTCCGGATGGTCCTTGGAGAGCGCGGTCGGGGCGAGTACGACCTCGGCGCCGTAGGCCCGCAGGATGTCGCTCTTCTCCGGGGCGGCCCGCTCGGACACCCCGATCACGACCCGGTAGCCGCGCTGCCGTCCGACGATGGCCAGCCCGATACCGGTGTTCCCCGACGTCGCCTCGATGATGGTGCCGCCCGGCCGGAGCTCACCCGTACGCTCGGCCTCCCGCACCATCGACAGCGCGGCACGGTCCTTGACGCTGCCGCCGATGCTGAGGAACTCCGCCTTCGCGTAGACCGGAGCCACGATTCCCTCGCCCAGCCGCGCCAGCCGGAACAGTGGCGTCCCGCCGATCGCGTCCGTGACCGATTCGTAGACGGTCATCTCTGGAACCTCGTCCCTCTTCCGGTGGTTTCGACGCGACGGCACCACCGGGTGTGAAGGACCAGCGGCAACACCGCGGGGCCGGTGTCCGGTTCATGGACCCGCAGGGGGACGATACCGTGACCGCCCCCGGCCCTGCCCCGGGTGTGTGCCGCCGGGTGGTCAGCCCTGGCGGGAGGATTCCAGATGGGCGAAGACGACGACGTTGTCCGTGTAGTCCTTCTTCGAGTGGTCGTACGCGCCGCCGCAGGTGATGATGCGCAGCTGGGCGTTGGGGGTGTCGGCGTAGACGCGCTGGTCGGGGAAGTTGTTCTTGGAGAAGGTCTCGACGGAGTCGACCTTGAACTTCGCGATGACGCCGTCGGCGCGGGTGATCTCGGCGGTGGCGCCCGGCTTGACCATGCTGAGCAGGAAGAACACCGCGGGGCCGGTCTTGGTGTCGACATGGCCGGCGACGATGGAGTTGCCGCGTTCGCCGGGGGTGGGGCCTTCCGCGTACCAGCCGGCGAGGTTGTTGTTGTCCGACGGCGGGGGATCCAGCTTGCCCGACGTGCCGATGTGCAGCGGGGTGAAGGGTGCGCTCACGCCGATGTCGGGAATCGTCAGCAGGGTCGGGCGCGAGGCGGGCAGTCCGGGGGCGGCGCTGACCGGCGGCGGGGCCGCCGCGTGCGCCGTGGCCTGCGCCACGACGGCGGCGGCCGGGGGCGGCGCGGCCTCGGAGGCGTCGACGGAGTTGTAGATCAGGAACGCGCCGAGCAGAGCCGCGCCGGTGGCCCAGCCCAGGACTCGGGACGAGCCGTCACCGCCCGGTGCGTTCTCCGCCGCTCGGGCGCTGTGCTGTGCGGACTGCTGGGCCATTCGGTGATGCCTTTCATCAGCTCTGCGGTTCGTGGTTCTGCTGCCCGCGAGCGGGGCGGCGGGCCGGGCCCGGAACCGGCGCTGCCACCGTCATCGTGGGACGACGGTGGCAACGACGGAACGCGTGGTGCGGAACGTGCGTCGGATCAGGCCGCGAGGCCGGCGCCGGCCGAGGTGTTGCGGCGGCGCAGGACGAAGGCGCCGGCGCCGAGGCCACCGAGCAGCAGAACGGAACCGGCGGCCAGGCCACCGCCCGAGAGGGCCATGCCGCCACCGCCGGTGTGCATGCCACCGTGCGGCTTCTTGGCCTCCTGGCCCTTCCACCCTTCCTCGGACTTGGCGCCCTTCTTGGACTCCTCGCCCTTCCAGCCGTTCTCGGACTTGGCGCCCTGCTCGGACGGGGACCAGCTGTCGCTGGAGCTGGAGCTGGAGGAGCCGCTCGGGTCGTATGCGTTGTGGGCACCCGTGGCGGCGTGGGCGGCGGGAGCGGCGATGGCGAGGACAGCGGAGAGGGTTGCTCCGGCCAGCAGGGTGCGAGCAGTGCGCATGGGAAGGTTCCTTCCGCCGCGACGTGCGCTGGCTGACAGGGCATCAGCCATAGGAAGCGCAGTAGCGACGTCATCACCGTCAGTCATATACCGAGGTTGTGCCACCGGAGAGAGCACAATGGGTGACGGAGTGCTCTCTTCGGGTGGTGCCGGCCGTGGGGGAGTGGGGCGGCACCGGGCTGACGGTGCCTCACCCCGACGGGGCATCAGCACCCCCGGCCCGCGGGCCGGACCACGGGGAAATGCGGCGTCACCCGGCGTGACGCGGCGGAGCGGGCCGCGCGGCGTCCGCGCGGCCCGCTCCCGGTGGCAGCCGTCACCCGTTGCCGGGAACGCCGCCCAGTACCTTCTCCAGCACGTCCGTCAGCGTCCGCTCCGCGTTCGCGTCCGCGGTCCGCGACCGCCAGGCGATGAATCCGTCGGGGCGGATCAGGACCGCCCCGTCGTTCTCCGCCCCGTGCAACTGCGCCCAGTCGGCGCCCTCTTCGGGGACGAGGTCGTGATTCTCGTCCGGGCCCACCCGGAAGCAGGCCAGCGGGATGCCGGTGCGCCCGGCGACGCTCAGACCGGCCTGGTGCCAGGCGCCGCCGTCGGGACCGCTGAGCAGCACCGGGGTCCGCTCGTACAGGTCGAGGGTGGAGAGCCGGCGGCCCTCCTGGCTGAGCCACATGTGCGGGGCCCGGCCGCCCGGCTGGGCCAGTGGACGGAACTCCTCCGGGACGGCCGGCTGGTCCTGCGGGGCGCCCACCACCGCGCCGTCGAGGTAGCGGTAGCCCAGCACCACCGCGAGCATCCCGGGCTTCCGGCCGGCGCCGGGGCTGACGTCGTAACCCGGGTGCCGGTGTTCCGCGGAACGGGTCGAGGCGCGGGCGCCGGTGGCCAGCGCCACCGGCCGCCGCTCGGCGTCGTACGTCTCCAGCAGCCCGGGGCCCGCCCAGCCGCGCAGCACCGCGGCGAGCTTCCAGGCGAGGTTGTGCGCGTCCTGGATGCCGGTGTTGGAGCCGAACGCACCGGTCGGGGACATCTCGTGCGCCGAGTCGCCGGCCAGGAAGATCCGGCCGGTGCCGTAGCGCTCGGCCACCCGCTCGGCGGCATGCCACGGCGCCTTCCCGGTGACCTCCACCTCGAGGTCGGGCACCCCGACCGCGGTGCGGATCAGTGCCTCGCACCGCTGGTCGGTGAAGTCCTCCAGGGTCTCGCCGTCGTCCGGGCGCCAGGGTGCGTGGAACACCCAGTTCTCGTCGTTGTCGACGGGCAGCAGCGCGCCGGGGCTCTCGGGGTTCGTCAGGTAGCAGACGATGAAGCGCCGGTCGCCGACCGCGTCGGCCAGCCGCTTGGCCTTGAACGTGATGCTCACGTTGTGGAACAGGTCGCCGGCCCCGGTCATCCCGATGCCGAGCCGCTCGCGCACCGGGCTGCGCGGCCCGTCCGCGGCGACGAGGTAGTCCGCCCGGATCGTCCGGTCCTCACCCGTCTCACGGGACCGGACCACCGCCGTCACTCCTTCGGCGTCCTGCTCGGCGGAGATCAGCTCGGTGCCGAAGCGGATGTCGCCGCCGAGCTCGCGGGCGCTGCGCAGCAGCACCGGCTCCAGGTCGTTCTGGCTGCACAGGCACCAGCCCGACGGGCTGAACTTGGCCAGCGCCCCGCCGGGGTCGATCTGCTTGAACAGCCACTCCTGCTCCGAGCCGGTCAGTGTGTCGGCCTGCAGGATGCCGTGGTTCTCCGCCAGGACGGAGGCGGCCTCGCGGATCAGCGGTTCCACCCCCGCGGTCCGGAACAGTTCCATCGTGCGGACGTTGTTGCCCCGGCCGCGAGGGTGGTGCGAGGTCTGGGCGTGCCGTTCCACGAGCAGGTGCTCGATGCCGAGCCGGCCCAGGAACAGCGAGGCGGACAGCCCCACCAGGGAGCCACCAACGATCAGGACGGGCACGCGATCGTCGATCTTCGACGTCATGAGGTCTCCAGAGAGGGTTGTGCGGGAGCGGGTCCGCCACGGATTCGTGACGGCCGTTCGGCTGCGTTCCTCCTTTCCCTGTCGCAAGCCTGTTGACCGGGAAGTCACTCGCCCGCCTCACGTACCGTGCGCGATTCATGCCGTTATGTGAGCATCGGCCGTAGCCGAGCACGCCTGGTGCATATGCAGAGGGCAAGGCCTGCGGCAGTCGGCAGGGGTGTCGGAGTTTTCCCGACCCGTCATCGAAGCCGCATTCCGTGGCGGGCGGTACGCCCGTCCCCCGACAGAGAGGAACGATCACGGTGACGACTCTGGACGACCGGCGCATAGCGGACCCCACCCTGGAGACGACGCGACTGCGCGTCGTGCTCCTGCTGGACGTCCTCGACGGCCGACAGGAGCGCTTCCTGGAGGCGTACGAGGAGATCAGGCACCAGGTGGCCGGAGTACCGGGCCACGTCAGCGACCAGCTCTGCCAGTCGCTCGGAAATTCGTCCCAATGGCTCATCACCAGCGAATGGGAGGGCAGCGAGCCCTTCCTGGCCTGGGTGGAGAGCGCGGCCCACCGCAAGATGGTCGAACCGCTGCACGGCTGCGTCCGGGACACCACGTCCCTGCGCTTCGTGATCGCCCGGGAGACCCCCGACCCGCTGGACCCCCCGGCCCGCCCGGAGCGGCGTGCGGCCCGGCCGGGCCCCGCCAAGGGGAAGGCCGCCGCCAAGCGCGCCGCCGGCACCGACCCGCTGCCGGCACCGCCGCTGTGCTCCGGCGGCGTCGTGCGCCACGCGATCACCTTCACCGTCAAGCCCGGCAGCGAACCGGCCGTGGCCAAGATCCTGGCCGGCTACCGCTCGCCGCAGGCCCGCGTCGACGACACCACGCAGCTGCGCCGCACGTCGCTCTTCATGCACGGCAACCGCGTCGTGCGGGCCGTCGAGGTGACGGGCGACCTGGGCAACGCGCTGCGGCACGTCGCCGCCCAGCCCGAGGTCAGGGCCGTCGAGGAAGCGATCAACCCGTATCTGGAGGAGGCCCGGGACCTCACCGACGGGTCGTCCGCCCGCGCCTTCTTCGCCCGCGCGGCGCTCCCCGCCGTCGAGCACGTCACCGGCTCCGCGACCGCCCCGGACAACGGCGTCACCCGTCGGGCGTACTTCTACCCGGTCAAGCCCGGCCGCGGCGAGGAGGCGGCCCGCCTGCTCGCCGAGCTGGACGCGGCCGCCGCCGCGGACCCCGGGCAGCGGCTCGTGGGCAGCACGGTCTTCCACCGCGACGACGTCCTCGTCCGTGTCGTCGACCTGGCGGAGCCGCAGCGGCGCTCGCCGGCCGGCGAGCTCGCCGATGTCGTGCCCGAGGAGCTGAACCGGCTGCTCGACCTCGGCAAGCACCACGACCCGTCCGCCGCCGGTGAACTCTCGTACGGAGTCGCGGCGATGGACCTCATCACCGACCGCCGGGCGCAGGCCGCCTGAAACCCCCAGCGCGTCCGGCTCCGCAACCGGACGGCACCGACCAAGGAGCGGCCATGACACCTCAGCAGGCACGTATCGTCCACCTCGACGACACCAGCCCCAACACCCGGCGTGGCGGAGACATCCGCGCCGTCCTCACCCCGACGTCCGTAGGCTCCACGAGCGGCTTCATGGGGTTGGCGATCATCCAGCCCGGTGAGCAGATCGCGGAGCACTACCACCCGTACTCCGAGGAGTTCGTCTACGTCGTCTCGGGCGCGCTCGAAGTGGACCTGGACGGCGTCAGCCACTCGCTCCGCCCGGACCAGGGGCTGCTGGTTCCCCTCGACGTCCGGCACCGCTTCCGCAACGTGGGCACCGAAGAGGCCCGGATGGTCTTCCATCTGGGGCCGCTCGCGCCCCGGCCGGAACTGGGCCATGTGGACACCGAGGAGACCGAGCACGTCCAAGCCGGAACGATGGCTCCCCCCGACCCCGCGGGGGCGAGGACGTGACCCGGCGGGTGGCGGTCACCGGACTGGGCGTGGTCGCCCCCGGCGGCGTGGGGGTTCCTGCCTTCTGGGACCTGCTCACCGCCGGGCGTACCGCGACCCGGGGCATCACGCTGTTCGACCCCGAGGGCTTCCGCTCCAGGATCGCCGCGGAGGTCGACTTCGATGCCGCCGCCTGCGGTCTCGGCCCGGACCTCGAGAAGCGCGCCGACCGGTACGTCCAGTTCGCGCTGGTCGCCGCCCGCGAAGCGGTCCGGGACTCGGGGCTCGACATGGAGGCCCAGGACCCCTGGCGGGTCGGGGCCTCCCTCGGGTCGGCCGTCGGCGGTACCACCCGGCTCGAACACGACTACGTGAAGGTCAGCGACTCGGGTGGGCGCTGGGACGTACGGCCGGAAGGTGCCGGACCGCATCTGCACCGGGCCTTCTCGCCCAGCGCGCTCGCCTCCGAAGTGGCCGAGGACCTCGGCGCCAAGGGCCCGGTCCAGACGATCTCGACGGGCTGCACGTCAGGGCTGGACGCGGTGGGCCACGCCTTCCACGCCATCCAGGACGGCAAGGCCGACGTGATCGTCGCCGGAGCCGCGGACTCACCGATCTCCCCGATCACGGTGGCCTGCTTCGACGCGATCAAGGCGACCTCCACACGCAACGACGACCCCGCCCACGCCTCCCGTCCCTTCGACGCCGAACGCGACGGGTTCGTCCTGGGCGAGGGCGCCGCCGTGCTGCTCCTGGAGGAATGGGAGCACGCGCAGAAGCGCGGCGCCCGGATCTACTGCGAGCTGCGCGGCTTCGCCACGTTCGGCAACGCGTACCACATGACCGGTCTCACCACCGAGGGCCTGGAGATGTCCCACGCCATCGACCAGGCGCTGGACCAGGCCCGTATCGACCGGACCGAGATCGACTACGTGAACGCGCACGGCTCCGGCACCGTGCAGAACGACCGGCACGAGACGGCGGCCGTGAAGCGCTCCCTGGGCGCGCACGCGCACACCGTACCGATGAGCTCGATCAAGTCGATGGTCGGGCACTCGCTCGGCGCCATCGGGGCGATCGAACTCGCCGCCTGCGCCCTGGCGCTGACCCACGGCGTGGTGCCGCCGACCGCGAACTACGACACCCCCGACCCCGACTGCGATCTCGACTACGTGCCGAGGACCGCGCGCACCGCCCCGCTGCGGTCCGTGCTGTCGGTCGGCAGCGGCTTCGGCGGCTTCCAGTCCGCCGTGGTGCTCGGGCACGCGGAGAGGAGCCCGTCATGAAGCGAACGTCACCGGATCGGAGCACCACCGGCCGGCAGACCGTGGTGACCGGCCTCGGCGTCATCGCGCCGAACGGCGTCGGGACCGACGCCTTCTGGAAGGCCGTCCAGCAGGGCGTGTCCGTGCTCGGCCCGGTCACCCGCGAGGGCTGCAACGAGCTGCCGCTGCGGGTCGCCGGAGAGGTCGCCGGGTTCGACCCGGCCCTCCTGGTCGAAGGCCGCTATCTGGTCCAGACCGATCGCTTCACGCACTTCGCGATGGCGGCGGCCGATCTCGCCCTCGGCGACGCCCAGCTGGAGCACGACCCGCAGTCGCCCTTCGCCATCGGTGTGGTGACCGCGGCCGGCTCCGGCGGCGGCGAGTTCGGCCAGGGCGAACTGCAGCAGTTGTGGGGCCAGGGCCCGCACTTCGTCGGGCCGTACCAGTCCATCGCCTGGTTCTACGCCGCGAGCACCGGCCAGATCTCCATCCGGGGCGGCTTCCAGGGCCCCTGCGGAGTGCTCGCCAACGACGAGGCCGGCGGCCTCGACGCGTTCGGACACGCCTGCCGCACGATCCGGCGGGGCACCGACGCGGTCGTCGTCGGCGCCACCGAGGCGCCGCTGGCCCCCTACTCGGTCGTCTGCCAGCTCGGCTACCCCGAGCTCAGTCTCGCCAAGGACCCGCACCGGGCCTATCTGCCGTTCACCGACGACGCCTGCGGATTCTCGCCCGCCGAAGGCGGCGCGATGTTCGTGGTCGAGGAGGAGTCCGCGGCGCGCCGCCGCGGCGCCCCGGTCCGGGCCGTGGTCGCGGGACATGCGGCCACGTTCACCGGCACCGCGGGCTGGGAGCACTCCCGGCCGGGTCTGGCGCGGGCGATCCAGGGCGCGCTGGACGAGGCGGGCTGCTCCGCCGAGGACATCGACGTGGTCTTCGCCGACGCCCTCGGCGTACCCGCGGCCGACCAGGCCGAGGCACTGGCGATCGCCGACGCCCTCGGCCCGCACGCCGCGAACGTCCCCGTCACCGCGCCGAAGACCGGCTTCGGCCGGGCGTACTCCGCGGCGTCGGCACTGGACGTCGCCACCGCGGTACTCGCCCTGGAACACGGCGTGGTGCCCCCCACCCCCAACATCACCGAGGTCCGCCACGACCTCGACCTCGTCACCGGCGAGGCCCGCGCCACCGAACTGCGCACGGCCCTCGTCCTGAGCCGCGGCTTGATGGGCTGCAACTCGGCCCTGGTGCTGCGCCGCGTTCCCGACGACCGGCGCTGACGGGAACGGCGCGCCCACCGGGCGCCGTTCCCGCGTCCCCCGACCGCTGTTCCCCGGAGCTGTTCCCCCGAGCCAAGGAGAAACCAGTGATGAACGGACCTGTCACGTTCGATGAGCTCGCGTCCCTGATGAAGGGCCGCGCCGGCCTGTCCGTCGACCCGGGCGAGATGGAGAAGAGGCCCGAGGCGACGTTCGAGGAGTTCAACCTCGACTCCCTCGGCCTGCTCGGCATCGTCTCCGAGCTGGAGAACCGCTACGGCCGGCAGATCGGCGACGAAGCGGACTCGTGCAAGACCCCGCACTCCTTCCTGCAGAGCGTCAACGCCCAACTCACCCTCGGAGCCTGACATGACCGGACACACCGACAACGAGATCGTCATCAACGCGCCCTTGGACCTCACCTGGGAGCTCACCAACGACCTCGAACGCTGGCCGACGCTGTTCAGCGAGTACGCGTCCGTCGACGTGCTCGAGCGCCAGGGCGACACCGTCACCTTCCGGCTGACGATGCACCCCGACGAGAACGGCACGGTCTGGAGCTGGGTCTCGGAGCGGGAGGCCGATCCGAAGACGTTCACCGTAAAGGCCCGCCGCGTGGAGACCGGTCCCTTCGAGCACATGAACATCCGCTGGGAGTACCGGGAGGTGCCGGACGGCACGTCCATGCGCTGGCTGCAGGACTTCGCGATGAAGCCCACCGCGCCGGTCGACGACGCGGGCATGACCGACCACATCAACCGCAACTCGCTGATCCAGATGGAACGCATCCGCGAGCAGGTCGAGCAGCACGCCCGGGTCGTCTGACCGACCCCGCTCCGACCCCGAAGGGACCACCCCGATGCACCGTTCGCTCATCGTCGCCCGTATGCGGACCGACGCCGCCCCCGACATCGCCGAGGCCTTCGCCGCCTCCGACCGCGGGGAACTGCCGCGCCTCATCGGTGTGACCGGGCGCAGTCTGTTCCAGTTCGGCGACCTGTACCTGCACCTGATCGAGGCGGACCGGCCGCCCGGCCCCGAAGTGGCCCGGTTCAAGGGCCATCCGGAGTTCCGGGACGTCAGCGACCGGCTCGCCGCGCACGTCCAGGCGTACGACCCGGCCACCTGGCGCGAGCCCAAGGACGCGATGGCCCGCGAGTTCTACCGCTGGGAGCGCAGCGACGCCGACTAGTTCGGAGCAGCCTGGGGCCGGATCTCCGGCCCCAGGCAACTTGCGTTGCCCGCACGTTCGAGCCCTGCACGGCAGGCTGGAAGGACACCACCTCCCATGGTCGAGGTCGAGATTCCCCACAACGCCGAGCCCCCGGCGTGGGTGCGGTGCGACAGCTGCGTCACGCTCATCTACGCCAAACGCTTCACCCGGGCACTCAAGGTGTGCCCCGACTGCGGTTCCCATACCCGGCTCACCGCCCGTCAACGGCTGGAGCACCTGCTCGACCCCGGAACCGCGGTACCGCTGGACCCGGTCGAGTGCGTACCCGACCCGCTGGGCTTCTCCGACACCCGCCCGTACGTCGACCGGCTGGTGGACGCGCGGGCGGCGACCGGACAGCGGACGGCGGTGCTCTGCGCCCGCGGCACCATCGAGGGCCAGCCGGTGGTGGTCGCCGCGATGGACTTCGGGTTTCTCGGCGGCAGCCTCGGCTGCGGTGAGGGCGCGCTGATCACGGCGGCGGCGCACACCAGTCTGCGGATGCGCGTCCCCCTGCTGCTCGTCACCGCCTCCGGCGGCGCGCGGATGCAGGAGGGCGTGCTGTCGTTGATGCAGATGGCGAAGACCACCAACGCCCTGGCCGAGCTGGACGAGGCCGGGATCCTGGTGATCTCGCTCATCACCGACCCGACCTACGGCGGCGTGGCCGCCTCGTTCGCGACGCTCGCGGATGTGATCATCGCCGAACCCGGTGCGCGGCTGGGCTTCGCCGGGCCGCGGGTGATCGAACACACCACCGGCGAGACGCTCCCGGAGGGCTTCCAGACCGCTGAGTTCCTGCTGAGCCACGGACTGGTCGACGACGTCGTGCCGCGGGCCGCACTGCGGGCGACGCTCGGCCAGCTCCTCGCGCTGCAACCGGCCGCGGACCCGGAACCGGATGCGGCGGCGACCGCGGCTCCCGCCGCGACGGCCACTGACAGCGGAGCCATCCTGCGCCGGCCGGAAGAACTGGCCGGCGCCGACCCATGGGCGACGGTGCAACTCGCCCGCCACCCGGACCGCCCCACGACGCTGGACTACGCCGCGCACCTGCTGGACGGCTTCCACGAGCTGCACGGTGACCGGATCGCGGAGGACTGCGCGGCGGTGGTCGGCGGCCCGGGGCTGCTGAACGGCCGGCCCGTCATGCTGATCGGCCATCAGAAGGGCGGCACCGGACTCGTGGAGCGCAAGCGCCGCAAGTTCGGTATGCCGAATCCGGGCGGATACCGCAAGGCGGCCCGGCTGATGCGGATGGCCGCGAAGCTCGGACTGCCCGTCATCACGCTGATCGACACCCCCGGCGCCAACCCGGGTCCCGACGCGGAACGCACCGGCCAGGCCGGTGCCATCGCGGCGAACCTGCGGCTGATGGCCCGGCTGCCGGTGCCGATCGTGGCCGTCGTCACCGGCGAGGGCGGCAGTGGCGGCGCGCTGGCGCTGGCCGTCGCGGACCGGGTGCTCATCAGCGCCAACGGCATCTACTCGGTGATCAGCCCGGAGGGCTGCGCCGCCATCCTCTGGAAGGACGCGTCGGCGGCGCCGACCGCCGCCGAGGCCCTGCGCGTCGATGCCCGGCAGCTGCTCGAACTCGGCATCGTCGACGGTGTCGTGCCGGAACCGCCGGGCGGTGCGCACACCGACCACCCGCAGTCCGCCGCCCTGCTGGGCGCCGCGCTGACCGCGGCGCTGAACGAACTGGACCCCTGGGAGCCGGAGCGGCTGCTGCGCGACCGCAGCAGCCGATTCCACCGCTTCGGGACCGCACACAACCTGAGCGTGGAAAGAGGTGCGCTGTGAAGCCGGACCACGAGCAGCGGAACAGCAGTGACGGAAACCCCCCGGCGGACGGCCAGGTGCCGGGCGCACCGCCGGTACCGGACGCGGTGACGCGCGACGCCGTGATGCCGGACGCCGCGATGCCGGCCGGAGCGGTGCTCGACGCCGTGTGCCGCAGTGTCGTGCGGCTGAGCGGGACCACCGCCCATCCGCCGTCCCGCATCCGGATGCAGGACGGCCAGATCACCGTCGAGGTCGAGTGGCCGGACCCGGCGGCCCTGAGCCGTCCCGCGCCGGCCGCCGGCGCTCCGGTCGCCGCCCCGGAATCCGACGCCGCGCCCGCCGGGGACGGCGAGGCGCTGGACTACGTCCGGGCGCCCATGGTCGGCACGTTCTACCACGCGAGCTCCCCGGACGCGCCGCCGTACGTGTGCGTCGGCGATGTGGTCGCACCGGGTCAGCCGGTAGGTGTTCTGGAGGCCATGAAGCTGATGAGCACCATCACGGCGGAGGTCGGGGGCCGGGTGACCGAGGTGCTCGCGCCGAACGGGCAGCCGGTTGAGTTCGACCAGCAACTGATCGCGCTGGAGCCGGTGGACGCGGAAGCGGGTGCGGATGCGGACCCGGTCGCGGTCCGTGAGCCGGCGGCCGTCTCCGGGCCGTCGAGGTGACGCCCGTGTTCTCCACCGTCCTGATCGCCAACCGGGGGGAGATCGCCCTGCGGGTGGCCCGCACCTGCCGTGAAATGGGCATCCGTACGGTCGCGGTGTACTCCACCGCGGACCGCGACTCCGCGGTCGTGCGGTTCGCGGACGAGGCCGTGCACATCGGCGCGCCGCCCGCCAAGGGCAGCTACCTCAACGTCCCCGCCGTCATCGAGGCGGCGCTGCAGACCGGCGCGCAGGCCATCCACCCCGGGTACGGCTTCCTCTCGGAGGACCCCGACTTCGCCGAGATCTGCGAAGCGCACGACATCGTCTTCATCGGGCCGCCCCCGCAGGTCATGCAGCAGCTCGGCGACAAGGCGGCGGCCCGCTCCCTGATGGCGCAGGCCGGGCTGCCGGTACTGCCCGGCAGCATGGACGCGCTGACCTCGCCGGCCGAGGCGAAGGAGCTCGCCCGGCAGGTCGGCTACCCGGTGATCCTCAAGGCCGTCGCGGGCGGTGGCGGCCGCGGCATGGCCGTGGTCCGGTCCGCCGACGACCTCCGCCTCGCCTACAACGAGACCCGCGCCCACGCCCGGGCGGTGTTCGGCGACGACCGGCTCTATCTCGAACGGTTCGTCGACGACGCCCGCCACATCGAGGTGCAGGTGCTGTGCGACCGGCACGGCAACGCCGTCCACCTGGGCGAGCGCGACTGCTCGGTGCAGCGCCGGCACCAGAAGCTCATCGAGGAGGCGCCGGCCACCGGGCTGCCGCAGGAGCTGCGCGAGGCGATGCTGGCGGCCGCCGTCCACGGAGCCACGGCGGTGGGCTTCGTCGGGGCCGGCACGTTCGAGTTCGTCGTGACGCCGGACGACCGGTTCTATCTGATGGAGATCAACTGCCGTCTCCAGGTGGAGCACCCGGTCACCGAACTGGTCACCGGAATCGACATCGTCCGCGAACAGATCACGGTGGCCGCCGGGCGGCCGCTGTCGTTCCGGCAGAGCGACATCACCCTGCGCGGCGTGGCCGTCGAGTGCCGCGTCAACGCCGAGAACCCCGACAACGAGTTCTCGCCCACTCCCGGGCTGCTGTCCGAGTTCGTGCCGCCCGGCGGCCCGTTCGTACGGGTCGACACGCACGCCTACCCGGGCTGGCCGGTCGGGCCCGACTACGACTCGCTGCTGGCGAAGGCGGCCGTGTGGGCTCCGGACCGCGAACAGGCACTGGCCAGGATGGACCGCGCGCTCAGCGAGTTCCGGGTGAGCGGACCCGGTGTGCACACCACGCTCGGCTTCCTGCGCAGGACGCTGGCGCACCCGCTGTTCCAGGCGGCGCTGCACACCACCGGGCTGGTCGGCGCGATGACCGCCGAGGAGGCCGACCGGGACGGCGACACGAGCAAGGAATCCGTACCGGTCGGCTGACCGGACCGTACGACGCACTGTGCGCCACGCCCCTCAGGGGCGTGGCGCACAGTGCGTGGTGACGGTGACGGCCCCTAGACGGGGACGACGGCCTCGAACGCGTGCAGGTAGGGGTTGACCGGGCGGATCTGGCCGACAGCGAGCCCGGCCTCCTCCATCAGGGCGGCCATGCTGACCTTGGAGTGCTTCGCGCCCCCGACGTTCAGGAGCAGCAGCAGGTCCATGGCGGTGGTGAACCGCATCGACGGGCTGTCGTCGACCAGGTTCTCGACGACCAGCACCCGGGCGCCGGGGCGCGCGGCCTTGACGATGTTGGCCAGGGTGGCGCGGGTGCTGGCGTCGTCCCACTCCAGGATGTTCTTGATGATGTACAGGTCCGCCTGGACGGGGATCTCGTTGCGGCAGTCGCCCGGGACGAGCCGGACACGCCCGGCCAGCGGGCCGCCGTCCCGCAGCCGCGGGTCCGCGTTCGCGATCACCTTGGGGAGGTCGAGCAGGGTCCCGCTCAGCTCCGGGTTCCGCTCCAGCAGACAGGCGAGCGCCAGCCCCTGGCCGCCGCCGATGTCCGCGACGCTCGACACCCCGGTGAGGTCGACGAACTCGGCGAGGTCCTCTGCGGACTGCCTGCTGGACGACGACATCGCCCGGTCGAACACCACGGCCGACTCGCTCGCGTCGGTGTGCAGGTAGTCGAAGAAGTTCTTGCCGTACAGCTCGGGGAAGACGTCCTTGCCGGACCGGACCGCGTCGTCGAGCAGCGGCCACGCGTCCCAGGTCCACGGCTCCGTGCACCACAGCGAGATGTACCGGAGGCTGTCGGGGGAGTCCTCGCGCAGCAGCCGCGACATCTCGGTGTGCGTGAAGCGGCCGTCCTCCGTCTCCGCGAACAGCCCGTAGCACGACAGCGCACGGAGCAGCCGGCGCAGCGGCTTGGGCTCGGCGTTGACCTCCTGGGCCAGTTCCTCGACCGTCGCGGGGGTGTCGCCCAGGGCATCCGCGACCCGCAGCCGGGCCTCGGCGCGGACGGCCGCGGCGCAGGCGGCGCCGAACACGAGTTCCCGCAGGCGCATGCCGGCGTGCGGGGTGATGGCGGATGCGGATGCGGGTGCCGCGGGGACGGGTGCGGTGGAAGGGGTGGTCGTCATGGGGCTGCCTCTCCTGGGGATCGGAAGGGTGTCGGACGCGGCGCGGCGGACCACTCGGTCAGCAGCGGCCCACCGGAGCTGAGACCAGACAGTGGTTTCCGTTGAAGGTGTTGCCGAGGCCGGTGTCCCGGTCGGACAGGTCGGCCGGACCGTTGCGGAGCGCCGTGTTGTCCTTGACGGTGTTGCCGGAGTTGGGACCGCCCGCGAAGCTCGGGAACAGCACGACGCCGCCGGACAGCGGTGAGGTCCCGACGTTGTCGGTGATCCTGTTCAGCTCCACGGTCGTGTTCTCCACGCCGGTCAGGACGATTCCGGAGCCCTGGATGACCGGCAGCCGGCTGTTCGCCGGGCAGAACTTGTTGTTCGCCACCACCTTGTTGAGACGGATGCCGATCGCTCCCGCCCTCGGCGTCCCCTCGTCCCCCACGACGAAGACGCCACCGCAGTTGCCGGTCATCGTGTTGTTCTCGACCGTCAGATTGCGGACCCGCCGTGCGACGACGCCGATCCGGTTCCCGGAGACGTCATTGCCGCTGATCATCGCGCTCTGGGTGTCCAGGGCGCCGCCTTCGCCGCTGGTCAGGTTCGCCATGAAGATGCCGGCCTGCCCGTTGTTCCGTGCCCGGTTCATGGACAGCCGGGCGCGGGTCGACTTCTCGACGCTGATGCCGTACTGGCCGTTGTCCTGGGCGAGCACGAAACGCACGCTCAGTCCGTCGGTGTCGGACGCGTTGATCGCGTGCTTCGTGAACCCGGAGACCGCCAGCGACTCGACGGTCACACCGGTGACCGGCTGGTCCGCCGTTCCGGTGACGCAGATCCCGTAGCCGCCCGCGGCGCAGGTGTTGCCACCCGGTACGGCCGGAGGGGTGATCAGCGTCCGGTCGCCGGAGCCGCGGATCGTCAGATTCGGGATCGTGACCTGAACGCTCTCCTGGTACGTGCCCGGCAGAACGAGGACCGTGTCCCCGGGTTTCGCCCGGTTCACCGCCTCTTGGATCGACTGACCCTTGCTGACGAGAAGTACGCTCTCCGCCTGTACGGGCGGCGCCGCCGCCAGCCCTACGGCGGCGACGCCGACAGCAGTACCCACCAGTTGATGAAACCGTCGCGTAGCCATGACCGGAACCCGCTCTCCAGGATGGTCCTCCCGTAACAGCGCCGGGCTCGGCGACGGATCCGAGGGACGTTCGACAGCGGCACCGCATTCCTCGCCCGTACAGAGCGTGCGCCCGCCGGTTCGAAGCTATGGGTGATCATCAGGCCCCGCCACTCATAGTCGACCGCCCGGGAAGAGCGCGTTCAGCCGAGCGTGTCCAGCGCGTCGAGTGCGGCCAGGATGTCGGCGGGTTCGGCGCGCACGGTGTAGTCGGACCTGACGAAGGCCCAGCGGATGACGCCGGAGCGGTCGATGACGTAGGTGGCGGGCAGCGGCAGGGTGCGGGCATGGCCGCCGTTGACCCGCTGGAGCTCGAAACCGAACCGGTCGTACACCTCGCCCAGTTCGCCGGAGAGGTCGAACGCGATGCCGAACCGGTGTGCGACGTCGGAGCCGATGTCGCTGAGAACGTCGAAGGTGAGTTGCTCCTTCTCGGTGATGGAGAGGGTCTCGTCCGGGATCTGCGGCGAGACGGCCACCAGGCGGGCGCCGCGGGCGGTGACGGCGTCCTGGTGCAGTTGCAGGGAGCGCAGGGCGAGATTGCAGTACGGGCACCAGGCGCCGCGGTAGAAGGTGAGGACCACGGGTCCTTCGGCGAGCAGCGCGTCCAGCGCGATCTGCTCCCCGGTGGCTGCCGGAAGGGTGAACCGAGGAGCCGGCGCACCCGGGCCCAGGGCGCGCTCCGCCAGGCCGGACGCGGCGAGCTCGGACCCGCCCCGGTCCATGACCTCGAGCAGCTCGGCGGGGAGTTTCCGGGGTCCGTTCTCGTACAGGTCGCGCAGGTCGCGCAGCTCATCCTGGAGGCTCACGATCGCCGTCCTCTCTCTGTGCAGGGGAGTGCGGAACACATCCCGAACATCTTGGAACACTCGTTCCAGGATGATGGCGGGTCGGTTCGCACGTCAAGGGTTATCTTGGAATCACCATTCCAAGTACTCGGGAGCGGTGAGTGATGCCCGACATCAAGCACTTCGATCCGGACACGGCGCTGGAGCGCGTCGAGCGGCTGTTCTGGCAGCACGGCTCGGACAAGGCGTCGATCCAGGCCGTCGCCACCGCGACGGGGCTCAGCCGGTCCAGTCTGTACACCACCTTCGGCGACAAGCGGGAGCTCTATCTCGCCGCCCTGCGCCGCTATCTGCTGCATCGCGCGCAGCCGGCGTTCCGCGAACTGGCGGAGGACGGGCGGGGCCTGCCCGCCGTGCGGGACTTCTTCGCCGGTCTGATCGAGGCCCGCTGCTCCGGTGAGTACGCCGGATGGGGCTGCATGGTCGTCAACGCCCATATCGGCCCCGAGGGCAGCGACCCCGCCGTCCGCGCCCTGCTCGACGAACACCACCGGCTGCTGCGGGACGCGCTGTGCGCGGAACTCGAGACGGCCCGGCGCCAGGGGCAGCTCGCCCCGGGCGTCTCCCCGGACGCCGCCGCCGAGACGCTGGCGCTGCTCGCCTACGGCGTGAACCTGCGCTCGCGCGGCGGAGCGGACGCGGAGACGCTGATCGGCACCGTCCAAGCGGCCCTCGAACTGCTCGGCCGGCGGGAGCGCGGTCGGTAAGCCGTCGTTCGATTAATAACAAGCCCTGTGGCTTGTTTTCCCGTCGCCGACGAAAGGCCCAAAGCGCCGGCGGAGGAGGGGGCGCCCCTCATCACCGGTATATGTCCTGGTCGTTAAGTAGATCTTGTTCAACTTCTTGACGCGAACACGTCGTGCGCTAAGAATCCAACACGATCCTGTTGGGTGAGAGCGCTCTCATCTCGCTGGTTCGAAGGCATCCCTGGGGATGATCGCTTGCCTTCGGCTGTGAGGTGAAAGCGCGACCTGCCCGGACCAGTACTTCCCTTTCGCTTCGTGAACAGAAGAAGGGATACCAGTTTCCGATGCGCAGAACCCCACTTCCGCGCCTTGATCGGCCCCGACGGCGCTGGAGCCGCAGCGCCACCGCACTCGCCTCCGCCGTCGTCCTGGTGCTCGCGGGACTGTTCGGTCTCACCGCCGTCGCGGGGAACGCGGCGGCCGGCCCGTCCGACTACACGCAGAGCGTCACCGCTACCGGTTCCACTCAGGCGCGGATCACCTTCACCCCCACGACGACCGCGCTGTACGTCGATGTGCACTACCAGGTGAACGGCGCCGGCCAGCAGAACTTCCGGATGACCAACAGCGGGGGCAGTTGGACCCGCACCGTCGATCAGCTCTCGACGGGCTCGGTCCTCACCTACTGGTTCACCTACGAGAAGGGCGGACCGCAGTACGACACCCCCCAGTTCACCTACACCCAGGGCGGCGGCGGAACGACCGGCGGCACCACGGGTGGCGGCGGTGGCGGGCAGCCGGTGCCCGGGACCATACCGCTGAAGATCACCAACAACTCGGGGCGCGGTGGCAGCGTCTACATCTACGACCTGGGCACCCAGCTGTCGAGCGGTCAGCAGGGCTGGGCGGACGCCAACGGCGGGTTCCACGCCTGGCCGGCGGGCGGCAATCCGCCGACCCCCGCCCCTGACGCGTCGATCCCCGGCCCCGCCTCCGGGCAGTCGGTGACGATCCAGATCCCGAAGTTCTCCGGCCGGGTCTACTTCTCCTACGGCCAGAAGCTGGCGTTCAAACTGACCACCGGCGGTCTGGTGCAGCCCGCGGTACAGAATCCGAGCGACCCGAACCGCAACATCCTGTTCAACTGGTCGGAGTACACGCTCAACGACAGCGGGCTGTGGATCAACAGCACTCAGGTGGACATGTTCTCCGCGCCTTACGCGGTCGCGGTGCAGTCCACCACCGGGGCCGGCCAGACCACGGGCCATCTGAAGCCCGGCGGATACAACGCGGTCCTCAACGCGTTGCGCGGCCAGTCCGGTGGCTGGGGCGGGCTGATCCAGACGGCGCCGGACGGTTCGGTCCTGCGGGCGCTGGCGCCGGGGCACGGCATCGAGTCCGGTGCGCTGTCCAACGGCGTCCTCGACGACTACATCAACCGGGTGTGGCAGAAGTACTCCACCTCGACGCTCACCGTGACGCCCTTCGCCGACCAGCCGAACACGAAGTACTTCGGCCGGGTGTCGGGGAACGTCATGAACTTCACCAACACCTCAGGGGCGGTCGTCACCAGCTTCCAGAAGCCCGACGCCGACAGCGTCTTCGGCTGCTACAAGCTCCTGGACGCCCCCAACGACCTGGTGCGCGGCCCGATCTCCCGCACGCTGTGCGCGGGATTCAACCGCTCGACACTGCTGGTCAACACCGGTCAGCCCGACGCGAGTTCCGCGAACTTCTACCAGGACGCGGTGACCAACCACTACGCGCGCTTCATCCACGCGCAGATGGCCGACGGGAACGCGTACGCGTTCGCCTTCGACGACGTCGGCCACCACGAGTCGCTGGTGCACGACGGCAGCCCGCAGCAGGCATCACTCATCCTCGATCCCTTCAGCTGACGTCGCCTCCCCGGAACCCATCCGCACCTCTCGTACATCGCGTACGTCTCGGAGCTCTGCAGAAAGGCCACGACCGCCCATGAGGAAAAACGTCCCGCCCGAAACCGCGTCGAGCGCCGCGCGCCGTATGCGGCGTGTTCCGCTCACTGTCTTCAGTGCTCTGCTCATGCTGGTCGCCGGCGCCCTGGGTCTGTCCGTATCGGGCGGGTCGGCCGCCGCGGCGCCGGCGCCTCCGGCCGGCTGGACCACGGTCTTCAGCGATGAGTTCAGCGGCGCGTCGGGCAGCGGTCTCAACAGGGCCAACTGGCTCTACGACATCGGTACCAACTACAACTACCCGGGTGCGGCGCCGAACTGGGGGACCGGTGAACTGGAGACGGCGACCGATTCAACGGCAAACGTCTACCAGGACGGTGCGGGCCATCTGGTGATCAAGCCGATCAAGGACGCCGGCGGGCACTGGACCTCCGGCCGGATCGAGACCCAGCGCACCGACTTCGCCGCCCCGGCCGGCGGTCAGCTGCAGATCAGCGCTTCCATCCAGCAGCCCAACCCGGCACACGGACTGGGCTATTGGCCGGCGTTCTGGGCGATGGGCGCCGCGGCCCGCCCGGTGGGTGCGACCAACTGGCCGAACATCGGCGAGCTGGACATCATGGAGGACGTCAACGCGCTGAGTCAGCACTCGACCACCTTCCACTGCGGTGTCTGGGCCGGCGAGTGCCATGACCCGGACGGCATCAGCAGTGGGCTGCAGGCGTGCGGCGGCTGCCAGACCGGGTTCCACACGTACTCGGTGATCGTGGACCGTACCAACACCGCTGCCGAGCAGCTGCGGTTCTACCTCGACGGCGGTCTGACCTATCAGGTCAATCAGAACCAGGTGTCGACGGCTACCTGGCAGGCGGCCGTCGACCACGGGTTCTTCGCCATCTTCGATGTGGCGATCGGCGGTTCGTACCCGAACAAGGTCTGTGGCTGCACCTCGCCCTCGGCGGACATCACCTCGGGCGCCGGTATGAGTATCGACTGGTTCGGTGTCTACCAGACCAACGGCGGTGGTACCACGAACGGTGGCACGACCAATGGTGGGACGACGACCGGTGGGACGACCACCGGGGGAGCCACGACCGGCGGGACGACGACCGGTGGTACCACGGGCGGCACCACGGGCGGCACCTCGTCACCCGACTACTCGGCGAGCGCCACCCGGATCAATGCCACTCAGGCGCGGATCTCCTTCACGCCGACCACGGCCGCGCAGTACGTGGACGTGCACTATCTGGTCAACGGGGCGGGTCAGCAGAACTTCCGGATGGCGAACAGCGGGGGTACCTGGACGCAGACGGTCAGTCAGCTTTCCGCGGGCAGCGTCATCACCTACTGGTTCACCTACGAGAAGAACGGTCCCCAGTACGACACTCCGCACTTCACCTACACACAGAGCTGAGCGCCGAAGCCGAGTACGACTGCCGGCCGGTGGGAAGGGCGATCCTCGCGATCGCTGTTCCCGCCGGTCCGCGGCGTTCCGGGCATGGTTGCGCCGAGGCCGCGGGCCGGTCACATGTGGGTACGGAACGGTACCAGGGATTCCGGGTAGGGCTCCGATGTTTATCCAATGGTGATGATCCCTCAACAGGAGTGCCACATCCGGCACTAGCGTCCGGTGGCACCCGGGAAGGCGGTGCCAGCCGCATGTCGGTGCGGATCCTCTGCGCCGACATCCCCCTCCCGGCAAAGCGCAAGGAGGCACTGTGCGGACATTCGTCCGGCGATCCGCCCTCGGCGCGTCCGTCGGTTTCCGGTACACCACGGGAACCGTCCTCGTCATCGGTGCCCTCGCGGTGACGCTCGTGGCGCTGCTGATCCCCATGCAGAAGTTCGGCGGTCAGAATTCCGCGGTGGCCGCTCCTCCGATCACGGACGACGGCCTCGGGGTCGTGAACACGCAGTACGGACCGCTGACCCCGCTCGACCGGGACTTCGTCCGGAAGGTCCGGCTCGCCGGGCTGTGGGAGGGCCCCGCCGGCCACCAGGCGCAGCAGCGCGGCACGCAGGAATCGGTCAGGACCGCGGGGCTGCATCTCATCGACGGGCATGCCGAGTTGGACGCGCGCGTGCTGCAGGTGGGCCAGGCGCTCCATATCGATCTGCCCAACCAGCCGAACTCGGACCAGCAGGGCTGGCTCGCCCAGATGGATGCCGCCACGGGGGCCCAGTACGACCGGCTGTTCGCCAATCTTCTGCGCCGCGCGCACGGGAAGGTGTTCGCGCTCGTGGCGCAGGTTCGGGGGCAGACCCGTAACTCCATGGTCCGGTCCCTGGCCACCAGAGCCAACACCGTGGTCCTCGACCACATCTCGGTTCTCGAGGAAACCGGGCTCGTCGATTTCGGCGCGCTCGCTGACGGGGCCTCGCCCTCCGGGAAGCCAGTGGTCACCGTCACGGCTTCCGCTTCGACTCCGGAACAACGAAGTGAAGTGAAGTGATCTCATGAGCAAAAAGGACCATAAACGCTCCCGCCTGACGAACAAGACCGTCGCGGTGATCACCGCGCTGGTGTTGGGCGCGGGCGGGGTCGCTTTCGTCGCCGCCAACGCCTCCGCCGGCAACTCGCGGCAGGATTCGGCGAAGACCGAGCAGGTGGGGGCGGCCACGATCGCCTGTCCCGATGTGGGGGACCGGCTGCGTGACGTTCCCGACCAGGCCAAGCCGGAGGTCGACAAGAATCTGGCGCAGCTCGACGCGCAGGTCGCGGACTCGTACAAGCAGCTCTCCGCCGGGCAGTGGAACAAGGACACGTCGCTCAGTGAGCTGCAGCAGAAGCGCAGCGGCACGATCGCGAAGATCGACGACGCGATCTCCCAGGTGGCCCAGCCGCCCGCCGGGCTGGACGAGTTGAGTGCCTGTGAGATGAAGGCCACGGATGTGAAGCCCGGTGACACCGGGGGCGGCGGTCAGGATGACGCCGTTGCCGTTCAGGGCCAGCAGGACGGGCAGGGTCAGGCCGTTCAGAACCAGGCTGTGCAGGATCAGAGCAAGAAGCAGGGCAAGGGCCCGTCGAAGGCGGACTTCGTCGACATCACCAAGGTCCAGCCGAACGTGGTGAAGCCCCGTGCCCGTGCCGGTGCGTCCACCGGTTCCTTCACCTCGAAGTGCGGCGTCAACGCGAACAAGCACCTCAATCCGGACAATGTCATCGTGGCACCGGGTGTGAGCAACGGCGCCCACCACATGCACGACTACGTGGGCAACAAGACCACGGATGCGTTCTCCACCAACGACTCCCTCGCGGCGGCCGGCACGACGTGCAGCAACGGGGACCAGTCGGCCTACTACTGGCCCGTGCTGCGCGTGCAGAACGCCGGCCAGGGTCCGGACGTGAACGCGCCGGGCGGTGGCCAGGACGCCAACGTCGGTACGATCCTGCAGCCGAAGACCACCACGATCCGCTTCGACGGCAGCGCCGTCAGCCGGGTGACCGCGATGCCGCGTTTCCTGCGGATCATCACGGGCGACGCCAAGGCCTTCACGAACGGCACGGCCAACGCGAACGCTTCGTGGAGCTGCACCGGGTTCGAGAACCGCCAGCTGAAGGACAAATACCCGATCTGCCCGAAGGGCAGTGACGTGGTGCGTACCTTCACCTTCCAGAGCTGCTGGGACGGCAAGAACATCGACAGTGCCAACCACCGGACCCATGTCGCCTTCGCGGACCGCAACGGTGCGTGCGGCAAGGGGTTCAAGGCGATTCCGCAGCTGGTGGAGCGGGTCACCTACAGCGTCCCGCAGGGCGCGCGGATCGCCGTGGACAGTTTCCCCGAGCAGCTGCACAAGCCGGTGACGGACCACGGTGACTTCGTCGAGGCGATGTCGGACCGGCTGATGCGGCAGGCGGTGAACTGCGTGAACAGCGGCCGCAAGTGCTGATGGTAGCGGGAGGAAGCGTCTCCGGGCCCGCCCGGAGCGGTTTCCTCCGCTAGAACCCTCGGGGCTGGGCGCTCCCCATGCCCCCGCCCGGCCCCGAGACGGGCGATGGCCCCGGAGCCGACTCCGGGGCCACCGCCATGTCGTGCCACAATCCTGCCGACCGACCTGTGCGACGGCTGTGGAACGCGTACGGTTCGGCGCACGTCCCACGGAACACGACTACGGAGCCGGGGCCGAATCCGGAAACAACTCCGTAGTCGCTCGATTGTGCGAGGTGGCAGTGCTGGGCTCTCGCGAAGCCGCGAACGACCGGGAACGCACGGTGGCGCAGGACGCCGTGCCCTCCGACGAGGAGCTCACCCGGCAGCTCAAGGACGGCTACGGCTCAGGCACCGCCAACCCGGCCGCGGGTGACATCCTCTACCGCCGGCACCGCGAGGCCGCGCTCGCGTACGCGCACCGGTGCTGCCGCGATTCGCACGACGCCGAGGACCTGGTGTCGGAGGCGTTCATCCGTACGTTCCAGGCGGTGCGTTCGGGGGCCGGCCCGCTGGGGGCCTGGCGGCCGTATCTGCTGACGGTCGTGCGTCATACGGCCATCGAGTGGGGTGCGGGTGACCGCAAGGCGCTGCTGACGGCGGACTTCGAGTCGTGGTGGCAGCAGTCGGCGGCCGGTACCGATCCGCAGCAGCATCTGCTGGCCAGCGAGGACCGCCAGTTGCTCGTCCGCAGTTTCAACACGCTGCCCGAGCGCTGGCAGGCCGTTCTGTGGCACACGCTCGTGGAGAACGATTCCCTGCCGGAGGTCGCCGCGCTGCTGGGCATCACTCCGAGTGGTGTCACGTCGTTGGCGTTCCGGGCCCGCGAGGGGCTGCGCGAGGCCTATTTGCACGCACATGTGGACAGTGTGGGCGACGACCGGTGCCGGCACTTCAGTGCCATGATCGGTGCGGCGATACGGCGCAGCGGCGCTGTCCGCAGCCGTGAGCTGGCGCGGCATCTGGCGGACTGTGATTCCTGTTCGCGGGCCTACACCGAGCTGCTCGACCTCAACGCGACGATGCGCGCGGCGGTCCCTGCCGGGTTGTGACGCGCCTGCGGCGGATCACGGATGTTTCCGTGATCCGCCGGGGCGGGCCGGCCGGCCCGGGTGGGTCAGAGGCCGTTGACGCGTGCTTCCCGTGCGACGACCAGTGGGCGGAAGCCCACCGCGACGGTGCGCGCCCTTCGGGTGACCCGGGAGCCGCGCCGTCCTATCTCCGCCATCAGCCGGCGGCTGCGCAGGGCCATCTCCAGTTCGAAGCGGGTGCGTGGGTCACGCAGTCCCTGTCCGAACAGCTTCTCCAGTTGACGCATGCGGTATCGCACCGTTTGGGGGTGCACACTCAGGGCTTTCGCCGCCTCCGGTGCGCCGCCGCCTTCGAGCCAGGCCAGCAGGGTCACTTCCAGCCGTTCGCTCTGGCGTGGTGTCAGTCCTGCCAGCGGCCGCAGCCAGCGGGCCGCCAATGCCTTGGCCAGCGGTTCGTCCTGGAGCAACAGCAGGGTGGAGAGGTGGTCGTCGACGAAGACGGGCCGGGCGTCGGGTCCTCCGGGGGCGGGGGTCAGGGTCAGCAGGCGTCGTGCCCAGCGCAGTGACGATGCGGCGTCACGGACCGGGACGGAGTGTCCGACGGCGGTGGAGCGGCCGCGCAGGGCGGCCTCCAGTGCGCCGCGGGTGTCCGGGTCGGGGCTCGGTATCAGCAGGCACGGTCCGTCGCCGCCCATGCCGACCAGGCAGTCGTCCAGGGTCGCCGCCAGTTGATGGGCCTCGCCGGGGGAACTGACGGCGACGGCCCGGACGGTGTCGGGCAGTGGCCAGCCGGCCCTGCGGGCCAGTTCCGGGAGGACCGCGTCCGGTACCTCGGTGGCACCGGTCAGTGCGTTGAACAGGTCCTGGCGTGACCGGTCGAGGGGTGCCGCGGTGGTGGGCAGCTCCTGGGGGATGTCTTCGTCCTTCGGTGGCTTCCGGTAGCCGAGAGCCGTCAGCAGGGCTTCTTCGAGCCCCTGCCTGACCGTTTCGCGGCCCATGTCCTGGAGAAGGTCGGCGAAGCCGGGAATTTCATGCCGAAGCGCCTCGACCATCTCATCTGCCAGTGACGGGAGTTCCTTGCGCAGAACGCGAGTCCATTCGCCACGGGGGAGGGACCAGATGCGGTTAAGAAGTTCGCACATCTCTACCTCGTTCATGCCGGGGTAAGACCTGCCTGGGGGGAGGACAGGTCTTGCGGAGGTTGCCTCCATCGCCGTCGTCCTTGTCCGGCGGAGGAGTTGAGGGTCCTCCTGCGCCCTCCTAGAGGTTGCTTCCCGCCGATGGTCCCGGAGTTTTACCGGGTCTTTACCACCAGGGTGCGGCCGGGCCGGTTTAGACCCGGTCCGGCCGGAACCGGAAGCACTTGGTTGAGCATCTTCCGCAGTTGCACACCGTGACGACGACGGGGAAGCAGGAACTTGTCACGATGCGATAAATCTTGTGGAGATGCTGGGAAGTTGAGCGATGCTGCTGCACCCCGGGTCACTGCTCGTCGGCTGTGGAGGCGATCCCTCCGAGAATCCGCACCGGAGCCGGTCCGACCGCCGTTGTGTTGCGGCGGGTTCCGGCTCCTCATATCCCCGTGCGGGCCTGTGCTGCCCCGGGTCCCACCAGCTGCCGCCAGGCAGCGCCGATATCAACCCCCTGGGCTCCGGGTGCGACTTGCAGTGCTCGGTACCCCCCGCTCGGGAGGCTTTCCCCATGCCCTTGTCCCCCATGCAGTTCCCCCGCTCGCACGGACCGCGCCAGTCGGGGCGGTCGCACCGAAGGAGAATGAGTGCCGGAGCGGCCGCCGGCGGACGGCGAGCCGTCCGCCGGCCTCCTTTGCTGTCCGGAGCCGGCAGCCGGCGCCCGGTCACCATCGTCACGCTCGTCCTGGCGATCCTCATCGCGTTGGCCGTCGCGGGCAACGTGGGCGCGTTCAGCAGGCCGCTGGACTTCCTGGACTTCGGAGCGGGAGTGCTCTCGCTGGTGTCGCTCACCGCCACCGTGCTGTGGGGTCTGGCATCCACCGACCGGCTGCTGCTGCACTCCAGTCACCGGCTCCTCGCCCAGGGGGTGCACCGGGGTCTGGCGAGCAGCGGACTCGGTTTCCTCGCCCTGCACATCTGGGTGAAGGTGCAACGACAGGAGACCAGCGCGGGTGCCGCGGCCGTGCCCTTCACGGACGGCCGCCAGCCCCTGCTGATCGGGCTCGGCACCCTCGCCGGGTATCTGTTCCTGACCGTGGCGGTGACCGGCGCGGTACGCAGCGCGTTCGCCTCCGGCACGCGCTCGCGCTGGTGGCGGGCCCTGCACATGGGCGCCTATCCGGCCTGGGGCGCGTCGCTGCTGCACGGTCTGAAAGCCGGCCGGCCCGCGAGCACCTGGGTGACGGTGTCCTACATCCTGTGCCTGCTCGGCATCGTCGTGGTCCTCACCGTGCGGCTCAGGACCCGGCAGAAGCGAACGGCCGCCGGAGCGCAGGCCGTGACGGCCGCCGCCTACCGGGTCGTCCCACCGCGTGAGCCGGACCGCCCACCGAGGGCCGCTCTCTACGTGCCCCGCCAGGACACGGGCACCATGGACCGCTCCGGCGGGCGGGTCGACAGCACTGCTGGATGGCGGCTGTGAACGGCCCCCGCCCGGTCATCGGTTGTGTCGGACCGCCCCGGGTGCTCGCCGGACTGGACGAGGTGCCGCGGCTGGACCGTGTCACCCATCTGGCCGTGCACGGCTCGCTGCCCCGGCTGCGGCCGGAGGAACTGCTGGCGCTCGCCGAGGACATCGACCTGCGCGGCCGCGGGGGAGCGGGCTTCCCGTTCGCCCGGAAACTGAAGTCGGTGACCCGGGCGGCCGAGAGCCGGGACGGCCGTACGGCCGTCGTCGTCAACGGCAGCGAGGGCGAGCCCAGCTGCCTCAAGGACACGGCGCTGCTGCTGCACTCCCCGCATCTGGTGATCGACGGAGCGCTGCTGGCCGCCGCGGCGCTGAACGCCGAGGAGGTCGTCGTCGGGGTGACCAGGACCGACGTCGAGCAGTCCGTTCAGGACGCCATCTACGAACGCGGCCCGGTCGGCCTCAAGCTCCGGGTGACGCTGCTCCCCGAGCGTTTCGTGACGGGCGAGAGTTCCGCTCACGTCAGCGGGCTGAGCGGCGGTCCCGCGCTGCCCTCGGGGCGCTCCATCCGGACGAGCGACCGGGGCCTGGGCGGTCTGCCCACCCTGCTGTCCAACACCGAGACATACGCCCAGCTCGCCCTCGCGGCACGGGTCGGCGCACTGGGCTACCGCTCGGTGGGCCTGCCGACGGAGCCGGGCACGCTGCTGCTGACCGTCGCCGGGGCCACGGTGATGGAGACACCGACCGGTGTCCCGCTGTCGTACATCCTGGAACTGTGCGGGCTCGGCCCCGGCCAGGGTGTGCTGGTCGGCGGCTATCACGGCAAGTGGCTGGACCCGTACTCCGCGAAGGCGGCGGAGATATCCCGCGAATCCCTGGTCTCGTTCGGCGCGGTGCTCGGAGCCGGAGCGGTGCTGCCGCTGCCCGACGACACCTGCCCGGCCGGTGAGGTACTGCGGGTCACCCGCTGGATGGCCGGGGAATCCGCAGGTCAGTGCGGACCCTGCGTACTGGGGCTGCCGGCGCTCGCCGACACCCTCGAACTGGCCGTCCGCGGAGGCGGCCAGGCCGCGCTCGACGCCGTCCAGGCCCGTATGCAATCGGTCAGGCGCCGCGGCGCCTGCAGCCACCCCGACGGGACGTCGAACTTCGTGGAGTCGGCGCTCGCCACGTTCCCGGACGAGTTCTACGACCACGCGCTCGGCAGCGGCTGCGGCCGGCCGGTCCTGGGGACCCTCCCGCTGCGCGCCGACGAGACCGCCGCGGCGCCGGCCGCTGAAGAGAGCACCGAGCGGCTGCTCGTGGACTGGACGCGGTGCCAGGGGCACGGGCTCTGCATGGACGTTCTCCCCGAGATCATCCAGCTCGGCGCCGACGGCTATCCGGAGAAGGCGTCGATGGAACTGCCCGGGCGGCTGCGCCCGAAGGCGCTGCGCGCGATACGCCGCTGCCCCGCCCTCGCGCTGCGCATCCAGGACTAGGGCGTGTTGCGAAAGTAGCGCTGTTCGCCCGGAGGGCGTCGTGGGCCAGGCGGGACTTTCGCAACACGCCCTAGACCCGTCCGTAGGGCGGGCCCGACCGCCCGCCCCACGACGGCAATTCCCGTCGTCACGTGGGCAAATGCCCTGCGTCCACGCAGCGTTGAATCTCTCGGTTCTTGCTCTGATGTGACAAGTTTTGATTCGGCTGAACACCCACCAGGGTCCCCCCGTATCCATGAGCAACGGCGAGCGAAGCCGCCGGACCGAATGCGAAGGAGCAGTCATGGTAAACAGGCGTCGAGCGGCATTCGCTGGAGCGGCCACCGTGGTACTTCTGCTGACGGCAGGATGCGGCAGCAGCGAAAAGGGCAACAACGCCCAGGGAACCAATGTCCAGCCCGCTGGAGACAGCAAGGACATCGGGACCGGATACGGCTCGGATTACGGTGCCAGCAGTACGGGCGGATACGGCACCGACGCCCAGGCGGGCGCGAAGAAGGGCGAGCCGGCCAAGGAGCTGGCGGTGCGCAGCGACGGGAAGCTGGGGCCGATCGTCACCGACAGCAAGGGGTTCACCCTCTACCGGTTCGACAAGGACACCGCCCAGCCGCCCAAGTCCAACTGTGACGGCGCCTGCGCCATCACCTGGCCCGCCGTGCCGGCGGACGACGCCACCGCCTCCGCGGGCATCAAGCCCGAGCTGCTGGGCGAGGTCATCAGGACCGACGGCAGCCGCCAACTGACCCTCGCGGGCTGGCCGGTGTACCGCTACGCCATGGACACCCAGGCCGGCGACACCAAGGGCCACGGGGTCGGCGGTACGTGGAACGCGCTGGCGCCCGACGGCAAGAAGGCCGGACAGCAGGCCGCCGCCCCCGCCCCCAGCCCCAGCCAGACCCAGAGCCAGGTCAGCGACGTGCAGCTGTCGGTCACCGACAACGACGAACTGGGCAAGATCATCGTCGACGGGAAGATGCGGACGCTCTACCGCTTCAACAAGGACAGCGCCTGGCCGATGAAGTTCGCCTGCCTCGACGCCTGCCTGAACACCTGGAAGCCCGCCAAGCCCGTCGACAAGACCAAGGTGCGCGGAGTGGCGTCCAAGCTGGTCGGCACCGTCACCCGGCCCGACGGAACGAAGCAGCTCGCCATCGACTGCTGGCCCGTCTACTGGTTCACCGGGGACGAGAAGCCCGGTGACATCAACGGCCAGGGCAAGATGGGTCTGTGGTTCGCGGTCACCCAGGGTGGCAAGAAGGCCGGCGCGGGTTCCTAGCACCCGCCCCCGGCGCCCATCCGCACGGGGAGGACCGGGCCCGGCCACCGGGCCCCGGCCTCCCCGTGCGGGCACCCGCCCCGCGCGGGGAGAAGAAGCAGAGTCGCGGAACGACGGAATTCCGGAATTCCGACCGAATCAATGGGGTTGATGTGCCGAATTTGCGACTGGGACGTGTCGTCGCGGCGCTGTGTGTGGTCCTGCTGAGCGGCTGCGCCGGAAATGCGCACACGAAAAGCACGGCGGCAGCAGTTCCCACCACCGTACCGGCGGTCGCCGGCCCCGCTTCGATACAGCAGATCGCCGCTGTTCTCGGCTGCAAGGCCGAAATCAGCGTGGTCGCGACGGAACTGCGACAGGGTTCGTGCCGCACCGGGCAGGGCGAGTTCCGCATGCTCACCTTCGCCGCGGAAACCGGCCAGCGCGACTGGCTGACCGAGGCCCAGGCGTACGGCGGCATCTACCTCGTCGGGACCCGCTGGATCGTCACGGCCCAGTCCCAGGAGGCCCTGAAGGGCCTGCGTGCGACGCTCGGCGGAACGATCCAGGCGGCACCGGAGCACGCGGGGCACAGCGGCTGAGCCACCCCCGGGCGTACCCGGTGCGTCGCACCGCCCACCGTCCCGCGCGCACCGCCCGTCACCCACCGTCCCGCGCGCACCCCCCGTCACCCACCGGACCGCAGCCCGGCGCGCACCCAGCGCGGCTGTCGGCGCGACGGCCGGCTCCGCCGGCGCACCGCCGTCCCGAGCGCCAGGACCGCGACGGGGTCGCCCGATGTGCAGGCCGCCCAGGCCACTCCGGTGAGCAGGGGTCCGACGGCGTCGTGCTCCGGCACAGTGCACGCGGCCTCCAGCATCCCGGCGAGCGCACGCGGTCCGCTGGGCGCCCCGGTCAGCAGATACCCGGTCTCGCGCAGCCAGTCCTCCGTGGGGCGGACCTTCCTGGCGGTGCCGCAGTGCGCGAGGAGTTCGATGACCCCGTCGTCGAAGAGCACCGGGCCGAGCGCGTCCCGGACGGCACCGCCGAAGGGTTCCGCGGCAGGAAACAGCCGAGCGGCCCTCTCGAGGAGGTCCGGGGCGGGAGGGATCGCGTCGTGCGGTTCCGGTTCCGGCGGGGCCGGGTCGTGTGACGGCGAGTCGGTGGCGTCAGGGACGTCGAGCGGCGCGCTGGGAGGCCGGCCGTGGCGGCGGGCCCGGAACCGCGGGCGGCTCAGCGCCGCCGCGATCCGCGGTGTCAGCCAGTGCGTCGATGCCATCGCGCCCCCGTCCCCCCGACCGCACGGTACCCCGGCGTGCGGAGCCGGCGGGAGCACTTCGCGTGCGAGGAACAAACGGACTGGTCACGTCACTTCACCGCGTTCCCGGTCCCCAGCGCTGCGGGCGGCGGCGGAAACTGCTGCCAAAGCGCCGACCGGACGCGTGGACACCACCCGTGGTGAACGGGTGTGCTGGAGAGCGGCTTTCCGCGGGACCACCGTCCGCTCGCTCATCCGTTTCGTCCGCTCCTTCAGGAGGGCATGTGTCGCTCCATCCCCAAGTGGAGACCCTGCGCGCGCGCCTCGTCGCCGCCGGGACCCGGCCCCTGTACACACTGGATCTCGCCGAGGCGCGTGCGGCCGACCTGGCCGCCGCCCGGTCCGCCGGCGGGGTACCGGAGCCCGTCGGGAGCGTCCTCGACGCCGAGATCCCGGGGCCCGGCGGGCTGCTGCCCGTCCGGGTGTACCGGCCGGAGTCCGACGGCCGCCCGCTCCCCGTGCTCTGCTACTTCTTCGGCGGCGGCTGGACCCTCGGCACGCTCGACACCTGTGACGCGATCTGCCGCAGGCTCGCCAACGCGGCAGGGTGCGTCGTGGTGTCGGTGGGCTACCGGCTCGCCCCGGAGCACAAGTTCCCCGCCGCGCTGTACGACTGCCGGGCCGCCGTCGAATGGATCGCCGGGCACGCCGACGCGCACGGCGGCGACGGTTCGCGGCTCGCGCTGGGCGGTGACAGCGCGGGCGCCAACCTCGCCGCCGCCCTGGCGCTGCACCTGCGCGACCACGGAGGCCCGCCGATCGCCGCCCAGTTGCTGGTGTACCCCAACACCGACCATCTCGCCGACACCGCGTCGCGGCGCGAGAACCAGGACACGGTGTTCTTCAACCACCGTTCGGTGGACTGGTACTGGCGGCACTACCTGGCCGATCCGGCACACGGCGCGGACCCGTACGCGTCACCGCTGCGCGCCGGGGACCTCGGCGGGCTGCCGCCCGCGCTGGTGATCACGGCGGAGTACGACCCGCTGCGGGACGAGGGCGAGCAGTACGCAGAATGCCTCGCCGCCGCCGGGGTGCCGGTGGCGCTGAGCCGGTACGACGGCATGATCCATGGATTCTTCGCGATGCCGGGGGAGTTGGACGCCGCCACCACCGCCCAGGACGAGGCGGCCGCGTTCCTGGCCGAGCGGCTCGCGGAGGTGCGCGTATGACCTCGCCGACTCCCGCCGGAGACACCGCGCTGCGGATCGAGGATCTGCACGGTTCGCTCCGCGACCCGGTGCTCGACGCGATGAACTTCCTCAACGAGGTGGTCTCGCGCTACCCCGAGGCCATCTCGTTCGCGCCGGGCCGCCCCTACGACCCGCTGCTCGACCCCGGCGTCATCACCGACTGCCTCACCGCCTGGACCGACCATCTGCGACGGGACCGGGGACTCAGCGAGCCGCAGATCAGCACTCTGCTCATGCAGTACGGGCCCACCGCGGGCATCATCCGGGAGCCGATCGCGCGCTCGCTCGCCGAGGACGAGGGCATCGACGTCCCGCCCGAGGCGATCGTGGTGACCGTCGGCGCCCAGGAAGGCATGCTGCTGGTGCTGCGGGCCCTGTGTGCCGGGCCGGACGACGTGCTGCTCGCGCCCTCGCCGTGCTACGTCGGCATCAGCGGTGCGGCCCGGCTGCTCGACATCCCGCTCTTCCCGGTCCCGGAGGGCGAGCACGGGATCGACGCCGCCGACGTGGTGGACGCGGCCCGCCGGGCCCGCGCGCAGGGGCTGCGGCCGCGCGCCCTGTACCTCGTGCCGGACTTCGCCAACCCGTCCGGTGTCTGCATGACCGTGCGGGCCCGCCGGGAACTCCTGGCGGCGGCGGAGGAGGAGGGGCTGCTGGTCCTGGAGGACAATCCGTACGGGATGTTCCGGGCCGACGCGGAGAGCACCCGGCCCACCCTCAAGGCGCTGGACACCGACCGCCGGGTGATCTACCTCGGCTCGCTGGCCAAGACCGGGTTCCCCGGGGCCAGGGTCGGTTATGTCGTCGCCGACCAGCGCGTCGAGGGACCCGGCGGGAGCACCCTGCTCGCCGACCAGCTCGCGAAGGTCAAGAGCATGACGACCGTCAACACCCCGGCGCTCAGCCAGGCCGTGATCGGCGGGCTCCTGGTGCGGCACGGGTACCGGATGCGGACGGCGTCGCTGGCCGCGGCCGCCTTCTACCGGGAGAACATGGCGCGGCTGCTCGACGCGCTCGACCGGCACTTCCCCGAACCGGAGCGCACCGCGCGGGGCATCGACTGGAACCGGCCCGAGGGCGGTTTCTTCGTGGTGCTGTCCGTGCCCTTCGACGCGGACGAGCAGGCCCTTGAGCGGTCCGCGGGGCGGCACCAGGTGCTGTGGACGCCCATGAGCCCGTTCTACATCGGCGGTGGCGGTGTGCGCAGGCTGCGGCTGTCGTGCAGCGCGGTGCCACCCGAGCTTGTCGACGAGGGCGTTCGGCGATTCGCCGAATTCGTCGCGGAGTCGGAATCCACGGCTGTTCACCACTCGGTGGCGACCAGCATTTCCGCCGTCGGCTGAGGGGAATTCTGCCGGTACTGCTCCGGCAACCGCAGCTGTAACGCATGGACTGCCGGAACCGCTTGAGCGAAGCTTGAAGCGTCCTGAGGCGACCGCATCAGGTGGCTGTCCAGTCAGGTGAATGGGAAGTCCGCGTGGACGTTGACGAGCTGTTTCTCGCCGGTCCGGCCGATGAGCCGGTGCTCCGGCTCGGAGAATCCATCGATCGTGGCCGGCTGCGGAGGCTGGTGTCGGAACGGCAGCAGCAATTGCGGGACTCCGGGCTGCACACCGGGGGTTCCGTCGCTGTTCATCTGCCTCCTTCGCTCGAATACATCGCTCATGTGCTGGCCGTCTGGAAATGCGGTGCGCAGGCGATTCTGGTGGACCACCGGTTCACCGAATTCGAAGTGAATTCCTGTGTCGAGCGGCTGGCTCCGCAGTTCATCGTGGAGCCGGCCGAACCGGCCACCGGCATGATGCGCGGCTTCCAGGACACCCGTAGCGTGATCAGGTCGCTGGAGGGCGGCCGTGCGCCCGGGACCGGGCACGCGCTCATCCAGTTCAGCTCGGGCTCCACCGGTCCCTCCAAGGTCATCGGCCGCACGGCCGCGGACCTGGTGGCCGAGGTCGAGCGCTACACCCGGATCGACGGTTTCCCGGGCGCCGGCCACCAGGTGGTGATGCTCGCGTCGATGACCAACGTGCTCGGCCTGGTCGGTGGCCTCCTCAACAGCCTGCACACCGGCGCCGAGATGGTCATACCCCGGCACACCGGCAAGGACGGCATCCTGCGCACCCTCGTCGAGGCGACCGCACCCACCGTGCTCATCGGGGTGCCCTCCCAGGTAGACCTGCTCGCCCGGGTCGCCGACCCGCCCGCGTTGCCGCTGTTCCGACGCGTCATCACCGGCGGCGAGTTGGTCGGCGACGCGCTGTGGAACTCCTTCGCGCAGCGGTACGGGGTACGCATCGGCACGATGTACGGGATGACCGAGGCCGGAGTGATGGCCGTCGACGTCCTCGGTGAGCACCGTCCGGCACTGCTGCCCGCACCCGGTCATGAACTCCGCGTCGAGAACGGTGAACTGATGCTGCGACAGCCGGCGTCGCCCTATCTCGGCGACCCCGACCCGAGCCGGTGGTCGGACGGCTGGCTGCACACCCGGGACGCCGGGACGGTCGACACGTCCACGGGACGGGTGACCGTCCTCGGCAGACTCGACTCCCAGGTGTCGGTCGGCGGGCTCAAGGTCGACCTCAACGAGGTCGAACAGACACTGGCTGGTGCGCCCGGCGTGACCGAGGCCGTGGTCGTCCACGACGGTGCGATCCAGGCGTTCGTGGCACTGGACGGCGGAGGCACCGGTGCGGCCGGGATCGAGGCGTATCTGAGACAGCGACTCGCAGGTTACAAGCGGCCTCGCGCCGTCTACGTGCTACCGGCGCTCCCGCGGACCAGCAGTGGCAAGCCGATCCGCAACGCCGCGACGCTCAACGCCTCCCGGCTCGGCGCGGCGGCCCCGTCATGAGCCGCCGCCAACGGGCCAGGGCCGGCACCCCGCGTGGCCCGATCCGTAGAGCCGCAGAGGCACTCCGGCCGGGGATCCCTGCGCCGCCACCGCCACGACCAGGCCGTACGGGGCGGGCGGCAGGGCGAGCGACAGGTCAGGACCGTCCGGCAGCGGCGCCAGCTCGTCCGCGTCCGCCAGCAGCTCCGGCGGCACCCGCCGCCGCAGTCCGCCGCCCCGCAGTCCCACGCCGAGTGCCTTGCCCAGCGCCTCCTTCGCCGTCCACAGGCGGAGGAAGTCGGGGGTGCGGCCGGCCGCGGGGCGGTCCGCGAGCCACTGTGCCTCGGCACGGTCGAAGTAGCGCCCGGCCAGCCGTAGGGCGGGCAGCGTTCGTACCGACTCCACATCCACACCGATCCGTCCGGACCGGGTGAGGGCCACGGCGACGACGTCGTCGCAGTGGCTGATGCTCACCTGAAGTTCCGCCCCGTCCGCCCGGGTGAGATACGGGCGGCCCAGTCCGTCGCGCTCGATGCGCGCCGCAGCCGGCGCCCCGAGCAGCTCGTCCGCGACCCGTAGCAGCAGTCGCCGGGCGGCGTCCCGCCGGTCCCCGCAGGCCGGGGCCAGCACCACAGTGACCGCGTTCGGATCCATCGCCGGGCGCGCAGACATGAGAGGCAGTACACCAGTGAAGGACGACATTCGCCAGTTCCTCATCTCGGCCCTGATCAAGATGAAGTACGACCCGGAGACGGTCAGCGGGTCGAGCTCGCTGGGGCCCGCCGGCATCGACCTCGACTCCCTGGGCGTGGCCGACCTCGTGATGCAGTTGGAAGACCGCTTCGGGGTGCAGATCGACGAGGACGAGTCCGAGCGCTTCGCGATGATGACGATCGATCAGATCGCGGAGGAGTCGGCGAGCCGCCTCCAGGCCGCCTAGCGCGCCGGTCCGGCCCGGTCACGAACGGCCCGCCGGCGCTCCCCGCAGCGCCCCCCATCACCCTGTCCAGCCCCTCCTGTTCGACCCTCACAGGGAGAAAGCCACATGACCGTCCGACAATTGCGAGCGCAACTCGCGGCCGACCAGGAGCTGGGCGTCGGCAATGTGCTCAGCACCCTGGTCGCCCGCGCCGGGGAGTCCGCCGAGTCGGCGCTGACCTTCGACTCCGAGGTCGACGGGCACCCGGCCTGGCAGCGGCTGACGCTGCCCGACCTGGAGCGTGCCGTCGCCGCCCGCGCGGCGTGGCTGCACGCGTGGGGGGTGCAGCCACGCGACGCGGTCGCGGTGTTCGTCTCCACCGCGGCCGACCATGTGCTCGCCTATCTCGCGCTGACCAGGATCGGGGCCATCCCGGCGCTGCTCAACGCGAACATGGACGGGACCACGGCCCGCGCCTACATCGGGAAGGTGGCGCCCCGCGCGCTGCTCACCGACGCCGCGCACCGCGAACGCCTCGGCGACGGGGAGTTCCCCGGCCTGCTGCTCGGTGACATCGCCGGGACCGGCACCGGCGACCCGGCCCTGGCTCCCGGCCAGTACCGCTTCCACCCCACCGACGCCGCCGTCATCACCCACTCCTCCGGGACCACCGGGCTGCCCAAGCCGGTGATCGCCACCCACGCCAGTCTGTTCGCCGCCTCCCGGCACCGGCTTTCGCTGCCCAAGCCGCGCACCATCGACCGGATGCTCAGCGCTCTGCCCGCCAACCACGCGGCGATGGTGATCGCGGTGACGCTGGCGCTGTGCAGCGGCACCGAGTTGATGCTCGTGTCGGAGCAGGACGGTCTGAAGGTCCTGGAGGCGGTGGACCGCTGGAAGCCGTCGTGCGTCTTCGGTTTCGCGGCCACCTGGCCGCAGCTGGTCAACCGGGACCTGGGGGCGTACGACCTGGACAGCGTGCAGATGTGGTGGAACACCGGGGACGCCGCGCACGAGGCGCACATCAGGAAGCTGGTCGCGGTCGGCCACCGGCTGGTCGCCCAGCGCGGCGGCGGGATCGCCCGCAAGGAGGGCGCCACCTTCATGGACGGCCTGGGCTCCAGCGAGATGGGCCACTCGATGTTCTTCATCACGCACACCGCCGAGACCGACCGCTACAACCGGTGCATCGGCAAGCCGCACGCGTTCGCCGAGGTGGCCGTCCTCGACGAGCTGGGCGAGCCGCTGCCGCCCGGCCGGATCGGTGAGCTGGGCGTGAACGCGCCCACCGTGTCGCCGGGGTACTGGAACGACTCGGCCACCACCTACCGCACCCGCAGGGCCGGTTACTTCCTCACCGGGGACCTCGTCTACCGGGACGAGGCAGGCTACTACTACCACGTCGACCGGGTCGTGGACACGGTCGCGCTGTCCGGCGGGCGCTATCTGCACACCGCGCAGTCGGAGGAACAGATCCTGGCCCGCTGCCCGGAGGTGTCCGACTGCACCGTCATCGCGGTGCCGGGCCCGGACGGTGCGGTGACCACCGAGGTGCTGGTGAGTATCCTCCCCGGCGCGAAGGCGCCAGGGGATCTGGACGAGCAGGTGCGGGCCGCGCTCGACGAGCATGTCGCGGCCACCGTACGGAGCGTCGTGGTGGTCGACGACGAGGACATCCCGCACGGGCCGACCGGCAAGGTCCGCAAGGTCATTCTGCGCGAGCGCTACAGCCAGGCGAAGGCAATGCCCGTGATCGAGCAGGGAGTTGAGACGGTATGAGCGTACGGTCGGAAACGGGTGTGGTCGTCACCGGCATCGGTGTGGTCAGTTCCCTGGGGCGGGACCTCGTGGACACCTTCGACGCCCTGTGCGAGGGGCGCTCGCAGCTCTCCCGGCCCACCCCGGAACTGGGTGAGCAGTCCCTGGTCGAGGTGGTCTCACAGGCACCCGACATCGACCCGGCCGAGGTGCTGAAGCCGCCGATCGACCCGGGCGTCGACCGCTTCCTGATCCTCGCGCTCGCCGCGGCGGAGCAGGCGATGGCGGACTCCGGGCTGCGGGTCGGCGAGAACGCGGACCCGGAGCGGGTCGCGGTGATCACCTCCACCGCCGGCGGACCGCTGCGGACGTACGAGGAGCAGGCCGCGGCGCGCCGCGAGCGCGGCCGCAGCGCGGTCAGCCCGTATCTGTGCCCGGGGATGATCCCCAACATGTCGGCCGCCCGGATCGCCATCAAGTACGGCATCCGCGGCTACAGCCTGCTGCTGTCCACCGCCTGTGCGGGCGGCGGCCAGGCCGTCGCCGAGGCGTTCCGGCTGATCCGCGAGGGTGAGGCGGACGTGGTGGTGTGCGGCGGCTCCGACGCGCCGCTGCATCCCACGGTCGCGGCCGCCTTCGTCAACGCCCGTTCGCTGGCGAACGGTTACGACGACCCGACGAAGGCGAGCCGGCCGTTCGACCAGGACCGCAACGGCTATGTGCTCGGCGAGGGCGCCGCGATGTTCATCCTGGAGCGGGCGGAGCACGCGGAGGCCGGCGGCGCCGCCGGATACGCCGACGTCATCGGCTGGGGCGCGACCACCGACGGGTACCACGTGACCAAGCCCCGTCCGGACGGCTCGGGCGCCGCGGCCTGCATGCGGAAGGCCGTCGCGCGGGCCGGGCTGCGGCCCGAGGACATCGGTTACGTCAACGCGCACGCCACCAGCACCGGGCTCGGCGACATCGCCGAGGCGCGGGCGATCCGGGCGGTGTTCGGCGACGAGACCCCGCCGGTCAGCTCCACCAAGTCGGTCACCGGCCATCTGATGGGCGCCTCCGGGGCGTTCGAGGCCGCCGCCACCGTGCTGGCCGTCGCGCACGGCACGCTGCCGCCGACGTTCAATTTGGACCAGGTCGGCCGGGGCTGCGAGCTCAACCACGTGCGGGGAAAGGCGTACCGGACCGAGGTGCGGGCGGCGCTCTCCAACTCCTTCGGGTTCGGCGGCCACAACATCTCGCTGGCCATCGGCACCCCCACCACCCGGGGCCGGCGCCTCGCCGACGGAACGCGCAGCGATGGCTGAGCGGGCAGGCGACCTGCCGCTGCACAAGTTCTGGTGGCTGCACGACGCCCGCTGGTACCAGGGAGTGATGAAGCGGTACGGGCAGGAGGCGGCCAACGAGATCAACGCGGAGGCGATGCTCTTCGTGGCCCGCCGCGTCGCCCGCTGGTACACCGCCCGGCACGACGTCGACTTCGAGAAGCTGCCGATGGACGAGTTCGTCGACCGGTTCAAGGAGATCCCCCGGGTCATGTGGCCCGAGGACATGACCAACTACCAGCACCACGCGGTCGGTCCCGACACCTTCGAGACCGTGGTCACCGAGCACTTCGCGCTGAAGATGCTCAAGGCCGCCCGGTCCTTCGACAGCTACCGGTGCCCCTGCCTGGAGATGCGGGCCGGCTGGTTCGAGGGCATGGGGCTCACCGTCGAGGACAGCCGCAGCGAGTGCATGACCAGCGGCTCGGAGGTCTGCCGCTTCCGCGCGACCGTGCGTCGCACCGACCCGGATCCGGCCTGAACGCACGCGCGAACGCGCCCTGCCGGAACGTCCCGTCCAAGGGAGATCCACACCCATGATCGCAGGTATTGACCACGTCGAGTTCTTCGTGGGCGACGCCCAGCAGTCGTCCTTCTATCTCTGCGGTGCCTTCGGCTTCCGGCTGTGCGCCGAGGGCGGCCCGGAGACCGGCCTCACCGGGCACCGCTCGCTGCTGCTGCGCCAGGGCGGGGTCCGCCTCGTGCTCACCTCGGCGCTCACCGCGACCGCCGAGGCGGCCGGATACGTCAGCCGGCACGGCGACGGTGCGGCGGTGATCGCCTTCGGCACCGATGACGCCAGGGCCGAGTTCCACGCCGCCGTCGAACAGGGCGCGGCCCCCGTGCGGGAGCCGGCCGTGTACGCGGATGCCGGAGCCCGGGTGGTGGTCGCCGAGGTCGCAGGGTTCGGCGATGTCGTCCACCGCTTCGTGGAACGGCACGGCGACCCGGACGCGTTCCTGCCGGGCCGGATGCAGACCCTGGCCCCGGACCCGGAGGACGGGGAGTCGCTGTTCGAGCTGATCGACCACGTCGCGGTGTGCGTGCCGGCCGGGGAGCTGGACCGGACGGTCGCCCACTACGAGAAGGCCTTCGGCTTCGCCCAGGTCTTCGAGGAGCACATCGAGGTGGGCGAGCAGGCGATGAACTCCAAGGTGGTGCAGTCCCCTTCGGGCGGCGTCACCTTCACGATCCTGGAGCCCGACACCACCCGCAGGCCCGGCCAGATCGACGACTTCATCGGCCGGCACGGCGGCGCCGGAGTGCAGCACCTGGCCTTCCTGGCGCCGGACATCTTCACCGCCGTGGACCGGCTGCAGCAGCGCGGAGCCCGCTTCCTGGCCACCCCGGACGGCTACTACGACGGCGTCGCGGGACGGGTCGGGGCCACCACGGTCGACGCGGCGGAACTGCGCCGCACCAACGTCCTGATCGACCGGGACCACTGGGGCGAGATCCTGCAGATCTTCACCCAGTCCATGCACGTGCGGCGCACCTACTTCATGGAGGTCATCGAGCGGCGCGGGGCGCGCAGCTTCGGCAGCGGCAACATCAGGGCGCTCTACGAGGCCGTGGAACGTGACGGTTCGAGCGCCGCGGCGGTCTGAGCGCCGCTGATCCGAGCGGGAGAACAGGACAGCGGGGAAGGCAGTTCATGGACGCGGGACAGACGGAATTCAAGCTCACCGACGAGGAAGCGGCACTGCTGCCGACGGACGACGAAGTACGGCAGTACGCCGAGCGCGGCTGGTATCTGTCGCGCAAGCTGTTCACCGACGACGAGATCGACGTACTGACCTCGGCGAGCGACCGGTACTACGCGGGCCACCGGGACCGCACGCTGCCGGTCCGGCCGGCCAGGCTGGCGTACTGGACCCCCGAGGACGGGCCGGTCCAGCGGCACAACGACTACATCCACTACGAGGACGACCGGATCGCGGCGATCCTGCGCAAGCCGCTGCTCGGGGCGGTCGCGGCCCGGCTCGCCGAGGCCGACGAGATCCGGGTCTTCCAGGCCACGATGATCTACAAGCCGCCGCGGCCCGACGAGCGCACCAACCTGGTGCCCTGGCACTTCGACAAGCACTACTGGGCCACCTGCACCTCGGAGCGCATGCTCACCGCCTTCATCCCGTTCCACGACTGCGGAACCGGGATGGGCACCATCACGATGATCGACGGAAGCCACCGCTGGCGCGAGGCCGCCGTCGTCGACAGTGCCACCCGGCACTTCGCCGAACGCGACCGCTCGGAACTGGACCGGATGCTGGCCGAGAACGCCACGTACAACAGCACCCAGGTCACCAAGGTCCCGATGGAGATCCCCAAGGGCCATGTGAGCTTCCACCACTGCCGGACGTACCACGGCAGCGGACCCAACCTCAGCGACCGGCCGCGCCGGGCGATCTCGCTGCATCTGCAGGACGGCGCCAACCAGCACCGGCCGTTCCAGCTGTCCGACGGCTCACCGGTCGAGTACAACCACGACGTCCTCGTCCGCCGTACGCCCGCGGGCGAACCCGACTACTCCGACCCCGCGTTCTGCCCGGTCGTCTGGCGTTCCGGCACGGGACGCTGAGCCGCCGATGCGAACGGTGGCGGTGGTGGGCGGCGGGCTGATCGGCACCTCGATCGGTATGGATCTGCACGGGTGCGGGGTGCGGGTGCATGTCATCGACCGTGACCCGGCGACCCAGACGGTGGCCGCGGAACGCTGCCGGGGGTACGAGGGCGCACCGCCGGAACCCGCCGACCTGGCGGTGATCGCGGTGCCGCCGGGCGCGGTCGCTCCGGTGCTGCGCGAGTGGCAGTCCCGCGGCCTGGCCCGCTGCTACACGGACGTGGCCAGCGCCAAGGAGTCCGTGCACCGGGCCGCCACGGCGGCGGGCTGTGCGCTGGACGCCTTCGTCGGCGGCCACCCCATGGCGGGGAGCGAGCGGCCGGGACCGTACGCGGCGCGCGCCGGGCTCTTCACGGGCCGGCCCTGGGTGCTCACCCCGGACCGGCACACCGGGACGGCCGCACTGTCCGCGGCCCTCGCGCTGGTCGAGGCGTGCGGGGCGCGGCTGGTGGTGATGGGCCGCGCCGAGCACGACCGGGCGGTCGCGACGACCTCGCACGCGCCGCACGTGGTGGCGAGCGCACTGGCCTCGGCGGTGGGCGCGGCTCCGCAGGAAGTGGTCGAACTGTGCGGGGCGGGGATCCGGGACGCGACCAGGATCGCCGCGGGCGAGACCGGACTGTGGAGCGACATCCTCGGCAGCAACGCGAGTGCGGTCGCGGCGGCACTGGAGCCGCTGATCACCGAACTCACCGCCGCCCTGGTCCAGTTGCGGGAGATCGCGGGCGCTCCGCCCGGATCCCCGCCGAGGGCGCTGGCCGGGCTGCTGGACCGCGGCGGGGAAGGCCGCGCCCGCATCATGACGGCCCAGCCGGCCGCGGCCCCCGCGCCGCCACCGGTCGCGGTCCCTTCCTACGCCTAGCCGCGTCCTGCGCGCGGTCCCGTCCCGAGCCCGGTCCCGTCCTACGCCCAGCCATGAACGACGAGCGGAGAGGAGACAGCAGATGAGCCGGTCGGTCCTGGTCACCGGGGGCAATCGCGGTATCGGTCTGGCGGTCGCCAACGCCTTCCTGGCGCAGGGCGACCGGGTCGCGGTGACCTGTCGCGAATCCCCGCCGCCGGACGGAAAGCTGTTGGCCGTGCGGTGCGATGTGACCGACTCCGGGCAGATCGACGCGGCCTTCGACGAGGCCGAGCGCGCCCACGGGCCGGTCGAGGTACTGGTCTCCAACGCCGGGATCATCGACGACGTCCTGCTGCTGCGGATGCGCGAGGAGCAGTTCACCCGGGTCGTGGACACCAACCTCACCGGCGCCTACCGGGTCGCCCGGCGGGCCGCGCGCGGCATGGTGCGCGGCGGCTGGGGACGGATCGTGCTCATCTCCTCGGTGGCCGCCGTGCGCGGGGCTCCCGGGCAGGCCAACTACGCGGCGAGCAAGGCCGGTCTGGGCGGGCTGGCACGGGCCGTCGCGCGCGAGCTGGGCTCCCGGGCGATCACCGCCAACGTGGTACTGCCCGGTTTCATCCCCACCGACATCAACGCGGACCTGCCGGAGAAGGTCCGCCGGGAGGCGCTCGCCCAGATCCCGGCGGGCCGCTACGGGCGGCCGGAGGAGGTCGCGGCGGCCGTCACGTTCCTCGCGTCGGATGCCGCCGGCTACATCACGGGGGCCCTGCTGCCGGTGGACGGCGGACTCGGCATGGGCCACTGACACCGCAGGTCACGTCGGACCGGATCACGTCAGGCCGCAACAGGTCACGTCGGACCGGATCACGTCAGGCCGCAACAGGTCACGTCGGACCGGATCACGTCACGTCAGCTCTTGGAAACCGCAGACGACCGGGGGAGGACCCCATGCACGCCACCCGCACCGTTCCCTGTCCGCTCGGCGCCCAGTCGCCCGACGCGCTCGGCGCACTGGCCCGCGAGCTCGTCGCGAAGCTCACCGCCGACCCCGGGGTGTCCCCGGCCCAGGCGGCGCGCGGTCTGGCCGGCAGCCCCGCCGGGCCGCACCGCGCCGTGGTGCTCGCGGAGGACCGGGCCGGGCTGCTCGACGGCCTGTCCGCGCTGGCCGCCGGCCGGCCCGCTGACCACCTCGTCACCGGACAGGCCGTCACCGGCGCCGGAACGGCCTTCGTCTTCCCCGGCCAGGGCTCCCAGTGGCCGGGCATGGCGACGGAGCTGTACGCGCGGTCGGAGGTCTTCCACGACCGGCTCGACGCCGTGGCCGCCGAACTGGGCCGGTGGAACGACTGGAACCTCCTCGACGCCATGGCGGGCGCGGAGGGCGCGCCGGGTTTTGAACGGGTCGACGTGGTGCAGCCCGCGCTGTTCGCGATGATGGTGTCGCTGGCCGCGCAGTGGGAGTCGTACGGTGTCGTCCCGACGGCCGTGATCGGTCACTCGCAGGGCGAGATCGCCGCCGCGCACGTCGCCGGGATCCTCAGCCTCCAGGACGCCGTACGCATCGTGGTGATGCGCGGGCGCGTCCTGCGGAAGCTGACCGGGCGCGGCGGGATGCTCTCGGTGCCGATGCCGTACGAGTGGGTCGAGCGGTACGTGGCGGAGCACTCGGCGCGGCTGGCGCTCGCCGCCGAGAACGGCCCCGGCAACCTGGTCGTCTCCGGCGATGTGCCCGCCCTGGAGGAACTGGTCCAGCGGTGCGCGGAGGAAGGCGTCCGGGCCCGGATGGTGAAGGTCGACTACCCCTCCCACTCGCCGCAGATCGACGAGATCCGCGACGAGCTGCTCGCCGGCATCGCCGGCGTGGCTCCCGGCCCCGGCCGGATCCCCTACTACTCGTCGGTGGCCGCGGGCCGTATCGACGGCACCGAACTGGATGCCGACTACTGGTTCCGGAACCTGCGCCGCACGGTGCGCTTCGAGTCCGCGGTGCGCGCCGCGGCGGACGACGGCCATCTGCGGTTCGTGGAGAGCAGCCCGCACCCCGTGCTGGTGCGGGGAGTGCAGCGCACGCTCCGCGACGTGCCGGACGGCCGGGTGATCGAGTCGGTGCGGCGCGGTGAGGGCGGCCCCGACCGGTTCCTGCGCTCGGCGGCCGAGGCGTACACGCACGGTGCGGACGTCGCCTGGCCCGGCGCGCTGTTCAGCTGAATCCGTGGATCCGGAAGAGTCCGGATCCCCGGCGCCCACATGCTCCGGGAACCCAAGAGTCCCGGCGGTCTCACGAGTTGTCCCACTCTGGAGGAACAGATGTCACGCTACGACTGGGAAATCGACAACCCCGGCATCGCCCGCCTTGAGCAGGCCGTGGAAGGCGCCCGCAGCCGGGTGGTCGCCCACCCCGTCTACCACAGCCTGGACAGCCTGGGCGCGGTGGTCACGTTCATGGAGCACCACGTCTTCGCCGTCTGGGACTTCATGTCCCTGCTCAAGTCGCTGCAGCGGAACCTGACCTGCGTCTCCGTGCCGTGGATCCCGAGCGGCCCGGCCGCGAGCCGGCGGCTCATCAACGACATCGTGCTGGTCGAGGAGAGCGACGAGATCGGCGAGGGCTTCATCAGCCACTTCGAGCTCTATCTGCAGGGCATGGCCGAGGCGGGCGCCGACACCGGGCCGATCGACTCCCTGGTGGCGCTGCTGCGCGAGGGCAAGCCGGTGCTGCCGTCCCTGAAGGAGGCGGGCGCGCCCGCCGCGTCCATCGAATTCGCCACGAAGACCTGGGAGTTCATCGAGAACTCCCCGGTGCACTGCCAGGCGGCGGCCTTCGCCTTCGGCCGCGAGGATCTGATTCCGGACATGTTCGACAAGGTGGTCGCCGTCAACCGCGACCAGGGCAACCGGCTCGGTTCCTTTGTCGACTATCTGGAACGGCACATCGAGGTGGACGGCGAGGAGCACACCCCGATGGCCATGCAGATGCTCGCCGACCTGTGCGGCGACGATCAGGACAAGTGGGCGGAGTGCGAGGAGGCCATCAACGGGGCACTCGACGCCCGGGTCCGGCTGTGGGACGGCATCCTCGCGGAAGTCCGTGCCTGACAGCCATCATTGAGGTCACGTCACTTCAGCCAGCAGCGACGGAACTTCACATGACTCCCGCTGAATCCCACCAGGAGGACGACGTGCCGACGCAAGCGACAGAGGCATTACGGGCGGACCGCAGCGCACTTCTCGATCTCTGCGCGGGCCTGTGCGAGGCGGACTGGAAGACGGAGAGCGGCTGCCCCGGCTGGTCCGTACAGGATGTCGTGGCGCACATGGGCGCACTGTTCACCTCGGTGGTCGCTCCGGGGACGCTGCCCGACACCGCGGGCCTCGCGACCGAGCGGGCGCAGGACGTCCATGTGGAGTTCCGGCGCTCCTGGTCGGCCGCCCAGGTCGTACGGGACTACGCATCGGTCAGCACCCAGGCCATCGGGGCGCTGGAGCGCCTCGCGGCCGTCGACCGGCAGCTGGACCTCGGTGACCTCGGGACGCATCCGGCGGCGCTGCTGCCCAACGCCTTCGCCTTCGACCACTACACCCACATCCGCGCCGACCTGTTCGCTCCGCGCGGCCCGCTGACCGGGACGCCGCCACCCTCCGACGAGCTGCGGCTCACGGCCGCGATCGACTGGATCGAGGCGGCCCTGCCGCAGCAGAACCGGGAGCTGCTCGCCGGGCTCTCGGGCTCGGCCGACCTGGTGCTCGACGGGCCCGGCGGCCGCACCATCAAGCTGGGGGCCGGCGGCCGGACGCTGCGGGTCGCCGGCGACACCACCTCGTTCGTCCGCTGGATCACCCAGCGCGGCAGCTGGGAGGAACTGGACGTCACCGCGTACGGCGATCCGGAGCAGGCGGCGCTGCTGCGCCGGCTGCGGGTGTGGTGACGCGGATGTTCCCCGACTTCACCACGACCCCGGAAGACCTGCGGCGGGCCGCGGCCCGCACGGCCGCGCTGCTGCGGACCGTGCCGGAGCCCGGCGCGCCCGTGCCGGGCCTGGCGTGGACCATCGGTGAGACCGCCGCCCATCTCGTCGTGGAGCTCCAGCACTACGCGGGCTTCGCCGGCGGCGAACTGGACGCCCGCACCGTGCTGGACGTCCTGCCCACCGGGCCGGGAGTGACCCCGGGCGAGCTGAACGCCGCCGCCAACACCCATCTGCTCGCCGGGTTCCCCGAGCGGGACCCGAAGGTGCTCGCGGACCTGCTGGAGTCGGCGGCCGCCGACTTCGGTGCGGCGGCCGGCCGCCGCCGCCCGGACGAACCCGTCCTCACCACCAACGGCCTGCACATGACCGTGCCGGTGATGGCGGCGACCCTGCTCGGCGAACAGGTCGTCCACGGCCTGGACATCGCCCGCGCCCGGCGGACGCCCTGGCCGGTGGACCGCCGGGACGCGCTGCTGATCGTCGAGGGCGTGCTCGCCATGGCCCCGGAGTACGTCGACCGGAAGCGGGCCGCCGGGAGGCACATCGCGTACGAGTTGCGCTTCCGCGGCGGCCCGGGATACCGGTTCGCGGTGGACGACGGGACGGCCGAGGTGACCCCGGCGGGCGCCCGCGCGGACTGCCGGATCACCGCCGACCCGGCGGCCTTCGTGCTGATGGGCTACGGCCGGGTCGGACAGTGGGGCCAGGTGCTGCGCGGCCGGATCGTCGCCGGGGGACGGAAGCCCTGGCTCGCCTCGGCGTTCGGGTCGCTGCTCACCCCCGTCTGACCGTACGGCCGGGCGCGACGGCGGGATCGGTGGCTCGAGGTCGGAGGGCGGGGGTCAGAAGAGCTCCACGCCGGGAAGGTGCGGGCCTGGCTGGACGGGCAGTTGCGCGACCAGGGTGGTGATCCGCATGGACGGGTGCAGGGCGGCGTGCGCGCCGGCCGTACTCAGCGCGAGGGGGGAGCGGCGGCAGATTTTGATCAACTCGGCCGTCGCCTCCTCCTCGGCCACCACCCTGCTGTGGCCGAGCAGCACCTCCAGCGAGGCCCGGGCGTCCTGGAAGGAGAGCACATCGAGGCTGACCGGGTGCGCCCCGTGATGAGCCACCAGGCTGACGAGCTTGCGGCGGCTGGTCACCAGCGTCAGACACCCCGCGGCGCCCGGCAGCAGCGGCGACACCTGTTCCGCGGACTGCGCGTCGTCCAGCACCAGCAGCATCCGCTTGCCGGCCAGCAGGCTCCGCAGCAGCGCCGACCGCGCGGGCAGCCCGGCGGGCACCTGGTCCGGCTGCACGCCGAGCGAGTCGAGGAAGTCCGCGATCGCCTCGTCCGGCCCCAGCCGGGCGGGCGTGCTGCCGCGCAGGTTCACATAGAGCTGGCCGTCCGGAAAGCGGTCGGCGTGCTGATGGGCCCAGCGCACGGCGAGGGCGGTCTTGCCCACCCCCAGCGGGCCGTCGATCACGGCGAGACCGGCGTGCCGGCCCTGGTGTTCGAGCAGCGCGGTGAGCGAGCGCAGCTCGCGGTCCCGGCCGGCGAAGTGGCGGGCCGCCATGGGTATCTGCTGCGGGACCACCACCTGGGCGACGGGCTTGCCGGGCGGCCCGGGCACCGCCGCGGGGTCCCCGTCGGAGGCTCGCCCGGAGGCGAGCCGCGCCATGTCGCTCGGATCTAACTCCAGTGCGGTGGTGAGGAGTTGCAGGGAGCGGGGATGGGGTTTGCGGGTCCTCCCGCGTTCCAGGTCACTGATCATGCGGACGCTCAGCCCGGTACGCCGGGCCAGGTCCTCCTGAGTGAGGCCCATGGCCTCCCGGCGCTGGACGAGAAGTTCGGTCGAGTCACTGCTGATGTGCACGGTGTTCCCCCGTTGTGAAAGTACTGGTCCGCTGGCGGATGGCGCTGTTCCTAGGCGGGGCGTCCGCCGGGCGGCCGGTCGTGCGGATGGAGCAGCGTCCGGTCGACCAGGTTGAGTTCCGGCAGACCGCAGAGCAGCATCGCCTCGGCCAGCTCGTCGCGCAGCAGGCCGAGTACCGCCGCCACCCCGGTGGACCCGCCGCAGGTGAGACCCCACAGCGCGGGCCGTCCGATCAGGACGGTGTCGGCGCCCAGCGCCAGCGCTTTGAGGACGTCGGAGCCGTGGCGGAAGGAGCCGTCCACGAGCACCGCGCACCGTCCGCGCACTTCGGCGGCGATCTCGGGCAGCGCCGCCACCGCCGTGACGGCGCCGGGCAGTTGGCGGCCGCCGTGGTTGGAGACGACGACGCCGTCCATGCCGTGCTCGACCGCGAGCCGGGCGTCCTGGGCGGTCAGTACGCCCTTGAGAAGCAGCGGCAGTTTGGTGCGCCCGCGCAGCCAGGCCAGGTCGGCCCAGCCCACCGAGGTGTCGAACTGCTCGGCGGAGTGTGCCGCGAGCGCCGACGTACCGGCGACGGCGCGATGGGTGGTGGTCATGACCGAGGAGTCCAGGTTGACCGCACGTACGTCCGCGGGGACCGAGAACGCGTTGCGCAGGTCCCGCGGTCTGCGGGCGACCACCGGGGCGTCCACCGTGAGCACCAGCGCGCCGAATCCGGCCTCCTCGGCGCTCGCGACGAGCTTCTCCAACTGGTCGCGGCGGCGCAGCCAGTACAGCTGCAGCCACAGCGGTCCGGACGCCGCGCCGGCCATCTCCTGCAGTGTCCGGTTGGCGAAGATGCTGGCGATGAACAGGGCGCCGGCGGAACCCGCCCCCTGGGCGGTGGCCACCTCGCCCTCGGGGTGGAACAGCCGGTGGTGCGCCATCGGCGCCACTCCGAGCGGCACCCGCAGCGGGCGCCCCAGCAAAGTGGTGCCGAGGTCGGGCCCGGCGGTACCGGTGAGGACCCGAGGATGCAGTCCCAGCCGGTCGAGTACGGCCTGGTTGGCATGGACGGCGGATTCATCGCCACTGCCTCCGGCCAGATAGTCCCACACCGGCGGGGAAAGGCGCCGGCGAGCCTCTTCTTCGAAATCCCTGACGTGCAATAACGCGCGTTCTTGGGTCACGAGTTGCAGTCTCTCAGTACTTGGTTCGGATGCGGGTAATATCTTTTCCAACTCACGGTGTCACCGTCCGGAAGTCCTGGCTTTCTGCGCCGGGAGGAAAACGCGGAAGCCGCCGCGGTGCGGGCGGCGGTTCGGCGATCGAGGAATTGCGGTGAGTTCCGGTGGGTTTCTCAGGGCATCACGGGCAGTACTCCTCACGCGTCAGACGGCAATGACCTCGATGGCGCCTTCCCCGTTGGGGTCGGTGGCCGGGGCCGGACGGACGGCGGTGACCTCGAAGCCCGCTTTCTCGGCGAGCGCGCGGTACTCCGGTCCCGTCCTGTTGCGGCCCTCGACCATCGCCAGCATCAGCAGGTCGTACACCTTGGCCTGGCTGGGGCCGGGTCCTGAGGGGATGATCTTCTCCAGGATCACCAGGCGGCCGCCTGCCGGCAGGGCCGCGCGGGTGGTGCGCAGAATGGCCAGGGCCTTCTCGTCGGTCCAGTTGTGCAGACAGCGGGAGAGCAGATAGAGGTCGCCGCCGGTGGGGACCTCCTCGAAGAAGCTGCCCTCCACCAGCGTCGTCCGGTCGGTGAGGCCCGCTGCTTCCAGCCGCTGCCGGGCCTGGTTCACCGCCTCGGGCAGTTCGAGAAGCACTCCGTGCAGTTCCGGGCGGTCGGTGAGCACCTCGGCCAGCAGGTTCCCGTTGCCGCCGCCGATGTCCACGACCGTGCGGACACCGTCGAGTGAGCACTGCGCGAACGCGGCGGGCACCGCGCCGCGGCTGCCCAGCGCCGCGTTGAAGGTGCGGGCGACCTCCTTGTGCTCCTGCAGATAGGTGTACATCGGCATGCCGTGCACCTCGTCGAAGGCGGGCGTTCCGGTGCGTACGGCGTGCACGAGCGCGCCGAACGAGCGGAACACCTCCTCGCCGAGCATGATCGCGCTGTTCCGCATCGAGTTGGGCACATCCGAGCGGAGCAGGGCGGAGACCGGAGTGAGCGAGAACCTGTCCTGCTCGTCCTGTTCGAAGATCCCGACCGAGGCGAGCGCCCGCAGAATGCGGTGCACCCCGTCCGGATGCGCATTGCATTCCGCGGCTATCTCCGCCGCCGCTTTGGGACCTTCGGCCAGGACGTCGGAAATGCCGAGCACCGCGGCCGTATAACAGGCCTGTGCCACCCAGGATCCGGTGAGCGCACCGAGCAGTTTGCGGCTCGCGGCCGCCCTTTCCTGATCCGACGTCGATTCCTCGTCCACCGGGCCGTTCGTCCGGTCATTGCCACTCATTGCGTCATCGCTTTCTTTCGGTCTTCCTTTTCGACGGCGGGCCTTACGGCCGGCCTCTTGACGGCCAGACAGGTGAGGGCGGCGAGCGCGGTCACGGCCACGGGCAGGGCGATCGTCGCGTGCATCGCGTCGATGAATCCGTGGGCCAGGGCCTGTCGCCCGGCCTCCCTGAGTTGACCGGCCAACTCGGCGGGCACCCCGGCCGGCGGCCCGGGTGCGCTGCCCGCCCCGACTTCGAGGCCGCGTTCGGCGGTGGAGCGCAGCCCCGACACGAAGGAGGCGCGGTACTGCTCCGGCAGCGCCAGGGAGCGGCTGTTCGCCTGGTCGCCGATCGACGCGACGAGCCGGTTCTGCAGCAGCGCACCGACCGCCGCGGTGCCGATGACCGCGCCGAACTGCCGGTTGGAGTTGAAGACCCCGGAGGCCGCCCCGCTGAGTTCGGGCCGTACCCCGCGCATCGCGATGGTCGGCATCGGCGCGAACGTCCCCCCCATGCCGGCTCCGGCGACGAGCAGCGGGGGCAGGAAGTGGTACCAGCGGGAGTCCGGTTGGGCGATCGCGGCCATCCACCCCATCCCGGCCGCGAACAGCAGCAGCCCGGAGACCAGGATGTAGCGGCCGTCGATCCGGTCGGTCAGCCGCCCCGCCAGCGGCGCCAGGACCATCGACACCATCGCGGCGGGCGCCAGGGTGAGCCCCGCCCGCAGCGCGCTCATCCCGGCCACCGACTGCAGATAGAGGTTGAAGAGCAGCAGGAAGCCGAGCATGCCGATGTTGACCGCACCGCCGACGACGTTCATCAGCGCGTAGTCGCGGTCCCGGAACAGGGCGAACGGGATCAGCGGATCCCGTTCCTGCGAGCGGGCTTGCAACCCGAGGAAGACGGCGAGGAGTACCACTCCGACGCCGAGCACCAGCGGAATGCTGATGAACGAGACCACCGTTCCCCAGTCGTAGCGCTGCCCCTCGACCAGCCCGTAGCAGAGCGCCAGCAGCGCCAGCGTGATCAGCAGCACGCCGAGCGGGTCGAGCCGGCGCGATCTGCTCTCGCGGACCTCGGTGACGACCGCGAACGTTCCGGCCAGCACGACGATCGCGATCGGCAGATTGATGAAGAAGATCCACCGCCAGCCGAACGCGGTGACGAGCAGACCGCCCACCGTCGGCCCGGCGATCGCGGCGATGCCCGCCACCGCGCCCCAGATCCCGAAGGCGGTACCGCGCCGCTCGGGCGGGAAGCTGTGGGTGAGGATGGTCAGGGTCTGCGGCATCAGGATCGCCGCCCCCAGCCCCTGCACCGCCCGGAACGCGATCAGCTGACCCGGATCGGTGGCGAACCCGCAAGCCATCGAGGCGAGCGTGAACAGGACGACGCCGGCCGCGAAGGTGCTGCGCGGGCCCCACAGGTCGCCGATGCGTCCCGCGGTGATCAGCAGCGCCGCGAGCACCAGGGTGTAGCCGTTGATGACCCACAGGATCTGATCGAGCGAGGCACCCAGGTCATCGACCACGTCCGGGATGGCGATGTTGACGATCGTCAGGTCGAGCAGCGTCATGAAGTAGCCGAGCGAGATGACGATCAGCGTGGCCCACGGGTTGCCGCGCAGGTTCCTCATGGCAGCCCCGCCTTCACTCCGCCTCGGGTGCGGGACCGGTCAGCGACTCGCTGATCGCCTGGCCGACGGCGCCCGCCAGGAAGCGGTGGAACTCGGCGTTGCCCCGCCGGTCGGTGACGACCTCGACGAGCCGGGGGCCTGGCGCCCGGACCGCGTCCAGCAGCTCCGTCATCGAACCGGCTCTGGTGTACGGCCAGTCGGCGGCGCGGGCGACGGCGTCGAGCCGCACGTTGTGCGGCGTGCCGAAGAACGTCTCGAAGCCGTCGATGGGTTCGCTCTGCGGGGTCATCGAGAAGATCCCGCCGCCGTTGTTGTTGACCACGACGATCACCAGGTCCGGCCGGGCCGGAGCCGCCCCGGTGATCAGCCCGTTCTGGTCGTGCAGCAGGGACAGGTCACCCAGCAGGGCGTACGCGCGCCCCGACGTCTCGGCCTCATGGGCCAGTGCGGCGCCGATCGCGCTGGACACCGCCCCGTCGATCCCGCTCAGCCCCCGGTTGGCCAGGACGCGCAGATCGCCGCGCGGCCGCAGGGTCCGCTCGACATCGCGTACCGGCATGCTGGACGCGGCGAACAGCAGCGATCCGGGTGGCAGCGCGGCCGCCAGGTCACGGGCGATCCGGGGCTCGGTGACCCCGCCCGCGTCGAGCGTGCTGTCGAGCGCCTCCAGGGCCGCCTTGTCCGCGTCCCGCCACAGCCGCAGCCAGTCCGGATCCGTCCGCTCCTGCACGGGCTTCCCGAGCCGGGAGATCACCTTGGTCGCGGTGCGCGCCGGATCGGCCCAGTCCTCCGCCGGATCCACGACGATCAACTCCTTGACGGAGCCGAGGTAGTTGAGCAGTGCCAGGTTCACCCCGGCCCGGCCGACGGCGACCACCGCCTCGGGGTGCGCCACGGCGCGGAACCCGGGGTGCGACAGCAGATAGCCGTACGTCGTGATCGCGTTGCCGCCCTGGCGGGCACCGCTCTGCGGTTCGGCCAGCAGCGGCCAGCCGGCCTGCTCGGCGAAGGCCACGGCGCCGGCCGGGTCCGCCGCGGCGTCACCGACCACGACCACCCCGCGCGCCGGGACCTCCAGCGCCTGCGGTTCGGGCAGGCTGCGCACCACGCGTATCCTCGGGCGCGGTTCCTGGTTCGCGACGCCCGCCCGGCCGGCCTCGGCGTCGGCGGTGTTCTCCAGCGGGTCGGGCAGCATCAGATTGAGCTGGACGGGCCCTCCGGCCGCGGCCGCGACGGTACGGGAGAGCACCGAACGCCAGTACCCGGTGGTCGCCTCGTCGCCGGGGACGGACTCCAGCTCGGCGAAGAACCCGGTCGAGGTGCCGAACATCCGCACCTGGTCGGTCGTCTGGTTGGCGCCCGTGCCGCGCCAGACCGGCTTGCGGTCCGTGGTGATCACGACGAGCGGCACCCGGGCGTGCCGCGCCTCGAGGACCGCCGGGTGCAGGTTGGCCGCCGCGGTGCCGGAGGTGCAGGCGACCGCGACCGGGCGGCCGCTGGCCCGGGCGAGCCCGAGCGCGAGGAATCCGGCGGAGCGTTCGTCGATCCGTACGTGCAGCCGCAGGCCCGGGTGCCGGTACAGGGCGGAGGCGAGCAGCCCCGAGTGCAGCCCGGGGGAGATCACCGCCTCCGTGACCCCGCACTGCGCCAGTTCGTCGGCCACGGTGGCGGTGAGCTGGTCGGAAAGGTTCATGGTGTCCCGGTCTCCAGATCGGATCGATACGGCGAGGGGCTGTTCGTGGCAGCGGCCGGTCGGGCGGGCCGGTTTCCGGTGCGGCGGCCGGCCGCTGCGGGACCGGTCAGCTGCCCGGCCGGTCCCACAGGGCGCGCGCCCGCCGCTTGATGTGCTCGGGGAAGTTCTGCTCGAAGGCGGTGCTCACGGGCCGCTTGTCCGCGTCCGGGGAGAGCAGGCAGTCGTACGCCATCTTCGGGCCGCTCAGGCTCTGCATCTCGGCGGCGGAGTAGATGATGTGCAGCGGGGTGAACAGCTGGTCCTCGATGAGGACCTGCCCCTGCACCGGATGGCAGCGGGTGGCGAACCCCCAGGCCAGATCGCGCAGATCGGTGGGGTCGAGGTCGTCGTCGAGCACCAGGATCCGGGTGATCCAGAAACCCACCTTGGGCCGGAGCACCACATTCGCGATGGCCCGGGTCAGCATGCGGGTCGTGGTGTGGATGCCGCCGCCCCACTGCCGCCAGTCGCGCGGCACGGTGATCGCGGCCAGCGTGCACGAGCCTTCCGGGATCAGCCACGCGGCGGTCACCGGCAGCCCGGCACCGCGCAGATTGCGCAGCACCTCGGCGGCGTGCGTGGGGCCCACCACGGTGTGGACCTCCTCGACCGGCTTGCCCGCCGAGACCACCGGCAGGATCGGGTCGTCCCGGTGGGTGATCGCGGAGATATGGAAGACCGGCCGCTGTCGGGGCTGCCCGGATATGTAGCCGAAGAACTCGCCCATCGGCCCCTCCGGCAGGGTCTCGTCGAGCGAGACATGACCCTCGACGACGATCTCCGCGGAGGCCGGCACCTGCAGATCGACGGTGCGGCAGCGCGTCACCTCCAGCGGTTCGCCGAAGTAGCCGCCGAGGTACCCGGACTCGTCACGGCCGGAGGGCAGCGCCATCCCGCCCGCGAACGGGATCGCCGGTTCGCTGCCCTGGACCAGCGCGGCGGGCATGGGTTCGCCGCGCTCCTTCCACATCGCGTAGATCTTCCCGATGTCCTGCGGCGGGTTGATCATGACGACCAGCGTCCGGCTGTCGGCCGCCATCACCCGCGTGATGGCCCAGTTGGTCCACGAGCCGTCCGGGCTGCGCACGATGATGACGCCCCAGGTGTTGAGGTAGCGCCCGGCGTCGCCCGCGTGCACCAGCGGCACCGGGAACGCGTCCAGCGTGGCCTCGTCGCCGAGCAGCACGTTCTGCTGGCAGGGTGCGTCGGTGATCTCCACCGGCGGGATGGGTTCGGCGTCGAGCGCGGCCGTGAGCTGGTCCACGATGGCCAGCGGATGGGTCCCGGGCTCCAGCCCCAGCGACAGCGCGACCCGTGCCCAGCGTGCCTCGGGCAGCGAGCTCAGTGCTCCCGGTGCTCCGAGGATCCGATAGCCCGGCGGGTGTCCGGCGAGCCGGTTGAACAGGGGTGCGGGCAGTTGGTTCTCCACGGCGTAACGGATCACCGCGCCGGCCTCGAGTTTGGTACTCACCTCGTCGTCGATTTCGCGTAAGTCGCCTATTTCCCGCAGTTCCTCAAGATATGCCCGAAGACTGGTCAAGTGCTTCTTCATTCGGAGCTGGCACCTCGTGTAAACCGGTTGATGAACCGGCAGGAGAGCCGGTATGGGATGGCGTGTCAATGCGTGCGGATACCACTGATGAAGGCAAGGGGAAAGGAGGGCCGGCCGGTGCTGTCGTCATCGCCCGGGCGGCCGAATATGAGCCCCGCGTCCCCGGGGAGTCCCTCTCCGGGAGGGCCGCCCGCGCCCGAGGTGCCGTGCAGGGCCTGTGCAGAGTCTGTGAAGGTCGGGAGGGGTGGCCGGCGGCACTGGAGGACGTCAATTCGGAATATTGAATTCCGCTCATCTCTCAGGCTTGCTCCTCCCGTGAACAGCTTCGGCGGGTCGGCGGTGTGGCGGGCGGGAGAACGCATTAGCGTTTTCCTGACGCCTACTGCTCAGGTACTTCGCGCGAGTCATGTCTTTGAGGCGAGCTGTGTTCAAGTGGCACTTGAGGGCAACACTAGCCTGCGCCCGGAGCCGGTTCAAGGGCGGCCAATTTTACGCAGGTAAAGTGCCGGAAAGCCGCGCGAAGACCCCCGAGAACGGTTGGGCGAGTTCTCGCCAATTCCGTTCGTACGGTGCGTGGCGGCAGACGAACCACTGGGTGAACCGTGCCCCACAAGGCCCGGCCACGGCTCCTGGACAGCCGGACCGCTGTCCTGCCGGGCCGGCGCCGACCGGCGGAATCCCTACCGCGGTTCCCGCTCCGGGAGGGGACCGTCGCCGGGTTGATGGGCGGAGACGGCGATGGTCTCCTTGCGGAAGAACGCGGGGCGGATCACCCGGTAGACGAGCATCAGAATGCCGCCGAGCACCAGCGCGCCGATACCGGTGACGAAGACTCCGCCGAACGTCCAGTGCGGCGGGAACGGCAGGGTCCACGAGGTGCTGCCGTAGTCCGAGGCGGAGTACACCACGCAGGCGTTGATGAAGAAGTACAGCAACAGGACGCCGCCGATCCCCGGCATGATCCCCTTGCCCCACAGATCGCGCGGGCTCCGGGTCAGCACCTTGCGGTAGTACCAGACACAGGCGAACCCGGTGAGCCCGTAGTAGAAGGCGATCATCAGGCCCACCGAACCGATGGAGTCGGCCAGCACGTTCTCACTGACGCGGGTCAGCATCACGTAGAAGGCGATGGAGGCCAGTCCCATGCCCACCGTCGACCAGGTCGGGGTGAGGAACCGGGGGTGCATCCGGGCGAACCGGTCCGGGATCGCCTTGAACGCGGCCATCGAGAGCGTGGTGCGCGCCGTCGGCAGGATGGTGGTCTGGGTGGAGGCCGCGGCCGAGGTGAGCACCATGAAGATCAGGAGTTTGGTGGCGAAGCCGCCCCAGCCCCCGGTACCGAAGACCTCGTTCCCGAGGCTGGACAGCACGTCCCCGGAGTTGTCGGGGTTGGCGAGCCCGATGCCCTTGTCCCCGACCCCGGCGAAGGCCTGCGCGGACACGGTGACCACGACGTAGACGAGCAGCAGGATGACGGTGGACATGACCGCGGCCCGGCCCGGGGTACGGCCGCGGTCCTTGGTCTCCTCGTTGACCGACACGGCCGTGTCCCAGCCCCAGTAGATGAAGATTCCGGCGAGGATGCCCTTGGTGAGGGCGTCCAGGGAGTCGATCTTGGCGGGGTTGAACCACGACCACGAGACCTCCGTCGCCACGCTCGGCGCCGTTCCCCCGTACACCTTGACCAGCGCGGTGATGGCCAGCAGGAAGAGCACCACGATCTCGATGGTGAGCAGCACCTTCTGCAGGTTGGCCGAGAGCTCGATGCCGATGTAGCAGATCAGCGTCATCACGGCGATCCACAGCACGCCGACCACGGTGACCCACGTGGTGTTCTGGGCCAGCCCGTCGGCGCCGATGAGCTGGAAGCCGTAGGCCCCGGCGATCTGGGCCAGATTCGCCATGACGATGATGTCGGCGGCGATGATGCCCCAGCCGCCCATCCAGCCGGTCCGCGGGCCGAAGGCCCTGGAGGCCCAGGTGAAGGTGGTGCCGCAGTCCGGGTCCGCCTCGTTGAGCTGCTTGTACGCGTAGGCGATCAGGAACATCGGGATGAAGGCCAGGATGATCACGATCGGTGACTGGAACCCGACGACCGCGACGATGACCCCGAGGGTCGCCGCGAGACTGTAGGCGGGCGCCGTCGAGGCCAGGCCGATCACCATGCTGGAGAACAGCCCCAGCGCGCCGTCCTTGAGCCCCTTCTCCGTCGATCCAGGTCCCGACGGAGGCCGGGCCGCAGGAGGGGGAGGGACAACAGGTACACCCATAACGGCCGCCTCCGGTCAAAGAAGCACACCCCACGCATTTCCACAATGGACCGCTTCCCCGCAGGTCCGCAACCCAAAGGCGCTAGGCCGGGTCCGACACATACCGGCGTCCGCCCGAAGAGCGTGCGTGCCAGGCGCCCCGGGCTGGGGGCACCTCCCAGCCGTAGCTGGGGGAGGGATTTGCCAGACCCGGCCTAGGCCGGGTCCGAGGGCGCTTCGCGCAGGCCGGTGTCCGCCGGGGCGTCGTGCGGGGCGCTCAGCGGCAGCAGCCGGGGGCGCTTCGCCGTGCGGCCGTCGCCGGAGGACCGGCCGCGCAGCCGGCGTCCGAGCCAGGGGCCGAGGAACGCGGTCGCCCAGCGCAGTTCGGCCGCCGCGGTCTGCCGCCGGGTGGGGGCCGCCTGGGGCGGCAGCGGGTGGGTCCACGCGTCGCTGCTGCCCGGCAGCCGGACGGCGTCGGCGATGGCCGCTGCGATCCGCTCGTGGCCGAGGGGGCTGGCGTGGAGCCGGTCCACGGTCCACATGCGCGGGTCGGTGGTGACGGGAGGCGCGGCGGTTTCGGCGACCGAGACGCCGTGCCGGGCGGCCGCGGTGCGGATCCGGTCGTTGAGGTCGAGGACGCGGGACGCGAGGGGCCGGGCGAGCGGTGCGATCTTCCCGATGTCGGGGAAGGTGAGGGTGACCACGTGGGCTCCGGAGGCGGTGAGCGCGGCGAACATCTCCTCCAGCTGCCCGGCCACCTCCGCGGCGTCGAACCGGGGCCTGAGCAGGTCGTTGACCCCGGCGACCACGGTGGCCAGGTCGGGGCGCAGAGCCAGGGCGGGCTCCAGCTGTTCGGCGCGGACCTGGCCGGCGACGCGTCCTCGTACGGCCAGATTCGCGTACTGAAGGCCGGGGTTGACGGCCCTGAGGTGCTCCGCGAACCGGTCGGCGAAGCCCCGCAGGCCGACGGTGTCGTCCCCGTCGCCGAGCCCTTCGGTCTGACTGTCACCCAGCGCGACGTAGCGCAGGTATTCACCGTTCGGCATGGGTCGACTGCCTATCCCGCAGCACGGCTGCGATCCGCAGGCACCAGTCCCGGTGGTCCTGCTCGAAGGCCAGGCCGCGCAGGCAGGTCAGATAGGGCCCGATCCGCTCGCCGTGGCGCAGGAACTCCTCCTCGTCGGCGTCGCCGCGCAGCTGGTGCAGCAGTGTGCCGAGGAGCTCGATCTTGGCCTCGGCCGCGGCGGCGCGCTCCTGGAGCTGTTCGAGCACGGGCGCGGTGCCGACGCGGTCGACGGCCTGGACCTTGACGAGGAGGTCGTCGCGGATCACCGAGGGCTTGGACGGGGCCGCGGCGAAGGCCTCCAGTTCGGCGAGGCCGGCGTCGGTGACGTGGAACATGCGCTTGTTGGGCCGGGACTCCTGGACCACCTGCCGGCCCGCGACGAGTCCTTCCTTCTCCAGCTTCGTCAGCTCGGCGTAGAGCTGCTGGGGCAGGGCGTGCCAGAAGTTCCCGACGCCGATGTCGAACGCCTTCGCCAGCTGGTATCCGCTGTACTCGCCGTCCAGCAGCGCCGCCAGCACGGCATGTCGCAAAGCCATCGAAGCGGCCCCTTCCCTTTCTCCGTCCGGCACCGCATCCTACCCAAGAACATGATTAGTCATATCCTTGAGTATCCGAACTCGGGGCACCTGCGTATCTGGAGGGGTCATGGAGACTGCCGAACGCTTCCGTACCGCCGTGGAGAAGCGCGATCTCGCCGCACTGGACGACCTGTTCACCGACGACATCCGCTTCTACAGCCCGGTGAAGTTCACGCCCTTCGAGGGCAAGGCCATGGTGTTGGGGCTCTTCGGCGTGCTGCTGCGCACCTTCGAGGACTTCCGCTACGTCGGACGGTTCGACGGCACGGCCGAGACCAGTACCGACGGCGCAGAGGCCCCGTCGGAGATCCTCGTCTTCCGGGCCACCGTGGACGGCAAGGAGATCCACGGCATCGACATGCTCCAGTTCGACGAGGCCGGCCGGGTCAAGGAGTTCACGGTGATGGTCCGTCCCCAGTCCGCCGTACAGGCCCTGGGCCAGGCGGTCCTCGCCGGCCTGGTCGCCGACGGCCTGGTCCCCGGGGGCGCCGCCCCGACCTCCTGACGCCCGGCCCCCTTCGCCCGGCCCCCTGACGCCCCGCCGTTCAGCAGTCCCGCAGGCCGGCCAGGGCCATGCCCTGTTCCCGGGGGTGGTCCATGGCCCCGGCCAGGGCGAGGGCGGTCCGGAACTGCTGCTCCGCCTCGGTGCGGCGGCCCGCTGCCGCGTAGGTGCTCCCGAGGCGGCTGCGGACCTCCATCTCCAGCGCCGTGCTGGTGTGCTCGTTGAGGGTGGAGAGGGCTTCGTGGTGGAGGGCGACGGCCGAGGGCAGATCGCCCTCGCCGTGCTCCGCGGCGCCGAGCCGCGACAGGCTCACCGCGCGCAGCGGCAGGTCCCCGACCTCCCGGGCCAGTTCTGCCGCCCGCCGGAGCAGGCCTCTGGCCTCCGCGTGCCGTCCGAGGTCGAGATGGACCTCGGCGGCGTGACACAGGGTCTTGCTGATCATCCTGGGCCGGTCGATCTTCTCGGCGAACGCGAGGGAGGTGGCGAAGTACGCGAGCGCGTCCTCGTAGCGCCCCTGATGGTGGTGGATGGCGCCGAGGTTGCAGGTCGACATCCCGCCCAGCCAGTCGTCGTCGAGCCGGGCCGCCAGCTCCACCACCTCACTCAGGTGGGCGACCGCCTCCCCGGTGCGGTCCAGCGACCGCTCCGAGGCGCCCATCCCGGCCAGCGCCCGCGCCTGTTCCCGCAGATCGCCCAGGCGGCGGGCGATGCGCAGTGCGTCGGTGAACCAGGCGTGCGCCTGCCGGAACCGCCCCTGGTAGATGTCGACGATGCCCATACAGCTCCGCAGGGAGGAGGGCATCCGCCGGTCATCGGCCGTGTCCGCGCAGGTCAGCGCGAGTTCCAGGGCCGACCGGCACTCGTGATAGCGCCCCTGGCGGACCAGATGATCGACCAGGCCCTCGGCGATCCAGCAGGCGTGGTCGACCTCCCCGGCGGTCACCGCGCAGGCCACCACATCGACCAGTTGGCAGGCCGCGGCGTCCAACCAGGCAGCGGCGGCCTGCCAGTCGGCGAACGGCGAGCCGGTGACGTCCGGTCCCGTCGGGAAGCCCTCGGGGCCCCAGTCGCTGGCGATCCGGCCGGCGGCCGTGTAGAGGTGCAGCACGGCGGCGCGGGCGGCCGCGGACTCCTCGGGCTCCGCGGCGGCGAGCCGCAGCGTGTGGTCCCGCACCAGGTCGTGCAGCCGGTAGCGGCCCGGCCGCGGCTGCTGCAGCAGACTCGCGTCGACCAGTTGTTCCAGGACGTCCTCGGCGTCCTCGCGGGAGCAACCCAGCATGACGGCCGGGGTGAGCGCGTCGAACCCGGCCGTCGGCGACAGGCCCAGCGCGCGGAAACCGCGCTGCGGCCCGGGCGCGAGCTGGTCGTAGGACATCCGGAAGGCCGCCTCCACGCTGCGGTCCTCGGCCCGCAGTTCACCGAGGCGGCGCTCGTCGTCCGACAGCCGGTCCACCAGGTGGGCCAGCGTCCAGGACCGGCGGTTCTGCAGCCGGGCCCCGGTGATCCGCAGCGCCAGCGGCAGACCGCCGCAGCGCCGGGCGAGTTCCCGCGCGGCCTCCGGCTCCCGGTCCGCGCGCGCCTCGCCGAGGAGGTGCCGGAGCAGCGCGACCCCCTCGCCCGTGCCGAGCGGCTCCACGGTGAGCCGCAGGTCGGCGTCGAGCCCGGACAGCCGCTGCCGGCCCACCACCAGCACCCTGCTGCCCGGCCCGGCGGGCAGCAGCGGGCGCACCAGCTCGGCGCTGGGAGCGTCGTCCACGACCAGCAGCAGCCGCAGCGAACTCGTCGCCGCACGCCAGGCCGTCACCAGCTCGTCCAGCTCGTCCGGCAGTTCACCGTCGGCGCTCCCGACCGCGCGCAGCAGCCGGTGCAGCGTCCGCTGCGGTCCTGCGCTCTCCTGGCCGGTGCCGTACGCGTGCAGGTCCACGAACAGGCAGCCGTCCGGGTACTGGTCGCGGAGCGTCCAGGCGGCGCGGACCACCAGCGCGGTCTTGCCGACACCCGCCGTGCCGTCCACGGCCGCCACGGACACGGCGCCGGCGGACGCGGGCGCGGTGAGCAGAGCGAGTTCGGCCTCGCGGCCGACCAGGCAGGCGGTGTCCCCGGGCAGTTCGTTCCGCCGCGGCGCGGGGCGCGCGGGCGCCGACCCGGCCGCGCGCTGCCGCACCACCCGGCCGAGCAGCAGCCCGTCGTCCCGGCGCAGGACGCCCTGGTGCACCCGGCGCAGTTCCTCGCCGGGCTCCACCCCCAGCTCGTCGAGGAGCCGGTCCCGTGTCTCCCCGTAGACGGCCAGCGCCTCGACCTGCCGGTCGCTGCCGTACAGCGCGCGCATCCGAAGCGCGGCGAGCGGTTCGTCGTACGGCCGGGCCGCGGCCGGCACCACGAGGCCGTCCAGGGCGTCCGTGTACCGGCCGAGCAGCACCAGACACTCCAGTCGCTCCCGTTCGAGCGTGCGCCGGTGCTGCGCCAGCCGCTGCCGTTCGGCGTCCGCGAACGGCCCCAGCAGACCGGTCAGCGGCTCGCCGCGGAACAACCCGAGGGCCAGGGCGAAGTTGTCGAGGGCGGCCGCGGGATCGCCGGCGGCCTGCGCGCGCCGGGCGCCGCCGGCCCGCTCGGCCAGCTCGTCGACGTCCCTCCGTGCCCCGCCGGCCACGAAGCGGTAGCCGCCGCGCTCGCTGCGGATCAACGACTCGGCAGGACCGGCATCCCGCGTGTCCAGCAGCTTCCGCAGCGGATAGACGTAACTCGGCAGGACCCGATGGCCCGTTCCCGGAGGATCGGCTCCCCAGACGTCGTCGAGCAGCTGCTGGTGGGTGACGAGGGTGCCCGGCCGCAGGACCAGCGCGGCCAGCACTTCCTGCCGCCGTACCGGACCGAGTTCGAGCGGTGCGTCGCCCCTGGTGGCTCTGGCCGGCCCGAGCAGGTCGATCTGTAGCCACCCCGTTGAATCTGCGCCCACCCCGTAGTCCTCCGCGTCCCCCGATTCAGCAAGATTTCATCAGCATTGCAGCGCCTCGCGGAAGACTTTGGCAAGTGCGTGGGGTACCGGTGCGCCTTCGTCCCGGACCCGGCCCACGGGACTGGCCTGCGCCGTTCCCTATGCCGAGAACCGGACGGAAAGCGAACTGCCCCGTGAGTGAGACCCCGCAGAACCCCATGGACCCCCGGCAGGGCCCTTACCGGACCGACCCCACCCAGCCGCTCGGGCAGGGGACGCCGGCAGGGCAGGGGATGCCGGGAGGGCCGGGCTGGGGACCGGCGGCGCAGCCCCCGGGGCAGCTGCCGCCGCCGGTCCCGGCCCAGCCGCCGGGCGCGCCCTCGGCCTGGTCGCAGCACCTCCCGCCGACCCCGCCGCAGTACGGACCGCCGAACGGGGGGCGGCCGGGCGGGAGTGGGAAGGCCTGGCTGATCGGCGGCGCCGTGCTCGTCGTGGCCGCGATCGTCGGCGTGATCATCGCCACATCCGGGGGCGATGACAAGAACGCCGCGTCGGGGAGTCCGTCCGGTGCCCCGGGCGACGGCAAGCTTCCGTCGCAGGCCCCGGCGGGACGGACGTTCACCCACGTCCCCGATGGGTGCCGGCTGATCAAGGAGGCCACCATCGCGAGCATCGCGCCCGGAACCGAGTGCAAGCCGTCGCAGTTCGACAACACGACCATGGCAGCGATGATCACCAAGATGCCGAGCTGGGACACTCCCTCCGGTTCCGGCGGCCGGCTGCTGCATCTGCGGGTGCACCTCACGGTCAGCCCCGGAGCGAAGGGCATGTACGACATGGACAAGTCGACCGCTCTCAACGCCCTGAAGGACATGCGCACGACCACCGATTCCCGGTCGCTCACCGGTCTCGGCGAAGAGGCCTACGTCGTCCACGCCGTCGACAAGGACATGGGGGGCCTGGCAGAGGCAACGGTGATCGTCCACGAGGGCAACGCCGCGTTCTCCGTGAGTTTCGGCTATGACACCTCGGACTCCGGCCCACGCCAGCAACAGTCCGAGGACGCCGCCGTCGCCGCCGCCCGCGACGTACTCGGCTCCCTCAGCTGACCCGCCGTCACGACACCGTGCGGACACCGGCGTACGGCGCCAACGACCCCACCGCCCCGCGACAGCGCACCACCATCCAGGAACAGGGGCAGGAACAGCGGCAACCGCAGTCGCAGAGCCCAGGCCGGATCGGCCCCTACGAGGTCCTCCAACTCCTGGGCGAGGGCGGCATGGGCAGGGTCTTCCTGGCCAGGTCGCCGGGATCGCGGCTGGTCGCGCTGAAGGTGATCCGGCCCGAGTACACCGAGGCGCCGGACTTCCGCGGGCGCTTCCGGCGCGAGGCCGACGCCGCCCGGAAGGTGAGCGGGTTCTTCACCCCGCCGGTGCTCGACGCCGACGCGGGCGCCGAGCAGCCGTGGCTGGCCACCGCCTACATCCCCGCGCCGTCCCTGCACGACGCCGTGGCGCGCTTCGGCCCGCTGTCCGAGCCGGCCCTGCGGGCCCTCGGCGCCGGACTCGCCGAGGCGCTGCTGACGATCCACGCCGCCGGCATCGTCCACCGCGACCTCAAACCGGGGAACGTGCTCCTGGCCCACGACGGGCCCCGTGTCATCGACTTCGGGATCAGCCGGGTGGCGGAGGCGACCCAGGTGACCCGGACGAACGCTGTGATGGGAACGCCCGGATTCATGGCTCCGGAGCAGATCGCGTCGAGCCGCGAGACCGGACCGGCGGCCGATGTCTTCTCCCTCGGCTGCGTCCTGGCGTTCGCGGCCACCGGCGGGGGTCCCTTCGGCACCGGGAGCACGCCCGGGATCCTCTACCGGGCCGTCCACGCCCCGGCGCGACTGGACGGGGTACCCGACGCTCTGCGTCCCCTGGTCGCGGTCTGTCTGGACAAGGAGCCCGCCCGCAGGCCGTCCGTCACCGCGCTGCTGACCGCACTGGGTCCGGTCGAACCCTCCTCACTGCTCACCCCGGGCCTGCTGGCGGACATCGCCGCACGGGAAGCGAGCGCCGCCGCCCTGCTGGCCGTACCCCCGATCCCCGTCGGCCCGCCGGACACGGCGGCCCCGGGCGGGCCGAGCCGCCGCCGCTTCCTGTGGATCGCCGCCGGCGGCACCGCCGGGGCCGCCGCGAGCGCCACGGCCCTGATCGACCGGAGGTCGAAGCCCGGGCGCACCCCGGGCGGCGCCCCCGGCAGCGCGGGCACCACGATCCGGCCCGGCGCCAAGGTGGCGGCGGGACCGAAGCCGCAGTGGTCGATGCCGCTGCAGCAACTGCAGGCCGGCGCGCACCTGGAGCTCCTCGGGGGCACCCTCGTGCACTGGGACAAGACCACCGCGACCGGCTACGACTCCGCGACCGGACAGAAGCGCTGGACGGCCGACCCCCGGGTGCCGTCCGACGTCTCCGGCAAGCTCGAGTGGCTCGGCGTGCGGGGATCGACGCTGTTCGCCTCGGCCTGGGGCGGCGAGCGCGGCCATCTGCTCGGCGTGGACGGCGGCGGCACCCTGCGGTTCACCCACGCGGTCACCGGGCCGGAGGACGGGGACTCCTACGCCGACTCCATTCACGACGTCTTCTTCGTCGCCCGCTCGGTCGCCCTGATCGGAACCAGCGGCGACAGGGCCTACCAGGTGCGCGCCGTGGACCTCGTCACCGGGAAGCTGCTGTGGTCCCACAAGGTGAAGGGCAGCGACTTCCACGCCTACTCCGACGGGGTCGGCTGCTTTCTGCACGACGGCAGTGACGTCCACGGAGTGGATCTGCGGAGCGGCGCGGTGCGGTGGACGGTCCGTGACGTCGTCAGGCCCGGCGACTACCCGGGCCTGGCCAGCGACGGGAAGGCACTGCTCCTCACCAGCGTCAAGGTGCAGGCGTTCCGCGCTTCGGACGGCCACCGCCTGTGGACCGCAGTCAACTCGACGACCACGCTCAACCCCACCACGGTCCTGGGACAGCGGGCCTACGTGGTCGCCGAGGGCCAGGGCACCGTCTTCGCCCTCGATACGGGCAGCGGCGACCAGGTGTGGCACACCGCGAGTCCGCTGACCCTCGACCCGCAGAACTCGCTGAACCCTGGCCCCGCCGTCTCCACGTCCCTGGTGGCGGTCCCGCTGTTCGCCGCAGGCGACACCCCGGGCTTCCTCGTCCTGCGCGCCTCCGACGGCAAGCTGCTCTGGGCGCACCAGCCCTCCGGCGCCGAATCCGCGAGCAAGAACGCGTGGTTGCTGCAGGCCGTCGGCAGCACCGTCTACGCCGCGTCCGACACCACCCTCTACGCGTTCCGGAGCGACACCTCATGACCAGCCCGATGGCCACGCCGGCCACCCCGGCCGCCGGCTCCGCCCCGCACATCGGGCCGTACCGGGTGATCCGGGAACTCGGCGCGGGCGGCATGGGCCGGGTGTACCTGGCCGCCTCGCGCAGCGGGCGCGCCGTCGCCGTCAAGGTCGTCCGTCCCGAGCTGACCTCCGATCCCGGCTTCCGGCGGCGCTTCACGGCAGAGGTGGACGCCGCCCGCGCGGTCGGCGGCGCCTTCACCGCGCCCGTCGTCGACGCCGACCCCGAAGGACCGCAGCCCTGGCTGGCCACCGAGTACATCCCCGGCCCCTCGCTCAGCGAAGCGATCCAGGCCCATGGGCCCATGCCGGAAGCCACCCTGCGCGTGCTCGGCGCCGGGCTGGCCGAGGCGCTGGCCGCCATCCACCGCGTGGGGCTGATCCACCGCGACCTCAAGCCGTCCAACATCCTGCTGGCCCGCGACGGGCCCCGGGTCATCGACTTCGGCATCAGCCGGGCCGTCGACGGGACGGTGCTCACCGCGGACGGCCAGATCATCGGGTCACCCGGCTACATGTCGCCCGAGCAGTCGACGGGGGCCGAACTCACGCCCGCCAGCGATGTGTTCTCGCTCGGCAGCGTGCTGGCCTTCGCCGGTACCGGAGCCCCGCCCTTCGGTACCGGCGCGGCGCACGCGCTGCTCTACCGCACATCCCACGAGGAACCACGGCTGGAGGGCGTGCCCTACGCACTGCTCGGCATCCTCACCGCCTGCCTCGACAAGGACCCGGCCCGGCGCCCGGCCGTCGGGCAACTGCAGGTGTGGCTGCGTACGGTGACCACCGCGGGCTGGCTCGGCGCCGTCGAGCTGCAGGTGAACGCGTCGGAGCGGTACCTCCACGAAGCGGTGAGGACGCCCCTGTTCAGCAGGCGCCGGCTGCTGGCCGGCGCCCGGGTGCTCGCCGTGGCCGCGGCCGCCGGAGGCACCGCGCTGCTGCTCCGCTCAGGCGGCCGGGGCGCGACCGCCACTCCCGAACTGTCCTGGAGCGCGGACCTCCCGCAGCCCGACATGGCCCTGCGGGCGGTCACGCCGTCCGCGCTGCTCTGCGCCGGGAAGACCTCGGGCGCCTGCTACGACCGGAGCACCGGCAACGCGCTCTGGAAGGACCTGAGCGGCCAGAACACGGCCGCCATCGCGGACGACAGACACGTCTACACGGTACGGACCGACGGAAAGATCCACGCGCTCGACGTCCGGTCCGGGAAACAGCTGTGGGAACGGCCCGCGACCGCGACCGGCGCACCGCACCTGGAGTTCGCCAATGGTTCGCTGCTCGTGGCCATGGTCGACAGCGGGCACTTCCAGGGCCTCGACGCGTCGACCGGCGCCGAGCGGTGGAAGTCGCCGGAAGGTGACGGCATCGCGGTCACCGGCACCACCCGGGCGGGCGGCCTGGTCCTCTGGGGCAGCACCTCGCAGACGTCCACGACCGCGAGTCTCCGCGGATACACCACCGTCGCTCCGGACACAGGCGCCCGGCTGTGGGCGAAGGACCTCGTCGCCCTCTACCCGCCGTCCGAGGGCGATGTGCTCTACGCCCTCGACGGCGCCATGAACCTGCTCGCCCTCAAGGCCGCCGACGGCGCCACCCTCTGGAGCCGCGCCACCAGCCTGCCGCCCACGAACAGCCAAATCCTCGCCTATGACGGGTCCTTGGAGCTGCACCGGGGAACCCTGTACTGCTACCCGGGCACCGATGCCTCGGGAGCGGTCAGCGGCCTGCTCGCGGCCTTCGACCCGTCGACGGGAAAGTCCCTGTGGAGTGTGCAGACGGCCGCCCGCGGAAACCGGGGCTACGACCGGTCCGGCGCGACCGTCTGCTACCTCGACTCGACCCTGCACGCCGTCGACGCGCTGACCGGAGCACCCCGCTGGACCGCGGGCTCCGGCCTCGGCACACTCCAGTTCCTGGGCTCCGCACGCGGCCTCTTCCTCGCCGCGGCACCGGGAGGCCTCTACGGTTTCCACGCCGGCACCGGAAAACAGGTCTGGCACTACCCGGTCAGCGGCGGATCCGGCTACTGGGCGGCGTTCCCCGTCGACGACCAGCTCTACGTGAGCAGCTCGGGCAAACTCCTCTGCTTCTCGGTACCCGCGGCGTGACCGGGCCCGTGTGACGGGCGGGCCCGGCCACCGGGACAGTTCTCAGCGCCAGTTGGCGATGTTGACGTTCTCCAGGATGCCGAGGGCGTCGGGGACGAGTACCGCGGCGGAGTAGTAGGTGCTGACGAGGTAGCTGATGATGGCCTTCTCGCTCAGTCCCATGAACCGCACATTGAGTCCGGGCTCGTACTCGTCGGGGATGCCGGTCTGGCGCAGGCCGATGACGCCCTGGTTGTCCTCCCCGGTACGCACCGCGATGATCGAGCTGGTGCGGGCCTCACTGATCGGGATCTTTCCGCAGCTGAGGATGGGCACGCCGCGCCAGGCGAGAACACTGCTGCCGTCGACTTCGGCGTTGCCGGGGTAGAGGCCTTTACGGGTCCATTCGCGGCCGATGGCGGCGATGGTGCGGGGGTGGGCGAGCAGGAAGCGGGTGCCGCGGCGGCGGCTGATGAGTTCGTCGAGGTCGTCGGGGAGCGGGGGGCCGGCGTGCGGCTGGATCC
>NZ_JAAGLX010000032.1:0-98830 GCF_010548325.1 Streptomyces sp. SID13666 | reverse complement strand
CACCGGCATGCACGTGATCACGGCAGAGCAATGGCACCGACGAGCGGCACCTGACTGGGGCGCCTACCTCGCCGCGCGGCGCACGGCGACGAATAGCGCGCGCTCCGAATGACGCTCCCCGCCAGTTGCGACTGTCCATCATTTGTGATGCCCGTCACATTCATGCGTTGAGCCGCCTTCCTTCGGAGCCGCACCGCGCGGCCGAAGGGCCATCCACTCAGGGAAAGCGGACACCCCGCCCAGCCACACCGGCCGACCACCAACCCAGCGGCCCGATACCCCAGTTTCCGGATTTCCCCTGTGGATAGATTTCGGAAAACACCGGCCACAAACCAGCCCACCGCCGGGCAACTCCGGCCCCCCTGTGGATAACTGTCATCGATTCATCCGCGCAAATGCCAACAAAGTGATCCATCTCGTCAAGCCCTCCGTCTTTCCGCGCCCTCACGCCTGTCTCTGACTGCTGCAAGTCCCCCGAGAAGGCCCGATGTGACAGCCGTGCGCGAACTTTCTGAAAATCACGCCGCTCTCCCCTCGGAGCCGGGGGACGCACATAGAGGTGCCAGCAGGCGCATCGGTGTGACCGACCACGCAGAAGCCAGGGGCGAAGGGCGTCAAGGTCCGAGAGCACGACGAGGAGTACGACGGCCGCAGCAGGTGAGGGACCACGACCCGGAGGGCCAGCGGGCAGAACCAGCGACAACGACAGCCAGCCTGCCGGAAGCGCATCGCCGGGCTACCCAGTGCCTTCAACCGGTCGCAGACGACGAGGGCAAGCGCAGACAAGCAGGCCGACCGGCAGCACCAGCCACGTACGCAGCAGCAGCCAAGGCCGGTCAGCGGCAGAGCTGTTAAGAGTTTCTTTACTGGATCAAGGCGGCCCGCTAAAGCGGGCCGTGCGCGCTGGCGGCCCAAGGCCGCCACCGCTCCTGTCTACGCCCCGCTCCGGCGGCCCCGGGCCGCTCAGCGCGCAAGCCAGAAGAAGCGGACAACCAGAGCAGGAAGCAACCCCGGCAGCCCCACAGCAGCCCACCCAGGCCCCACCCACGACACGCAGCAGACGCAGCCGGACACCCACACGACCACGCAGCCCACGAGACCGCTACCCACGAAGCCGCGGGAAGCCTGCCCAGCACAACCACCACCAGGAGCAACGCAACCCCACACCGGAGACCATGGCCACGGCAGACACCGCAACGCGCCTTGAGGCGCAAGCAAATGGAGTGGCTGAACCAGGTGGAGCTACAACGAGCCTCCCGCGCCGATCCAGCCGCCGAACCCGCCTTCGTGGCTAGCGTTCGACGGCTGGCGTCCCACCCCGCTCTTCATGCGTGCCGTCATGACTTCAGTGCAGCGACCTCAACGGCTCGTTGATGCAGGTTCCGCGCAGTCCGGTTGGCCAGGTGCGGCCTGATCCGGTGGCGCATCGTTTGGAAGTGGTCGTCGCCTCGCGCCGAAGAGATCACGGCGTAGTCGTCGAGGAAGGTCTCCCATGTCGCGCAGGCGGCTTCCACGTGGCCCAGTTCCAATTGCCGCTGTGCCAGGAGCCCGTTGGCGTGAACGCGGCCCTGTCGTTCCTGCGGAGGCCGGACGCGGTTGGAGTGCTGCAACGCCTTCACCGAACCGGACAGATCGCCCAGCTCGTACAGGACGTGGGAGACGTGGAACTGATAGGCAGACTGGTCGTAGCCACCCACCGCATCGTTCCGCCCGTCGGCCTTGGACAGCGCCGTCTCGGTCTCGGCAAGCCGGGCGAACGCCTGCCGCCGGTCTTTGACCATCGCCGCACCGTGGGCCTGCTGTCCGGCCAAGAACGCCCGCAGGCGGGGGCCGGCCTGCGGGGAAGCCTCGGCGGCTGAGTCAGCCAGCTCCAGAGCTTTGGGGCCATGGCCCAGGTTCGATGCCTGCAACGCCATGCCACGCAGCGTGCGGCAGTAGGTGAGGTGGTCCTCGGCGCTCCCGGCCAGGTGGAGTGCTTGCACGTAGTAGCGCTGTCCGAGGCCGTGCTCGCGCTCGTACATGGCCATCCAGCCCGTCAGATAGACCAGGTCCGACGCGGCGGCGAGCATGTCTCTCTTCACTGACTCCGACCCGTCGGCGCGGAGGTACGGCGACACGGTGTTCAGCAAGAACGCCGCCGCCATCGGCCGGGCGTGACCGCCGCCGAGTTCATCGAGGATGTCCGCGATGCGATCCGTCATCGTGCGGACGGTGGCAACCTCGCCGGGCCCCACCCGTATCGTGCGTCCGGCCGTGGAGGCTTCCAGCCTGCCCGACAGATCGGTGTACCTGGGCACCATCAGCGCAGCCGAGTACAGGCCGGCCGCCAGCACGCCGCGCCGCGATGGGTCCATGTCCGCCCTTCCGAGGTCCACCAGATCCGACACCAGATCGGCACCGTCAGACTCGGTCTCGCTCCCGAATCCCGCTTCGGCGGACGTTACTGGGCGCCGCAGCCGCCGGGAGAAGGCTTCGCAGATGAACGGCCTGATCTCCGGTCCTGGTAAGGAGCCCTTGAGCCAGTAGGACACGGTCGAATCGTCGTAGGTGAGCGTCACCCCTTGCTCGGCTCCGACGCGTACGACTGCCCGCACGAGCTGGCCCCTTGTCCACTGCGCCTCCGTCAGAAGCGTGCGCAGGGCGGTATTCGGTGTGCGCGTGCGTGGTGCCATGCGATGACCTCCATCGTCGTTCACGGCATTCACGGTCCCGTCCAGCATTGCCCGTTCTCTCAGACGGCGTACCCGAGTTCACTCAACATCAGCCGCGCAACGAACAACCCGCGCACTCTCAGCCACCGCGCACTCAGCGTGTCACCGCAGGCAGTCCCGTGACCTCCGTCGCGGATCTTCAGGACGCCCCACCCACTACGGAGACGACACCATGACCGGAGCCGACCACCTGACCAAGCCACCGCGCACAGCGCTCCATGCCAGTTCGACGCCGATCCAGAGACGCGATCAGGAACTCAGCGCCAGGGCGCTCAGCCTCGCGGCCAGTGGCTGGGACACGTTCCAGAGACGGTCCGGCGGACCACACGAGGGGCAAGCACCGGGCGGTGGTGCCGCGTGACTGGCAGCGAGTGGGACTGGATCAAGGAAGACACCCTCGTCCTGGACACGAGCACCCATCGAGTCGGCGAGGTGCAGCAGATCGGCACTTGCTACCCGACCAGCGCGGAAGCCACTGAGTTCGCATGGTTGCGGCCATCGGGTGGCGGTGTCGAGTGGAGTGCCCCGCTGTCAGCCCTCGAACCTGTGGGCGGTACCCAGTGATCCGCTCCGTGGCCGAGAAGCCACGCCATCGACGCCCGCCCTCTCCCTCCACTGACGGCCGCACCGTCGGAGCGCTCTTGATGCTCCTCAACGTGCTCGGCGCCCCCGCGGTTGCCGTCCTGCTGGTGGCGGGGCAGCCCACCGCACCACCTGCACCGAACTTCGCTGTGGCGATGCCGGACACTCCGCCGCCCAGCCTCTAGACCCCGGTCCCCGCCGATGTCCCGCACTCGGACGGGGACCGGTACCAGCGCGCCCGGCTCCAGCCACCCAGGAGTCATGGTTCCCCCGACCGTGACGGCCGGAGCCGGGCGTACCCCCGCAACACCCCGCGCGGCATCTCACCGAGCGGGCAGCATTCCAGGAAGGAAAATCCCATGGCAAAGCCGCCGCCACCCGGACCCCGCCGACCCCAGACACCGACGCCCCGGCCGCCGGACCCCTCGCCGATCCCGGCCAAGGGCCGCACCGCCGCATAGGCACGCCACCTGTAGCTCACCGACGAGACGAAGGAGACCACCATGGGATGGGGAACCGGCAAGGGCGGAAGCGGCGGTGACGGCAAACACTCCGGAGGGAAAGACCCGGGGACCAGCAAGCCATCCCCGGACGGGTCGAAGCCCGCTCCGGAGCCCAAGCACAAGGGCGGCGACAAGAAGTGACCAACACGCACCAGCAGGAGCAGGCCGCAGCCCAACGCGGCCTGCTCCGCGCGGTCTCAAACGACCTCGGTCATCAGCCGGCCCCCGAGTGGGTGGCAGCGTTCGACGCCGTACCGCGCCATCACTTCCTGCCCGAGCGAATCTGGCTGGACGACGGGGACAACGGCTACGAACCATGCGATCTGAAAAATGACGCCGCGCGCTGGTACGCCGCCGCATACGCGGACGCACCCGTAGTGACGCAGGTCAACGATGGCGCCGAGCCCCAGGACAGTGACGTTTGGGCATCCTCCTCAGCGTCCGCGCCCTCCATCGTCTTCCGCATGCTTGAGGACCTGGACGCCCAGGACGGCGCGAATGTGTTGGAGATCGGCACCGGCACCGGTTGGAGCGCGGGCCTGCTCTCGCAGCGACTCGGAGAAGCGAACGTCACGACTCTGGAGATCGACGGCGCGGTAACCGCCAGGGCCCGTACAGCCCTCCACAACGCCGGTAAGTACCCGCATGTCGTGTGCTCCGATGGGGCGAAGGGCTGGCCTCCGCGAGCCCCGTACGACCGGGTCATCTGTACCTGCTCGGTTCGACGCGTGCCGCACACATGGGTACAGCAGGCCCAGCCCGGAGCCGTGATCGTCACAGCGTGGGACAACCCATGGATCACCTACGGACTGCTCCGCTTGGAGGTACGCGACGGAATTGGCCAGGGCCGGTTCAGCCCCCATGGGGCGTTCATGCTCATGCGCGGCCAGCGCTCCGACCTACGCATCTACCGCGACGTCGTACGGGACGAACACCAGCCCACCGAGTCAAAGACCAGCCTGGCGCCGTGGGAGGTGGCCGGCCAGGACATCGACGCCCAGTTCGCGATCGGAATGCGCCTGGGCGATGTCTGGTACACCCGCCAGCAGAACCCGGACGTGGACGGCGTCATGACGCGACTGTGGGTAGCCACCACCGACGCCACCTCATGGGCCGCTATCGACTATGACGGAGAGCGCGACGACCAGTTCACCGTCTGGCAGCACGGCCCACGCCGCCTATGGGATGAAGTAGAAACAGCACACCACTGGTGGAGAGATAACGACTCCCCTGCACCAGGAAGGTTCGGCCTCACCGTCACCTCCTTCAAGCAATCGGCCTGGCTCGACGACACTGACCATCCTGTGGCGCCCTGATCCCAGAAAAAAGCCCGGCCTTGTGCCCTACGTTGTGATGGCCCCCACCGAAAGACCCCATGGTGGGGGCCATTGAGAAGCAGGATCGTTTCCGAACCTGATGTGCGGGTTTCACCCAGGGCCGCGTGCCACCTACTCAGGTCGTGGCGGCCTTGATCCGACGGATCACACCCTCGGTGCATTGAGGAAAACCATCCATTATGGGTGAATCCAGCGCGTCGCCGCACATGTAAGTAGTACTAAAGACGAGCAGGACGGCACCGACAAGCACAAAGACTTGAGCGGGCCCAGGTATCGCCAGGGAAGTAACACCGAGGCCGATATTGATGGTACCAACAATCTGGAGACGTCGACGATGGAGTTTCTGCAATTGCTGCAGGCTTTCCTCGGCTGCAGTTATCTGGTTCGGGCTAGCACCGACGAGAGTTCCGCAACCAGCCTGCAGAACATTTTGCCCACCGAGGAGAACCCCGAGTGCTCGGGCGGCGATTATGTCGTCGCTTAGTTCTCCCCACTGCCCTTTAATCCAATCACAGAGCCTCCCGATGCCGACATCACTCCCGGAGCCGAGCACGGAGGAGAGTTTTTCCAGACCCTCTCCCACAAGGAGTAGAATTTTTCGGCGAATTGGCGCAAGAACGCCACTAAACTCGGCTGCAACCCGGCTGACAGCACTCGCTAGCCCTTGGGGAATCGCCTGCATGAGCGCCGAAACGGCATCTCCAACTGCTACAGGAGCTACGACTCTCAACAAGGTACCTGATATCTTCTTGCCCGACTCGTCCAGCAGTCCCTTGACAGTATCTTCCACGAAGGCGTTGACCGTTCCATCTCCCTCGGGGGCGCTGGCCCCCATCGCTGTGTTCCCCCGGACAGCGTGGTAAGCCTCAAAGATTCGAAGTTGAAGCGCCGTTGTGCCATCGTGGTCTGCGCTCGCGAACGTGGAGAGGAAAGGACTTTTACTCACCACGTCGGCAGATTCTTCATCGAAGACCTCCGCCAACGCCTGCGCGAAGGCGATGTCCGTGGCCGCAACGCCCAGAAGGGCCTCGTCGGCATCGTACGCCCCGTCTTCCTCCGCACGTTCTTGCCTGCCGCTCGCCAGTACGAGACCTAGCTCATGAGAGTGTTCGAGGTATTCCTCAGTGGCCCTGTCCAACGGAGCCATGAAGTCTTCCGGGACAACCTCTAGCTGCTTCGCGCGCCAAGGCGCAGTTTCAGACAGTGTCAGTAGTTCAGACACAATTGCGTTTAGGCGATCTGCGGCATCTTTCCAGATTTCACTTGAATATTCCCGTTGCTCCCTCTGTGTAGACACGACGCCTCCTACCGCTGCCGACGGCAGGGCAACCCCGAAGCGACGCCGGACAGATTCGATTGCCGAACGAAGAGTGGACTTATAGCCCCGCGCTATCGATCCCGCCATTGACAGGCAACTGACGCGATGCGTCTATTCCCAGGCTAGTCCCGCTATGCCCAAACCGCGCGTTGACGGTGCCTCAGGTGATCGCACCATCGTGGCGACAACCCGACTCAATATCGGCGGTATCAACCCGATATCTCTGGCGGCGAGCTTCGGCGGCGGCACCGGCCCAGCGGTGCTACCGCGCCGAATCTGCTCGCTGAGGGGTCTTGCTTCGTCGGCGCGCGGCCGCCCGGATCTCCTCGACATCAATCGCCCCGGTCGATCTCTGAACTTAGAGCTCGTGCAGATAGGCGGAGTAGAGCGCCCCGATGGCAGAACAGGCACAGGACTTCGCGATCATGGAGTTGCGACGCTCTGTGACCATCGGGGAGACCTGTGCCTGCACTGCCATCATGGCTGACAGACCCACTCTGGGACCAATTCTCTGCGCTCCTGCCGAAGCGGCCGCTTTACGATCCGGACCACCCGCTGGGCTGCCACCGCCCTCGGATCAGCGACCGGATCGTGTTCGACAAGTTGCTCCAACTCCTACGGTTCGGCTGCTCCTACGAAGGCATAGCCGACACGACCTGCTCGGCCACCACAATCCGCAACCGCCGCAACGAGTGGATCCGACTCGGTGTCTTCGCCCGCCTCAAGCACATCGTCCTGGAAGCCTACGACCGGATCGTGGGCCTCGTGCTGGACCAGATCGCCATCGACGGATCGATCACCAAGGCACCCGGCGGCGGCCAGGCAGCCGGGCGCTCCCCGGTCGATCGAGGCAAACAGGGCCTGAAACGATCCGGTATGACGGATGGTTACGGAATCCCGCTGGGACGCGTCCTGGCCGGAGCGAACTGCCACGACTCCCCACTGCTCGCCCCGACGCTCGACCTCTTGGACGACCTCGGCCCGCTGCCCGATGACATCACGGTGCATCTGGACGCCGGCTACGACTCAGCCACGACGCGCACATCCCTCGCCGAACGCGGCCTGCACGGCCAGATCGCCCGCAAGGGTGTAAAAGCGCCCATCCAGGCAAGTCAGCGCTGGTACGTCGAGCGCACGCACGCCTGGCAGAACGCCTTCCACCGGCTCGCCCGCTGCTACGAACGTCGGACCATCGTGATCGACGCCTTCTTCGACCTCGCAGACGCGATCATCACCGTCCGCAGCCTGATCCGCCGGGCCTGGACTACCCATCGCTGGGACGACCGCCCGTGGCGCCGCCCATGAACCCCGCCTGTCTGCGCGGCCTCCTACGCGGAGACTGCTCCTGGCGACCGGCAACCCGGATCAGGCAAACCTAAAATGACGACGGGCGACGTCTTGCCCCCGTGGTTCAGGCGACACGGGTGTCGTGGGCCTCGCGGTTGGCGAGCACATCGTCCATGTGCTCTTCGGCCCAGGTCTTGAGGCCGCGCATCATTTCGTGCAGCGACAGGCCGAGATCCGTCAGCTCGTAGGCGACCGTGACCGGCACGGTCGGCGTCGCGGTGCGGGTGATCAAACCGTCGCGCTCCAGGGAGCGCAGCGTCTGGGTGAGCATCTTCTGGCTGACGCCGACCAGCAGGCGCAGCAGCTCCGAGTAGCGCATCGACCGGGGCTCGCCGGAGCAGTCGGCGCCTGGCTGATGCGAGCCGCCGCCGCTGCCGAGCGCCGCCAGGATCAGCGTGACCCACTTGTCGGAGAGCCGGTCGAGCAGCTTGCGACTGGGGCAGACCGCCAGGAAGGCGTCGTACTCCACCTTGGCCTGTGCCCTCTTCTGGACCGCCGTCATCGTTGCCATGGACCGCTCCTCTCACCCGCGGGTGCCTTACGCACTCCGAAGTACCTACTTCCCAGCAGGAAGCTACATGTCAATGATGGGGCAAGGCGCTGTTAGGAACCACCCCCTGTCTCAACACGAAAGGCACACCATGAGCACCCCCTCCGCCTCCCTTCCCGGCGGCACCTGGCCCCTGGGCGACCTGACCGTCACCCGGTTCGGCTACGGCGCCATGCAGCTCGCCGGCCCCTGGGTCATGGGGCCGCCGGCCGACCGCGACGGCGCACTCGCCGTCCTCCGCGAAGCCGTTGACCTCGGCATCACCCACATCGACACCGCCGACGCCTACGGGCCGCACATCACCAACCAGCTGATCCGCGAAGCGCTGCACCCGTACCGTGACTCGCTGCACATCGTGACCAAGGTCGGTGCGACCAGGGACGAAGAGGGAGGCTGGCCCCCGGCCCGACGGCCCGAAGAGCTGCGCCGGGCCGTCCAGGAGAACCTGGAGAACCTCGGCCTTAATGCGCTGGATGTGGTCAACCTCCGACTCGGCGACGCCCAGGGCCCCGTGGCAGGTTCGCTCGCCGAGGCGTTCGAGGCGCTCGTCGAACTCCAGCAGCAGGGTCTGATCCGGCACCTCGGCGTGAGCAACGCGACGGTGGAACAGGTCGCCGAGGCGCAGGCGATTGCGCCGATCGCGTGCGTGCAGAACATGTACAACCTCGCCCACCGCCACGACGACGCGCTGATCGACGAGCTCGCCGAGCAGGGCATCGCCTACGTGCCCTTCTTCCCCCTCGGTGGCTTCAGCCCGCTGCAGTCCTCGGCGCTTACGGCCGTGGCCGACCGACTGGACGCGACGCCGATGTCGGTCGCCCTGGCCTGGCTGCTGCAGCGGTCGCCGAACATCCTGCTGATCCCCGGCACCTCGTCGGTGGCGCACCTGCGCGAGAACATCGCGGGCGCAGGACTCTCGCTCTCCGACGAGGATCTGGTCGAACTGGCCAAGATCGGCCGATAGCCCCGCGGAACTTCCCAGTGGATGGGCCGGATTGACCCTCCGCCGCTCGGGCAGCAGCGCGGCGAATTGGTCCCACAACGGGTCGGTCAGCGATGTTGGAAGGACGGGCACAGGTCTCCCCCATGGTCACAGAGTGTCGCAACTCCATGATCACCGGCACCTATGCTCGCCTTCTCGCCGAGGCCCCCATGGCGCCTATCTGCGCGAGCTCTTAGTGACACGAACTCTGCTTCGCCGGTGACCAAAAGATGGGTCTGCCGCACGATCGGGTGACGTCTGATCTGGCTTGCCCTGTGGGGCGGGTGGGAAGGATGTCGCTGTGCCCAAGCCTTATCCGGAAGAGTTCCGCCAGGACGTCGTGCGGGTTGCGCGGAACCGTGGTCCAGGTGTGACGGTCGAGCAGGTGGCCGCCGACTTCGGAGTCCACGCGATGACGCTGTTCAAGTGGATGCGCCGGGCGGACATCGACGAGGGGACCAAGCCCGGAGTGACCGGCCAGGAGAGCGCGGAACTTCGGGAAGCGCGCCGGCGGATCAAGCTGCTGGAGCAGGAGAACGAGGTCCTGCGCCGGGCTGCGGCCTATCTGTCGCAGGCGAATCTGCCGGGAAAAGGATCTACCCGCTCGTGAAGGAGCTGGCCGTCGGCGGGGTTCCCGTCACGGTCACGTGCCGGGTCCTCCAGCTCGCCAGACAGCCCTACTACCGCTGGCTCGACAAGCCGGTGACCGACGCCTCGATCGAGCAGGCGTATCGCGCGAACGCGTTGTTCGACGCCCACCGCGAGGACCCGGAGTTCGGCTACCGCTTCCTGGCCGACGAAGCCCGTTCCGTGGGAGCCGGCATGGCGGACCGGACCGCGTGGCGGATCTGCCGGGACAACCGCTGGTGGAGCGTGTTCGGCAAGAAGCGCGGCAAGGGCAAGAAGACTGGACCACCGGTGCACGACGACCTCGTCCGCCGCGACTTCACCGCCGACCGGCCGAACCAGCTCTGGCTCACCGACATCACCGAACATCCCACGGCTGAAGGGAAGCTGTATCTCTGCGCGGTCAAGGACGTCTTCAGCAAGCGGATCGTGGGCTACTCCATCGACTCGCGGATGAAGTCCCGCCTGGCTGTCGCGGCCCTGGACAACGCGGTGGCCCGACGTGACAACGTCGCCGGGTGCGTTCTGCACAGTGATCGCGGGTCGCAATTCCGGTCCCGAAAATTCGTTCGGGCGCTAGACCGGCACCGGATCGCAGGCTCGATAGGGAGGGTCGGGGCGGCAGGCGACAACGCGGCCATGGAGTCCTTCTTCAGCCTGCTGCAGAAGAACGTCCTCGACCGCCGGAAGTGGAGCACCCGCCAGGAACTGCGGATCGCGATCGTGACCTGGATCGAGAAGACCTATCACCGACGCCGCAGGCAAGCCGCGCTCGGCCGGCTCACCCCCGTCGAGTACGAGACCGTCATGACCACACCGGCCCTCCAAGCCGCGTGACCAAACCTGTCACCCAACCCTGCACCAGACCCCAGCGTAGGCAGCGACACGTGGCTCCTTCGCCACTCAGCACGTGCTCAGCACAAGGCCGGTGATCACCGGTAAATGTCGGCAACGAACAGGGTGATCAACACTAGCCATATAGGTGATGAGCTGCACGTTTGCCCTGATCAACCGCCGAATGCTAAGCGGCCAGCGACATATACTCGACGTTCACCAGGTGGATGTTCTTGCAGTCCAGCGCGTAGGCCAGACCGCCCGCCACGAAGACCCCGCCGCGCGCGATCGACAGCACGACGTCGGGCTCGTAGCCGTCGTCCGCGATCGTCTGCGCCAGCTGGCGCACGGCATGCCCGAAGCCCTCGTACGTCAGGTTCTCCCGCACGGCCGCCATGTCAGACCTGCGTCCGGTGGAAGTTCATGAACGACCGCGAGGCCGTCGGCCCCCGCTGCCCCTGGTAGCGCGATCCGTACCGCTCCGAGCCGTACGGGTGCTCGGCCGGTGAGGTCAGCCGGAAGAGGCACAGCTGACCGATCTTCATCCCCGGCCACAGCTTGATCGGCAGCGTCGCCAGATTCGACAGCTCCAGCGTCACGTGCCCGGAGAACCCGGGGTCGATGAAGCCGGCCGTCGAGTGCGTGACCAGCCCCAGCCGGCCCAGCGAGCTCTTCCCCTCCAGCCGCGACGCGAGGTCGTCGGGGAGCGAGATGACCTCGTAGGTCGACGCGAGCACGAACTCACCCGGATGCAGGATGAACGGCTCGTCGCCCTCCGGCTCGACCAGCCGGGTCAGATCGCTCTGCTCCACCGCCGGGTCGATATGCGGGTACCGGTGGTTCTCGAACACGCGGAAGAGCCGATCCAGCCGCACATCGATACTCGACGGCTGCACCATCGACTCGTCGAAGGGGTCGACCCGCACCCGTCCGCTGTCGATCTCGGCCCTGATGTCCTTGTCTGAGAGAAGCACGTCCCGAAGGTTACGCGGACGACGCGGCCCCGGCCCAATCCTGACCGGAGCCGCGCGGCATCACTTGCGCTACTTTCCGTTCTCCACCGGCACCGCATGCCGCAACCGCGCACAGCGCGGACACCTCAACAACCGCCCGGGACCCAGCCGGCCGACACCCAGATTCTGCATCGGGAACGACGCGGTGCTGAACACGTGCCCCTCGGCACAACGAACGACGGTGCGATCCATCGCTTCCCTTCCCCAACTTCCGTGGACGACAAAAGCCACATTAGGGGATGAGACGGGCCATCTTCCACGCGCCGCTCCGACGCCCACGCTACGCCCCAACCCCCGCCCCCCGCAGCCACATCCCGACCCCCCACCCCGCCCCACGACAACACGAAGGCCCCGGACGAAAACACGCCCAGGGCCGACCATGCGGTACAGTGTGCGACGGTGCTACGCCCCAAACCGGCGTGCCGCGCGAGTGTAGTTTAATGGTAGAACATGAGCTTCCCAAGCTCAGAGCGCGGGTTCGATTCCCGTCACTCGCTCCATTCAAAGCCCCAGGCCAACGGCCCGGGGCTTCTCTATTGTCTAGACCTCTTCACCCCACCTGATGTCGATCTTCCGGCACGAAAAGCGTTCTGGCGCCAGGTGTGGGTTGACCGCGTTGACCTGCAAGGTTCTCGGGGATCGGAGTTCGTGAACTCGCTGCTCGGCCTGTTGCTCACGAACGAGGTTCAGCCGACCCGGCAGGTCAGGTCCTTGCCCGGGAGCCTGCCCGTGGCCAGGTAGGCCATGGCACTCGTGTCCGCGCAGGGATTGCTGCCGTTGACGATGTGCCCCTCCCCGCCGGCGACGGTGACCATCCGGGAGCCGTGCAGTGCCCGGTGCATCGCCCGGCCTCCGGCCAGGGGCGTCAGGGGGTCCCACTCGCTCTGCACGATGAGCGCGGGGACCTTGTTGTTCACCGTCGTTCTGGGCTCGCTGCCCGGCTTCCAGAAGGCACACGGCTTGATGTTGGCGTCGAAATCGCCGGACAGCGGATACCGGGTCCTGTCGCGGATCGCGTCGTGGCGGTATTGCTGCGGATCGCTCGGCCATGACGCCCGGGTGTCGGCGCACAGCACGGCCCAGGCGCTCGCGTCATTGTTGTCCGGGGGAACGTCGCGAGTGGACACCGGAGGGACGGGGCCCGGTGCCTGCCCGGAGGTCCTGGGCTTCTTGCCGTCGGCCGTCTCCTTCAGTCCGGCGACCCAGGCGGCGGCCTGCTGGACGCGGGCGAACACGGCGCGCTGAGCGCGGATGCCGTCACCGGTCAACAGCGCCCCGCGATCCTCGATGGGGGTGCGGTCGGCCCTGTCGACGAGGTCCCAGAAGGTCTTGCGGACCTCGGCCGGTGTGCGGCCCAGGCCGTACGCCGTGTGCCGCCGGGCCGTCCACCGGGTCCACCGTGTGAACGCGGGCTCGGCCCTCTCGGCCATCGCGGTGAACATGCCGCGCCCGTAGCCCGCGGGGTCGGCCGCGCTGTCCAGCACGAACCGGTCGGTCCGCCGGGAGAACAACTGCGTGTAGACGGCGCCGAGATAGGTGCCGTAGGACATCCCCAGGTACGAGATCTTCTTCTCGCCCAGCGCGACACGGATCGCGTCCATGTCGCGCGCGGTGTTGCGGGTGGTGAGGTGGCGCAGTGTGCCGCCCGCCGCAGCCTGGCACTTGGCGGCTACGGTACGGGCCCGCTCCACATCCCTCGCGAAGGTCCTGGCCTTGTACGGGCGTTCGGTGTCCCGGTCGTCGACGGTCAGCCCGCAGCTGACGGGAGAGCTGTGCCCGACACCCCTGGGGTCGAACCCGATGAGGTCGTACTGCCTCCTCACCTTCCGCGAGAGGCGCAGTGCCGGGTCCACGGGCATGCCCAGGCCGGGTCCGCCGGGTCCGCCGGGGTTGAGGAGCAGAACTCCGCGCCGCTCCTTCCCGCTGCCCGCCTTGATCCGGGATATCGCGATGTCGAGCGTCCTGCCGCCGGGATCGCTGTAATCCAGTGGCACTTGGAGAGTCGCGCACTGAAAGGAGGCGGGGCTGCCCGCATCGCACCACTGCCATCGGGGCTTGTGCTGCGCTGCGGTGGGCTCGGATGCGCTGAAGGCCGTTTCGGGAATCGACAGCGAAAGAAGAGCCGCCGCGGCACCGGAAGCCAGCACAGACGCTATTCGTGAGTTCCGCATCAGGATCAGTTCCCCGTGAGTTGCTGGCTGACGCACTGCTCGTACTGCTGGAAACTGCCGGGCTGGTAGCACTCCTGCGTCTCGTTCGCGTACCAGACCATGAAGAAAGCAACCAGGACGGCTACCACGATCGCGACGGCCGACGCCACCACGCCGGTGATGGCCTTGCCCCGGCCGCTCCGTGTCGGCCCGCTTCTCACCAGGGCGACGATGCCGAGGACCAGGCCGACAACACCGAGCAGGCCGCCGAAGATGAAGACCGAGGTGCCCAGGCCGGTGACGCCCAACACCATGGCGGCTCCGGCCGGCCGGTTCTTGGGGCCCTGAGGGTGGGGGCGGTATGGGACCGTCCCGCCGGTCCTGGCCGGTGCCGTGTCGTACGGCGACATCTGGGTCCCTTGTGTGTTCATCAGCCATCCTCCGGTCGAGTGCTCAGGGGGCCGATTCTGGTTTCGGGGGACGTGACCGCACATCGCGTAAAGGCGGGAGGATTTCCTCCCCCGATCGGGGGAGGGCCCGGGCCCTCCGGCCGGTCATACTGGTCGGATCATGATCTGGGGAATCCGGCCGCTGCTGCGCGGCTCCACGTATACGGGTATGTTCCTCGCCTATTGCGGTGCCCTGGCGAGCATTCCGCTGCTGCCTTTCGCCATGCTGCCGACCCTGGTGTGGCCGTCCGCTCCCTATGGCGTGAAAGCCGTTCTGACTCTCCTGGTCTGGGCGGCGCTGATCGGTACGATCGGTCTGGCCCGCACCACGCGGCGGGCGCTGATCGCGTTCGTCCGCAGGCTGCTGGGGGTGCCGTTGCCGGATCCTGCGGCATCGGGCGGCGACCGCTGGCGGACTCCGCTGTGGCTGCTGCTGCACGTGACACTGGGGTGGACGGGGGCACTGGTCAGTGGGGTGCTGCTGATCATGGGGGTGAGCCTTCCGTTCGGCTGGCTCCGTGGTGAGGCGGAGCTGAGTCTGTTCGGCTGGTCACTGCGTGCGGAGGGCGGCCGGCAGAACTGGACGCGGGGGCTGTGCTGCCTGCTGCTGGCCGCGGTGGTGTGCGTGGTGGTGACAGGAGCCCTGCGCCGGCTGGCGCCCAGGCTGCTGGGGCCCTCGGCGGCCGAGCGGCTCGCGCTGGCAGCCGAGCGGGAACAGGCGCTGGCCGAACGCAACCGGCTGGCTCACGAGTTGCACGACTCGATCGGTCACACACTGACGGCGACCACAATCCAGGCGGCGGTGGCGAGCCAGGTGCTCGCCACCGACCCGGCGACGGCGCGAGCCGCGCTGCGCAGCATCGAGGAGTCGTCCCGGGCCGCGCTGGAGGACCTGGACTACGTACTGGGTGTGCTGCGCGATCAGCGGGCGGAGACGGCACCGACCCGCACCCTGGCCAACCTGCCCGAGCTGGTCGACCGGCTGCGGCACGCGGGCGCGACGGTGGAGCCGGAACTGTCGGGCGACTGGGCGCAGGTGCAGGGGACGCTCTCCCGAGCGGCGTACCGGATCCTGCAGGAGGGCCTGACGAACGCGCTGCGGCACGGAGCGGGCGGTCCGATCGAGCTCCGCGTGGCGGCCACCCCGGACAGTCTTGAGCTGGGCGTGGTCAACAGGACCGGGCCGGGGACGGGCGCGGGCCCCTTCCCGACGTCCGGGCACGGCATGCCCGGTCTCGCCGAACGCGTGCGGCTGCTGCACGGCGAGATCGAGGCGGGCCCGCAGGGGACACGGCACTGGCGCCTGGTGGTCCGCCTGCCGATACCGGCATCGGCATGACCGGCCCCGACACGAGCACGGCCGCTGGTCCCGCCGACAACCCCATCACCCTCCTGATCGCGGACGACGACGAAGTGACCCGCAGCGGTCTGCGCATGCTGCTCGCGGCGCAACCGGGAATCGCGGTGGTCGGAGAAGCCGCCGACGGCATCGACGCGGTCGAACAGGCACGGCGACTGCGTCCGGACGTGGTCCTGATGGACGTACGCATGCCGCGCTGCAACGGCATCGAGGCCACCCGGCAACTCCTCGCCGACCCGGCCACCGCACCGCCGAAGGTCGTGGTGATCACCACCTTCGAGAACGACGACTACGTCACCGCGGCACTCAGCGCGGGCGCCGCCGGGTTCGTGCTCAAGCGACTCCCGGTCCGCCAGATCGCGGAGACGGTACGGGTGGTGGCGTCGGGAGAAGCGATCCTCTTCCCCTCAGCACTGCGCCGCATGGTCACCGCCCGCCCCCTGGACTCCGCCGAGGCGCTACCGAAAGCGGCACTGACGGACCGGGAGGAAGAAGTGCTGCGGAGCATGGCCACGGGCCTGTCCAATCCGGAGATCGCGAGGGCGCTCACGGTGAGCCTGGAGACGGTGAAGACCCACGTGGGAAACGTGCTGACCAAGCTCGGCGCACAGAACAGGACACACGCGGTGGTCATCGCCTACGAGTCCGGCCTGGTAGTCCCCGGCCTCACCGACTGACAGCCCGCGGGCCACAGCTCCGCACTACCGATTTTCCCTTCGCGACAGCTACGTGAGCGGAGGGGCCGACCCGGAGGCAGCTGCCAGAAGTCCGTCATCCGCTTCCACCAGAGTCGGCGCACACCATCTGACAGCGCGGCTGCCTCCAGCGGCACCACGGACCGGTAGCCGCACACGAAGGCCGCCACCCGAGCGAGGTCGAACACTCCATCCACGCCGAACTGCACCTGGGCGGTCCGTACGCCCTCTTCGGCGTACGGACGGACGCCGACGCGGTCCCAGTCGAGGACGGCGGCCAACTCCCCTTCCTTCCACAGCAGGTTCCGGTACTGGACATCACCGTGTGTCCACCCGTGCCGGCCCACGGGGACCGCGTCCTGAGGCCGACGATCGGCATGCTTGCCGATCAGCACCCGCCGCTGCTCCAGGGCGGCCGAGGCCGCCGCGCCGAACGCGCTGCCAGTGCCTTTGTTCTCTACCGCTGCGGACAGCCGCTCCGACTTCTCCACCGCCTGCTCCGGCGTCGTCACGTCGGCGGTCAGCATGTCGGGCACAGCAGGCCGTCACGACGACCAGCGTGGCAGGGCCGAACCATGCCACGAAGGAAAAGGCCCATTCCCGAGCGCCCTTGCTCCCACAACCTGGCCGTCCCGTCACACGGCGTGCACAGGCCACGGAGCAGATCCGACAGGCCGCCTCGGCCACCGCGTGCCCCAGCCGTGCCCTCCTGAGCGGAAAACCCCGGTCAACAACGGTGCAACCCGGACCGCCCCAGGAGCCATCCGAGCCCCCGTTTTCGCAGGTCAGACAGCACATCAGCCCCGCAGCACTCGTTGATTCCCAAGCTCAGAGCGCGGGTTCAATTCCCGTCACTCGCTCCATTCAAAGCCCCAGGCCTCACGGCCCGGGGCTTCTTTGTTGTACGGACACGTTGTCAGCGGACACGTTGTTATTGGACGCCTTGTTATGCGGCCGCGTGCGATCGTGCCCGGTCCTGAATTCCCTGTCATTCCCGACTGCCGTTAACGGGCGGGGCAGGGCGGTGCAGCCGCCAGACCACTTCCATCCCGCTGCCGGCGGGAGCTGCGGGCGGTGTTGCCTGTTCGCGGCGGACTTCGGTGAAGCCCAACCGGCGCGGGATGGCGGCGCTCGAGGTGTTGGCCAGGTCGTGGGTGATCTCCAGGTATTCGACGTCCGGCAGGGTGAACATCTCGGTGACCATGGCGGTGGCCGCTCTGGTGGCGATGCCCTGGCCGGTGGCCGCAGGGTGCAGCCAGTACCCGATGCGCCGGCCCTGGGGGTCGGCTCCGCGGTAGGTCTGGCACATGCCGATGAGGGTGCCGTCCTGGGCGATGGCGTAGTTGTACACGTCACCGCTCGCCCACTTCGACTCGGACTTCGCGAGGAAGTCGCGGGTGCTCTCCTCGCTGTGCCGGGTGACCCACGCCTCCCAGGGGCGCAGGTGGTCCACGGACTCCTCGATCAACGTGAACGCCGCAGCGAAGTCGCGCTGTCCCCGCCAGCTTCGCAGGACGAAGTCTCCGCACTCGATGATCTGCCTCGGTCGCTCCATGACGGCCATGGTTGTTCGCAGAACGGCTCCCTGCAATGGGATGGGGACCGGGATCGGGGTCGGGAACGGGGTCGGGAACGGGAGCGACCGCCCGGGGCAGGACCTTCCGCAGAGGCGCAGTACTATCCGGCGAGCCTCTGTGCATCAGAGTTCTGGTGGGTCCTGGGTAAGCGGTGGGGGATTTATGCGCGTTATGCGCTATCGGCGTCAAATTGTCATATCCACGGCTGCGCTGCTGAGCAGCGGTGGTCTGTTCCCGCTGTCCGCGCTGGCGGATGAGCCGGTCGCCAATCTGTATGTGAGTCGCACGCAGTGCAGCGACACCGGGGCGGGGACACAGGCACTTCCGTTCTGCACCGTTCAGAAGGCGGCAGATGTCGCGAGTCCCGGGCAGACCGTCATCATCGGCGTGGGCAAGTATTTCGGCTCGGTCACCATCACCCGCTCGGGCACACCGACGGCACCCATCACCTTCAAGAGCTCCGCCGTCACCAATCTCGTCGGCTCCCCCCATCCCATAATTGAGCGGCCGGATACCAGCACCGCGGCCACGGTGACCGTGTCCGGTGCCCACGACATCCGCTTTGCCGGGATCGCCGTGGTGTACGGACGCGGGGAGGGCATCGCTGTGTTGGGCTCCACCCGCGTCGCCCTTGACACGAATGACATCGGGCAGCTGACGCCGGACGCCCCCGCGGCGCCGGTCGACGGGATCTCCGTCGACCGCGCCTCTTCGGACGTGTCGATCACCAGGAACCACACCTATAACGGCACCGGACACGGCGTGTCCATCGCTTCCGGGGCAGAGCGCGTCACCGTCGCGTCCAATCGGCTCGTCACCGACCGTGCCGGTGGGATCAGCGCGACCGATGTCTCCGGGCTCACGGTGACCGGTAACACCATCATCGCCGGCAGTTGCTCCCCCGGGCTGTCGATCGCCGGGAGTTCGTCGGGAACGGTGGAGAACAACGCGGTGCGGGCGATCGCACCGTCCGGAACGCCGCTGTGCACCGCGGCTCCGCTGATCACGGTCGCAGCCGCCTCGACGGGCACCGTGAAGACCGCCTACAACGCGCTCGCCGCCGCGGCTCCCCGCTTCGACTACACCTGGGGCGGCACCGGCTACGCCAAGGCTGCGGACCTTGCGGCCGCCGTACCCGGCCAGGCCGACCAGGACCTCGACGTACCCACCACCGCCATCCTCACCACTCTCCAGCCGGAGGGGTCCCCGCTGATCGACTCGGGTGACTCCCATGCCCTGGGCGTGACCAGTACGGACTATTTCGGGAACCCCCGGCCCGTCGACGACCCGAACACGGCGAACACGGGTACCGGGGCGGGGACCATGGACCGGGGAGCCTTCGAGCGTCAGAGCACTCTGACCCTGGCTCCGTCGTACAGCCCCGCCTCGGCGGCCGGCGCCGTGCCGTTCGCTTTCGCGGTCACCGCCGGCCCGACCGACAGCTGGGGCGAACCGGTCAACACGGTCGTGGACTTCGGCGACGGCGGCGACCCCGTACCGGTCAGCGGCGGCGTGGCCTCGCACAGCTACACCACCCCGGGCACCTACACGGTGAGCACGTCGGCGACCAACACCGACGGCCAGACCCTGACCAGGACGACGCAGGTGAAGGCACTGACGGCCGACGCCGCAGTGGTGACACTCACGGGGGCGCCGAACATCTACGGTCAGCCTGCGGTCATCTCGCCCAGCACGGCTGTCTTCATGTACTCCGCCGGAGCCGACAGCTGGCAGCTCCAGAGCGGGAACCTCGCCTTCGGCGACGGCCAGTCGATCGGGCTCTCGCCGACGTCCTCGGTGAACCACCTCTATGCGCATGCGGGCACCTACACCGCCACCGCCACCACGACCGACCTGATCGGCCGGACGTCGACCGCGAAGACCACTGTCACCGTCGGCAACGAGATCGTTCCGATCACTCCTGAACGGGCCTACGACAGTCGTTGGTCGTACAACAGCAGTGTCCCGGCCCACGGGACCGTCAAGTTGTCGCTGGCTCAGCTCGGCGCCTTCTCCTCCAACGCGGTCGGCGCCTACGTCACGGTGACGGTGACCGACACGAAGGCCGGCGGCTTCCTCACGGTCCACCCGGACGGGACACCGCGGCCCAGCGTTTCCACACTCAACTTCGGCCCAGGACAGACCGTCCCGAACATCACGATGGCCAAGGCCGGCGCGAACGGCGTGGTCGACTTCTACAACGGCAGCAGCGCCCCGATCAGCCTGGTCGTCGACACCTTCGGGATCGAGCTCGGCATGAATGCGAACGGCGGCCAGCTCGGCGACACCTACTCCCCCGTCGGTCCGGTCCGGGTTCTGGACACCCGCGAAGGAACCGGCGCGCCGAAGGCTCCCGTGGCGAGGAAGGGCGAAGTGGTCCTGTCCGTCACCGGGTCCAACGGAGTGCCGTCCGATGCCGCGGCGGTACTGCTCAACGTCGCAACGACCGATGCCAAGGCGGCGGGTTATCTGACCGCCTACGGTCATGGCTACGTCCGACCCGGGACGTCGAACTCCAACTGGGCGCCGGGCCAGACCGTGTCCAACCTGATCCTCGTTCCCGTCCACGAGGGGAAGGTCGTGCTCTACAACGGCAGCGGCGGAACGGTGAACTTCGTCGCCGACCTGGTCGGCTACTACAACGACCTGGGCACCGCCTCGGTCGTCGTGCCGACCTCGCTGACCAGGGTCCTCGACACCCGTACCGGAACCGGCACCGGCGGCGGGGCCGCGAAGCTCGGTCCCCACCAGACCGTCCGACTGCAGATCGCCAACCGCAACGGGGTGCCGGCCACCGGCATGACGGCGGCGGAACTGAACATGACCGTCACGAACAACGTCGGCGGCGGCTTCATCACCGCCTATCCCGCCGGGACGGCTCGGCCCACCGCATCCAACATCAACTTCAGCGCCGGACAGACCGTGGCCAACGCCTCGGTCATGCCCACCGGCACGGACGGCGCGATCGAGTTCTACAACGGCAGCAGTTCCCCGGTCGATCTGGTCGTCGACCTCTCGGGCTACTACTACGGCTACACCCGGTAGCCGGAACCCGCCCGCCCTCGGGCCCGGCGCACCGCAGGAGCGGTGGCCGGGCCCGAGGGCTCGGTCCGTCCCCTGGTGGGGACTCCCTGGGAACGGTCAGCGGCGGCGTGGGGCCGTGGCGGTGGTCGCTACGAGGGCGTCGGTGACGAGGCGGACGCCGCGGGCGAGGCGGCTCAGCTGTTCCAGCTCGACGGCGTAGAGGCGGATCGTGTTCTCGATGACGGCCTCGACCATGCCCATGGTGGGCAGCTCGGCCCGGCTGGTGGTCATCGCCACCTGGACCGCGCGCATCTCGTACTGCAGCTGGAGCTGTGCGTGGCGGGCGAGGAGGGCCGGGTGGCGGGTGAGCGTGGAGTATCCGGCGTAGCGGGCCGGCAGCAGGTCACGCAGCCAGCGGGTGGCGGTGCGTTCCCAGTCGGGGTTCCCGGGGGATTTGACCTGGCAGGGCCAGTCCGGGCTGAGCGTGGTGAGGGTCGTCTGGGACATTCTCGTCGCTTCCGAAGAGTGCCGAACTCTGATCAAGAGGTTTGTTGGCTGCCTCGGCCCAGGGGTTGACCGAGGCTGCCGTGGGCGCTCCGCGGGATGCGAGCGCCCGGTGTGAACACCCCGGGCGCGCCACGAGGAGGGAGCGTCGGCCCGGGTGTTCCGTCGGGAGGGCGGGTCACGCTCTCCAATGGCGTCCGGTGGGCCCAGGCGCCGATTGCAGTAAACATATATACCGTCGAGTACGCAAGGGTATGAAAAAATTCATACATTCCGGGCAAGGCGGAGCCGGGCGGACGGTGAAAGCGGTTTCCAGAGGGTTCTCAGAGGAAGAAACCGTGCTGATCGGCGACCTGCTCGTACCCCTCGAGCCGCGCCTGCGTCCGCTCCGGATCGGCGTCGGCCATGGCCTGCAGCAGGGCCGCGGACAGCATGCCCGGGGCCGCGTACGAGTCGAAGACCAGCCGCGAGCCGGTTCCTGCGGTCAGGACGACGTCCGCCTCGTCCACCAGCGGGCCCAGGGTGAGATCCGTGATCAGCGCGATGCGCAGTCCGGCGCTGCGGGCGGCCCGCAGCGCGGCCAGGGTCTCCTTGGCGTGCCGGGGCATGGCGAACGCCAGCACCCACGCCCCGCCGGCCGCCCGGGACTGCAGCAGCGCGTCGAAGGCGACGCTGCCGCCGCGGGTCACCACCCGCACATCGGGGTGGATCCGGCGGGCGGCATAGGCGAAGTACTCCACGAGCGGCGCCGAGATCCGCAGGCCGAGAACCGTCAGGGGCACCGAATGGGCCAGCTCACGGCCGATGTCCAGCACCTGGTCGGTGTCGGCGAGCAGCCGCCGCACGTTCTCCAGGTTCTCGATCTCCGCGTCGACCGCCGCCTGCAGCTCGTTGCGGCGGACCTGCTCCCGGCTCTCCGGCGACCCCGCGACCGCGCTCAGCGCGATCGGCTGCAGCACGTCCCGCAGGGCGGGATAGCCGCTGAAGCCGAGGGAGGCGGCGAAACGGGTCACGGACGGCTGGCTGACGCCCACCCGCTCGGCGAGCTCCGTGATCGAGAGGAAGGCGGCCTCGGTGAGGTGGTCGATCAGGTACTGGGCGATACGGCGCTGCCCGGGGGACAGGCGATGGCCGTTGAACAGGGCGTGGACGCGGTCCGCGGGGGCACGCTCCAGCTCCAGGGGCTGCCCACCCGGGGTGATCGCAGCCGCCTGTGCCCGTGCCTGCTGCCCCGATGGCACCGGTGCGCCTCCTTATTCATGCCGCTCCTGCTCAACATAGCTCACGCCTTGTGGACGGCCGGGAAATCGCCCCAGGGCGGTGTTCCACTGTTCGGCGATGGCGTCCGAGCGGGCGAAGTGCGCGGTGGCCTCGTCGTCGCGGCCGAGGAGCCGCGCGAGTTCGCCGAGGGTGTACGCGACCGGCCGGATCGCCACGGTGGAGCCCGAGCTGGGCGGCGGTGCGTGGCGGTAGGGGAGCAGCGCCGCGTACAGCTCCTCGGCGCCCTCCTTCTCGCCGAGCGCGACCATGGTCATCGCACGGAAGGTCGCGAAGACCTTGAAGAAGTAGTCAGGGCGGATCGGCAGTGCCTGCGCCAGCACCTGCCGGGCCTCGGCCGGCTGCCCGGCGGCGGCCAGGGCCGCGGAGAGCAGATCGCAGGCGATCGGGCCGTAGGCGTCGAACGCCTGCCGGGCCGGCGGTACGAACTCGCCGAGCCGTCCCTGTCCCGCCCTGATCGTCGCGGTGGCGATCAGCAGATAGCCGGCGGCGTGCGGGGAGCCCTGGCGGCCCATCCGGGCGGCCGCTTCGGCGTAGAGCCGCTCGGCGTCCGCCACCCTGCCCTCGATGTGCGCGAACGTCGCGAGCATGCTCTCGCCGACCGCGGCGGGACCGGGCATCCGGTAGGCGCCGGCGAGCTCCAGGCACTCGGCGGTGAGCCGGTACACGCCGGTGACGTCGCCCTCGACGGCCAGGGCGGTCGACCGGATGAACAGCCCGTACCAGCGGTAGATCGGCAGGTCGTGCGCGATGCCGAGGCGGTCGATCCGCTCCCCCAGCTCCGCCCGTTCACGCCATTCCAGCTCGGTGTCGAGCTCGCGGGCAAGCGTCGCGAGCGCCAGCGCCCGCAGCACGGGATCCCCCAGGCCTTCCGCGATCACGACGGCCTCCTCGGCCGCGGCCCGCGCCCGCGGGTCCTGACCGTCGGAGAGCTCGGCGGAGTACGCGTCCAACAGCCGGCAGCGCACGGCGGGCTCCAGATCCGGCAGCTCCAGCAGGCGGCCGAGTCCGGCGACGACGGGCTCGTCGACCATGCCGTACGGCCGGGTCTGCCAGGGCGTCGGCTCGGTCCAGGCGGTGAACGCGCGGATCAGCAGATCGTCCCGGGCCGCGGCGGTCGCGAGATCGATCGCCGTCTGCCGTGTCGCCCGCGCCTCCATGACGGCCCCGGCCCGTACCTGGGCCCGCAGCAGCCTCCCGAGCAGCTCGATCCGGTCGTCGTCCCGGTCTCCGGTACCGCCCGCGGGGACTCCGGTACCCCCCGCGGGAACCCCGACACCGTCCGCGGAGACTCCGACACCGCCCGCGGGGGCGCGCAGGCGGTCGAAGCACTCCAGCGCCTGCGCGAGCAGAGCGGCGGCGACGTCGTGCGCGTAGCGACCCTCGGCGAGTGCGGCCGCTCGCACGCAGTAGTCCACGGCCTTGGCCGCGGTGGCCGAGGACGCAGCTCCGGCGTAGTGATGGGCCAGCGCGGAGACGTCGTACGGGGCGAGCCGCTCCAGGGCCGCCGCGATCCGGCCGTGCATACGGGTGGCGCGCAGCCGGCTCAGGTCGGCCAGCAGGGTGTCCCTGACCAGCGCGTGCACGAACCGGACGCGGCCCGGCGCGGGCTCGGTGAGCAGCCCCGCGACGAGCCCGGTCTCCAGCGCGCCCAGCACGCCGTCCTCGCCGGTGTCCGCGGCACCGACCAGTACCTCGACATCCGCCTCGCGCCCCGCCACCGCGGCCAGCCGCAGCAGGGCCACGGCAGCGTCGGGAAGACGTCCGAGCCGGCGGCGCAGCACGTCGCGCACCCCTTCCGGCACATCGGACAGCGCCACCAGGGCGCCCTCGCTCCCCAGCAACCGGGCGCTCTCGCGGACGTAGAAGGGGTTGCCTCCGGTGCGTTCGGCGAGCGCGGCCACCGTCCCGGCGTCCACCGGCGCCTCGCCCGCCGCACCGGTCACCGCTCCGATCACTTCCGCGACGGCCGACTCGGACAGTCCCCGCAGCGGCACGCGCAGCGGGGACCGCCGCGCCAGACCGGCGAGTCCGTCGGTGAGCGGGCCCCCGATCTCGTCCGGCCGGTACGCGGCCACGAACAGGACGGGGGTGCCCTGCGGCAGATCGACCAGGCCCGCCAGCATCGCGAGCGTCTCGGCGTCGGCCCAGTGCAGGTCGTCCAGCAGGACGGCCACCGGCCGCTCGACCGCCGCCGCCTCCAGCCACTGCCGGACCGCCCGGTGCAGCCGGAACCGGCCGGCGGCCGCGTCCTCCTGAGGAACGGAGCCGGTGGCGGAGCCGGCGGAGTCCGTGGTCCCGTCGGACAACAGCGGCGCCAGCACGGCGGTCGACCCGGCCGGCGGCGGGAACTCCACGGCGACGGACCGCAGTGCCTCGACCCAGGCCCAGGCGGGCGGCGCGCCCTCGGCGTCGGTGGTGCGGCCCAAGGCGACGAGCCAGCCGTCACGGCGCAGCCGGTGGCCGAACCGCTCCAGCAGCGCCGACTTGCCCAGCCCCGCCTCGCCGGTCACGAGCGCGACGCCCGGACCGGCGGCGCGCGCCCGGCCCGCGGCGGCCGCGAGGAGTTCCAGTTCGGCCTCACGGCCGACGAACAGGTCTGCTTCGGCGGGCTGTTGTACGGGAGCGGTCGTACGGAGCGGACTCGTCGGACCCGTCGGGGCCGTCAGGCCTGTCGGACCCGATATCGGATCCGGTATCGGACCCGTCGTCGGATCCGTCGTCGGATCCGTCGTCGGATCCGTCGTCGGATCCGCCGGTGCGTCCGTCGCGGCCCGGAGGACCTCCGCGCGCTGGGCGAGGACCGCCTCTTCGAGTTCGGTCAGGACGGGGCCTGGATCGAGGCCGACCTCGGCGGCGAGGACCGCGCGGGCCCGCCGGAGGGTGGCCAGGGCGTCGGCCTGCCGGCCCACCGCCCAGAGCGCCAGCGCGTGCAGGCGCCAGCCCTCCTCACGCAACGGCTCGTCGCGGGTGAGCAGTTCGGCCTCGGGAACGGTCCCGGAGACGTCGCCGGAGCGCAGCCCCACCGCGACGCGCAGTTCACGGGCGACCCTCCGGAGCTCCTCCAGGCGCGCGGTCTCGGCGCGGGCCCACGGTTCGTCGGCCGTCTCCGCGTACGCCGGGCCCTGCCACAGCGACAGCGCCTCCTCCAGCAGCCGGCCCGCGGCCTGCGGCCGGGTGGTGAGGAGTTCACGGGCGTCGTGCAGCAGCCGCTCGAAGCGCCAGGCGTCGACCGCGTCCTCCGGCAGCCGCAACGCATAGCCGGGCGGCGCGCTGACCAGCAGTTTCGCCGGGGTACGCGGAGCCCGGCCGGGCTCCAGGAGCCGGCGCAGGTTCGACACGTACGCCTGCAGCGAGGTCACCGCCTGGGCGGGCGCCGCGTCCTGCCAGAGGTCCTCGACCATCCGGTCGACGGGGACGACCTGGCCGCGCGCCGCCACCAGCAGGGCGAGCACCGACCGCTGCCGACGGCCGCCGAGCGGAACGGGCTCCCCGTCCCGCTCGGCTCCGAAGGAACCGAGCACGCGTACGCACACCATGTCGCCGCACATCGTAAGCGGCCAAGGATCTTGTCGGGCCCGAATTTCCCAGCCCCGGGCCACAGTTCCCGGGCGACAGTTCCCGGTCCGCATTCCAAGCCCTGATTCCAAGTCCGTTCCAAGTCCCTTCCAGGACCCGCCGACGAGGCTTCACACATGACGACGAAGAACGCAGCACCCCAGGCCGACGCCCGCCCCGACACCCACGAGATGGTGGTCATCCACCGCGGACTCCGCCGGGAGTCCCGGCTCCTCACGGAGCTGATCGCAGCCGTCGCCCCGGGCGACACCGCACGGGCCGGCGTGCTCGCCGCGCACTTCCGCGACTACCTGCTCGGGCTGACCAACCATCACCACGGCGAGGACGACCACCTCTGGCCGCCGCTCCTGGCCCGGGTCGACATCGAGGCCGATCTGGTGCTGCGGATGGAGGCCCAGCACGAAGGGATCGCCGCGACGCTGGCCCGGGCCGAAGCGGCGCTGCCCGGCTGGGAGGCCACGGCCGGCGAGGCGGAACGCGACGTGCTGGTGGCCGCGCTCACCGAGCACCGCGCCGTCCTCGTGGAGCACCTGGACGACGAGGAGCAGAATCTGCTCCCGCTCGCCGAACGGCACCTGTCCGTAAAGGAGTGGAACGCGCTCGGCGATCACTTCATGGCGACCACGCCCAAGCCCAAACTGCTGTTCTTCCTCGGCATGGTCCTCGAAGAGGCCGACAGGACCGAGCGCGCGAAGATCCTCGGCGAGCTGCCGCTCCCGGCCCGGCTGCTCTGGTACGTCGTCGGCAGCCCCGCGTACCACCGCAGGGTCCGCCGCATCCGCAACGGGACCCGCTGAATCCCCGCTGAGAACCCCGCACACCTCACCGCCCCCCGAGCCCTACCCTTTCACGCACCGGAGACCTGTCATGACCTGGAAGAACGTCACCACCGCCCTCGCCATCATCGGCGGCGCGTTCATCATCTACGTCGGCCTCAGCTATCTGTTCGCCCCCCGGACGACCGCGTCCGGATTCGGTCTCCCGAGCTGGCCGCAGCAGGACGGCAAGGCCTTCCTCGCCGTCAAGGGCGTGCGTGACATCGCGACCGGACTGGTCATCTTCGCGCTTCTCCTGACCGGACACCGGAAGGCGCTGGGCTGGGCGATGCTGGCGATCACCTTCGTCCCCGCCGGGGACATGGTGATCGTGCTGAGCAACGACGGTTCCACCGGCACCGCGTACGGGGTGCACGGCTTCACCGCCGCGGCGGTCGCGGTGACCGCCGGGCTGCTCCTTCGCGAGCGCCCCGCCCCGTCGAGCGCCCCCACGACCGCGGGGCCGGCCACCCGGAAGGCTTCCCGGACGGCCGACCCCGCGCTGAACCGGTGAATTCCGCTCAGCACCCGCTCAGTTGGACGTCACCACGCGGACGGAGCCGGCGGTGCGACGACCGCCGGACGGTCGTCGCAGGTGATGGTGTTCGGCAGCTCCCAGGGCGCGAGCCAGGGACCCGTCGTACCGCCGCCGTCGTTGCCGCCGAGATCGGTCAGGGCGAACTCCGAGCCGGCGGGCGTGAAGTGGAACGAGCCGCAGTTGTTGACCCCGACCGCACCGACATTGCGGGCGTCCACGTTCTCGAAGGACGAGGATCCCGCGGCCCGGCCGCTGACCACCGAGGTGCCCGTGCCGTCGACCCTGATGTCCTTGAAGTGGACGTTCGTGATCGAGTACAGGTCCTTCACCGGCCAGTCGGAGACCAGCATGATCGCGTTGTAGGTGTTGTCGAGGAAGTGGTCACCGGTCACCCGGATGTCCGCGTCGATGTTCTTCTCCAGCGCGAGGAACCAGATCGCCCCGAGCCCGATGTTCCAGTTCAGCTCGTACGTGCCGGCGCGGACCGTGGTGTTGTCGGTGATCCACAGATGTCCGGTGAACGCCTCCGAGCCGAAGCGGGAGCCGACCTGGATGGCGCTGCCCTCCCGGATCGGGTCCGCGATCAGGTTGTTCGAGACCGTGTTGTCGGTGCCACCGTAGATCGCGATGCCGTTGGCGAGCACCGGCGTCTGCACGGTGTTGTGGTCGAAGGTGTTGCCCGCGTTCCCGGTCTTCTCCGACCACATGGCGAGACCGTCGTCACCCGAGTTGCGGACGAAGTTGTTCGACACGAGCGAGTGCGTGACACCCGTGTGGAAGTTGAGGCCGTCGGCGATCTGGTCGGTGATGACGTTGTTCGTGATCCGCAGGTTGGTCATCGGCCCGTCGAACCACAGGCCCACCTTGGTGTGGTGGAGGTAGAGGCCGTCGATCGTCGAGTTGTTGAGTGCCCCGCCGATCCCGTTCACCTGGTCGGTGTCGACCCGGTCGCGCACATCGCCCTCGACGGCGAAACCGGACAGGTGGACGTTGTTGCTGCCGCCGGCCGCCGCGTCCTTGCCGTAGAAGCCGACGCCGGTGTGCACCGAGCCGTCAGGCAGTGGAGTGGCGAGGGTGACCTGGTGACCCTTGATGATCGTGTACCAGCTGCCGGCGCCCTCGATCGTCACGTTGTCGACGACGATGTGCCGGTTGACCTGGTACGTGCCCGGCGGGATGTAGACCTTGAGGTGCGTCCGCTGCGCGAAGGCGATCGCCCGGTCGATCGCGTCGGCCGAGTCGCGCCGGCCCGACGGGTCGGCGCCGAACGCCAGGACGTTCGCCGCGACGGCGGCGACGTGCGGCGCGCCCACGAGCTGGGAGTCGAGCAGGTCGATGGTGGTGGCCGAGGCCTTGCTCCCGGCGGGAACGGTGAGCCGCACCTTGTCGCCCGCGCGGTACTTCCTGCCGAGCGTCAGGCGCTGCTCGTCGTAGAAGTGGTTGGGGCGGAACGGCGTCGCGAACTGCGGGGCGGGCGTCGTGGCGGCGGGCACACAGGCGCACTCGGTGACCCAGTAATCGGGGTGCAGCAGCCCGGCGTTCGGGTCGTTCGAGAACGGATACTGGTTGTACAGCCAGGAGTACCGCGACGTCAGGGTCGCGGTGGTCCGGTTCTTTCCGTTCACGGTGACGTCGAGCGGTGCGGTGATCCCGCCGCCGCCCGGTGCGTCCGGAATGCTGTAGCGCACGGTGATCGCGTCGGCCGCGGCCGGCAGCGTGAACTCGACGTACTGACCCGGCGCCAGTGAAACCGCCCGGCGCCCGGACGCCTCCGCCGGCAGCGTGTACGCGGTGCGGCCCGGGCCGATGACCGTGCCGTTCGTCGCGGCGTTCTCCGCCTCCTGCTCGGCGAATCCCACGCTCGCGCCCCGGCCCGCGACGAGCGCCGGATCGAGCGCGGCGCGTGTCACCACCGGACCGGCACCGCCGACCGCGGCAGGTCCCGCCGACGCCGTCCCACCGGCCAGAACGCTGAGCCCGACGGCCGCCGCCGTCAGCGACGCGACAGCCATCGCGGCTCTTCGCCGCGGTCCGTCCGGCCATTTCGCCACAGCACCTGTGATGCTCCGTGACATCGCCTGCTCGTTTCTCTCGGGAGGACGAACGCCTGGGACCCGCACGGCGAAGCGGCCGCCATGAGGGTGAGGTGACAGTAGGACCCCACTCCCGGTTCCACAAGGTTCCTACCGAAGAATTCCGCCGACTTGCCTTCTAAATGCGGCAGTCCATCAAAGTCTTGCGTCAACTTCCTTGATTCATTGCATCGGTGCCGTCCGGGCGGTGGCCCGTGGTGATGTGCAGGCCGTAGCGGTTCCACAGGAAGCGCTGGAGGAAGAGGGTGACGGTGCCCGCCAGGAGCATCCCGGCGAGGTTCACGCCGAGTTGCTGGAACGAGGCGGCGACCTCGTGCCAGTGGGCGAGGGCGACCGCCACGGCGATGTTGCCCGCCGCCGGGACGGTGGTGACCGAGATGAAGACGCCCACCAGGGCAGCGGACTTGCCCGCGGTCATCGACAGGATTCCCGCGACCCCGGCCAGCAGCGCCACGATGAACGACCACTTGTCCGGATGGATGATGAAGTCGGTGGTCGGCCTGTTGTCCAGCATCGATGGAGTGATCCAGCCCAGCAGCCGGCTGATGACCGCGCAGGCCGTCGTGATCGCGATCGCCACGGCGAAGCCGATGACGAGCGTGCGCACGGCCGCGCCGATCAGCCGCAGATCGCCCCGCAGCACCCCGAAGCAGGCCGCCGCCACCGGACCGAACTCGGGGCCCAGCACCATCGCGCCGACGATCAGGATCGGCTGGTCCAGCAGCGCGCCGATCGCCGCGATCTGTGTCGCGAGCGCGAGAAAGGCCAGGAACGCCCAGGTGAGGCGGGTCTCGGCGGCGGTGCGCGCGGCCAGTTCCTCCCAGACGACGGCGTCGTCGGGCTCCCCCGGTGCCAGCTCCTCGGCCTTCTCGGCGGCGGTGGAGATCGACAGGTACAGCTCCTCGACGGTGATCCCGCCGCTGTCCTTCAACCCCAGCGCGCGCAACTGCGCGAGCACGCCGTTGGCCGCCTCCCTGGCCACGTCGAACTCGACGAAGTCGCCCGGCGGCGCGTACGCGGCGCCGGGCAGTCTGATCACGTTGACCACCGCGGGGCAGTCGGTGGCGATCCTCAGCACCTCGTCGGTGCGTTCCACGGGACTGATCACTCGCACATGCAGCACAGTGTCATTGTGCCCGTGCCCGGGTTCGTCCCCGGACGGGCGCCGCTGTCACGCGGAGGCGTACCGCTCCGCCAGCGTCCGGGCGGTCCCGGCCAGCCGGGAGCGCAGTTCCGGGGGGCCGAGGACTTCGATGTCCGTGCCGAGGGCGAGGAACGCGCCGTGGGCGTGGTCGAGGGACTCGATCGGCAGCGTCGCGCGGGTCCAGCCGTCCGGTTCCGGGGTTCCGGTGGCGGCCAGGGCGCGGGCGGCGGCTCCGGTGAGCCGGGACGCGGCGCCCGGCGCGAGCCGGACCAGAGCCTCGCCCTGGTGGAGACGGGCGTGGAAGTCCGCCTGGTAGCGCTGCCAGTAGCCGACCAGGCCGAAGTCCTCGGGCGGCTGGAACTCCTCGTCGAGCACGGTGAGTTCGAGGATCTGGTCGACGCGGTAGGTGTACGGTCCCGGCCCGGCGACGAGGTACCAGCGGCCCGCCTTGAGGACCAGCCCGTACGGCTCCAGGCGCCGGTCGACATCGGTCGGCGCCTTCCAGCGGCGGTAGCGGACGTCGAGCACCCGGCTGTGCCACACCGCGTCCGCGACCTTCGGCAGATGCGGGACGTCGTCGTCCTCCGCGTACCAGCCGGGCGCGTCGAGATGGAATCTGGACTGCATGCGTTCGGCCTGGGCGCGCAGTTCGGGCGGGAGCGCCGCGCGCAGTTTGAGCTGGGCGTTCGCGAGGGCGGAGCCGAGTCCCAGCTCGGCGGCGGGGCCCGGGATGCCGGACAGGAAGAGCGCCTCCGCCTCGCCCGCGCTCAGTCCGGTCAGCCGGGTGCGGTAGCCGGCGAGGAGCTGGTAGCCGCCGGAGTGCCCGGCGTCGCCGTACAGCGGGACGCCCGCCGCGTGCAGCGCGTCGACGTCCCGGTAGACGGTCCGCACCGACACCTCCAGCTCCTGCGCGAGCTGGGCGGCGGTCATCCGGCCCCGGGTCTGGAGCAGCAGCAGAACGGAGAGCAGACGGCTGGACTTCACTGACACAAGATGTCAGTGAAGGGCCTCTACGGTCCAGCCATGGCTTTCACGGAGAAACTGCTGCGGGTGCTGCCACCGGTCGAGGTGGGGGGCCGTTCCATCAAGCGCTACCACGTCACCGCCGACCCGGCGGGGATCGAGCCCGAGGTCGAGAAGGCCGCGTACGCGATCCTCCGGGAGCTGCTGCCCGAGCCGGACGGTACGCCGCAGGCCACCTTCATCGTCCTCCACAGGGGAGGGGACGACGGAGCGTATCTCAACGCGTACAGCTGGGCCTGGGACAACGCCCTGCACTTCGCCGGGGCGGCGGGCGGCCAGCCGGTGCTGGGCTGTCCCGACCAGGACCCCACGCACTTCGTCCGGCTGGAGCCGACGCTGATCGGCTGCGTCTGGGAGCTGCCGCCGATCCTCCATGAACGGGACGCATGGGTACGCCACATGCTCGCGCCCGACCGCCCCGACCTTGCCGCCTATCTCGCCGACTCGCTCGCCGAGGGCACTACAGGAGACCGCTCATGAACGACTTCGACTTCCTCACCGGCAGCTGGGACGTCGCCAACCGGTGGCGCACCGACTTCCTCGACGAGACCAGCGAGTGGGAGGAGTTCCCGGCCGTCAGCCACGCGTCGGGGCACTTCGAGGGGGGCGCGAACTTCGACGAGATCGTCTTCCCGACCAAGGAGTTCGCCGGGCTGACCCTGCGGCTGTTCGACACCGAGCGCAAGGAGTGGTCGCTGTACTGGGCCAGCAGGCGCACCGGGACGCTGTTCCCACCGGTCACCGGAACCTTCACCGACGGCGTCGGCGAGTTCTACGGGGACGACACGCATGCGGGGCAGCAGATCAGGGCCCGCTTCATCTGGTCGGGGATCACGGAGGACTCCGCGCGCTGGGAGCAGGCGTTCTCGGTGGACGGGGAGCAGACCTGGGTGACCAACTGGATCATGGAGTTCACCCGCCGCTGACCACTCACCGCTGAGCACTCACCGGCAGCCCGCCGCTGACCACGCGCGGGTGAGGGGGCCGGGTCGCCGGAGGAGATGGGCCGGCGACCCGGAGTGGTGCGTGGCGGGCGTCAGCCGTTGTGGGCGCCGTTGCCGGAGAGCACCGGGATCTGGTTCAGGATGTGCGACGCGGCCTCGTCGCCCTTGCCCTGGGTGGAGTTCTCGGCGCACTGCTGGTTCTGCGGCGACGCCAGGACGTTGATGTCCTGGGCCGTGACCGGCACCAGGATGCCGACGAGCGAGCCGACGTTGGCCTTGACCGGGACGCCCGCGCAGAGCTTGTTGAGCGAGCCCTGCACGAGGCCGATCTGCGGGCTCTGCATGCCGTCGGTGTGGGTGTTGCCGTAGGACTGCTCCGCCCCGTTGCCGTTCACGGTGTTGAGACCCGACTCATCACCGATGGCCATCGCGGGCGCGGCCGAGGCGGCACCGACGGCGACGACGGAGGCCGCCAGGGCAGCGCCGGCCAGGAACTTCTTGATCATGATCAGTCCTTTGTCTGCGGGGGGATGCCCTACGTCGGGGCGAAGAGATCAACCGTTCAGAACGGGTTTGGTTCCGGAGCTTCATTCCATTGGCGGAAATTGCCCCGCACAGTGAAGTCAGCCGCCGAGGGGCAGGCCGCCGAGCAGCGACGTGGCCTTCGCGGCGCCGGCCAGCGCCGGCGTCAGGTTCTTGGCGGCGTCGGTCGTCTGGCCCAGGAGCGAGTCCGTGGAGGTGTCCGACCGCAGCTTGTCGGTGGTCTTGGAGACCGCGCCCACCACGGGTCCGAGGCTGGCGTCGCCCGCCTGCTGCACCGGCTGCGCCGCGAAGGCCTGGTCGAGGCCGCCGTTGATGCTGGTCGGCATCGGGGCCCCGTCGGCGGCGAACGCCGGCGCGGCGGCACCCACGGCCATCACGGAACCGGCGACGACCACAGCAACCTTGGAGAACTTCACTGTCAACCCTTTCAGTAGCGGCGCCCGGGTCGGCCACAGAGGTGGTGGCCGGGTGAGCGGCTGGTGGCTCACGACGCCGTAGTCCCCCTGGCTAACGACCCCGCCGCGCAACGGAAACCATGAGGAAAGATCCTTCTTGGTAATCACTCGAAAGTGAAGAACTCATGCAATTCTAGTATCAATTGAGTTCTCCGGATTCCGGCCAGGAGTACCGGAAACAGGCGAACGCATGTGAAACAAGCGAAATGACATATTCTCGTTCGCGTGAAGTCGCGGTTCGGCCGGGGGGACCACGGCGTCCGGCCCGTACTATCGAAGACGCACGAGGAGTCCGCAGATTCCTGCGCACGGCCTGCCCGCGGTGGGCCCCCAGCCGCCGGCGAATTCGCCGATTCGGGCACCTCGCGAATCTCTCCTGTCGCGGGACACCGGGGCAGGCCGTTTCCCCATCGCGTCAACAGATCAATTCGATCAGACCCGTGCGGCGCGCGTTCGGCGGTAGAGCATTGCTCCACTCAGCAGCAGCCCCGCACTGACCGCTCCGGCCGTACCGAGATCCCCGGAACCCGTCTGAGCGAGCTGCGCGCGCACCGGAACGACGGGCCGGGTCGCGGCCGCGTGCTTCGGCGGCGTGACCTGCTCGACCGGCGGCGGGGTGACGTGCGTCGGCGGCGGGGTGTGCCGGACCGGCGGCGGCATGGGGTGCGTCGGCGGCGGGGTCCACTCGTCCCCACCGCAGTCGGTACCCATGGCCGGGTTCAGCAGCGCCACGACGTTCACCGAGTCGCCGCACACGGTGACCGGGGCCTGGACCGGCACCCGGACGCTGTTGCCCGAGCCCACACCGGGCGAGCCCGACGTGGTGTTCCCTTCCACGTGCCGCATTCCCTGGTGGCCGCTGTGCTCCTTGTGGTGCCGGCCGCCGTGCTGGGCGCTCCCGTGCGAGGGTGCCCCGGTGTGCTGCGCGGGTACCGCCGCGTGCCGCTCGTGCGCCGGGGCCGACTCGTTGCCGCAGCCGTTGCCCATCGACGGGTTCAACAGCGCCACGACGTCCACCGAGTTGCCGCACAGGTTCACCGGCGCGTCCACCGGGACCTGGACGCTGTCGCCGGACAGCACGCCCGGCGAGTTCGAGGTGGTCGCCTGCGCCTCCGTATCGGCGTGTGCGTAGCCGCCGGTCATGGCGAGCACTCCGCTCGCCGCGGCGACGGTGATCAGACTCCTGCTCAAGGCCTGTCGCATCGACTCTCTTCCCTGCCATGGGTGTTTCACGAAGCGCGCGGGAAGGCCTCCCGCACGCCGCAACCGAAGCGGCCCCGGAGCACAGGCGAGCGCTCCGGGGCCGCAACGGGTCGCCCTCACGGGCTGGGGACCAACGTCACTTGTTGGTGCAGGCGTTGCCGAACGCCGGGTTGAGCAGGGCGATGACGTTGACCGTGTTGCCGCACACGTTGACCGGGATGTGGATCGGGACCTGAAGGCTGTTGCCCGACAGCACACCCGGGGAGTGCGAGACCTCGGCCTGGGCGCCGGCGTCGGCGAATGCGGGGGCAGCGCCACCCATGACCATCAGCGTTCCTGCGGCGATTGCGGCAACCTTCGAGTACTTCACGTTGAGCTCCCTTTCCGTAGGGGCGTCGATCACAGTCACGACCGTCGTGCTGCCCGGGGGAATTTCTTGCCGCCCGTGACGCCGCTACCATCCGGGGTAACGACTGCCGATGGCTGGAGAAACCCTTCACGTGCCGCTGCCGTGATCATCCACCCGAATGCCGTAACTTCGGCTTCCGCAATTCACGAATTGCCGTACTGAATACGACTCCAGGTACGAATTACGGGCAACGCAGAACAGCCCTGGCCGCCGGTGGTGATCACCGGCGGCCAGGGCCTTCAGGCAATGCGGATCAGTGGTTGCCCGCGCCGTTGCCGGAGAGGACCGGGATCTGGTCCAGAATGTGCGACAGCGGCTCGTCGCCCTTGATCTGCGAGGAGTTCTCGGTGCACTGCTGGTTCTGCGGCGACGACAGGACGTTGATGTCCTGGACCGTGATCGGAACCAGGCCGACCAGCGAACCGACGTTGGCCTTCGCCGGGAGGGCGATGCACGGCTTGTTCAGGGAACCCTGGACGAGCGCGAACGAGGGGCTCATGTAGCCGCTGGTGTAGGTGTTGCCGTACGACTGCTCGGAACCGTTGCCGTTGGTGGTGCTGGCACCGCTGTCGTCGCCGATCGCCATCGCGGGCGCGGCCATCGCGGCGGTGGCGCCGACGACGGAGACAGCCACCGCAGCCGTGGCGAGGAACTTCTTGATCACGATTATTCCTTCTTGTGCGAGATTGCCCCGGTACCGGGTCGGACTGATCAACTGTCCATCCCAGGTTTAGTTATGGCCCTTCACCCGAATGGTGACGACCCCGGCCCGGACAACGAGCCGTGCGGTCAGCGGTTCACGCAGACGTTGCCGAATACCGGGTTGAGCAGGCCGATCACGCTGACGGAGTTGCCGCACAGGTTGACGGGCACGTGCACCGGAACCTGGATCTGGTTGCCGGAACCGACACCGGGCGACTCCACAGCGGCACCCTGGGCACCGGAGTCCGCGAAAGCGATACCGGACGCACCGGCGACAGCGGCACCGGCGAAAGCGGTCAGAACGGTTGCCTTGGCGAAGCGTGACAAGGGAGCACCTTTTTCTACTGGAGAGCTGGAAAGCGGCGTTGGCCCGGATGGGCCAACGGAACTATCAACGCACCGGCACGCCCGGGGGTACCTCCCCCGGAAGGTGAAATCCCGCGCATGTGTACGGGTTGCCGAATAGCCGCATCGTTTCTTTCGCGACCCCGTTCGACAAACTCCGGTACGTCAACACACCGCGCTGATTGATCAGTTGGTCGTAAGAATGTGCTAGGAGCCGTGGTCAGCGCGTCCTACGTGATTTTAAATCCGCGCTCTGTCACGGTGCATTCCAGTTCTGATGGTTGACTGTGGAGAGCAACCAGCATTCTGCCGGCATTTGCGAGCGGACGAACAGGAGTTCGCCGATCGACCTGCGGGCGCCGGTCGGTGAACCAGGTTCCGCCGTCGGCCGGCGGCGGCACTGAGCTCCGATTTCGCGCCGGCGCGCCGAACAAGGATTACCTGCCCGGCAGACCCCTCGTTGTTAGCGGGACAGACCACTGATGTGGCGGGACAGGGCAGGCAGCACACATCCGATTCTTCATGTCGCGGAGAGAGAGAACGGCGCGCGATGCCGCAACACCAGCAGGACCCGGGCCGGCTGACGGTGCTCCACCTCGTTCAGCCGGTCGACGGCGGGGTCGCCCGCGTCGTCACCGACCTGGTGCGGGCCCAGGTCGGTGACGGGGTCCGCGCGGTCGTGGCCTGCCCTCCCGGCGGCGTCCTGGCCGCCGACGCGGCCGAGGCGGGCGCCGAGGTCGTGCCCTGGGCGGCCGGCCGTTCCCCCGGCCCAGGCCTTCCCGGCGAGACCGCCCGCGCCCGCCGGGTGGTCCGCGAGGTGCGTCCCGACCTGCTGCACGCCCACAGCGCCAAGGCCGGACTGGCCGGACGGCTGGCGGTACGCGGCCGGGTCCCGACGGTGTTCCAGCCGCACGCCTGGTCCTTCGAAGCGGTCGGCGGGGCGACCGCGTACGCCGCTCTGCGCTGGGAGCGGTGGGCCGCGCGCTGGGCCACCCGGGTGCTCTGTGTCAGCGAGAGCGAACGGCTGACAGGGGAACGCGCCGGGATCGACGCCCGCTGGGCGGTCGTTCCCAACGGCGTCGACCTCGAGCGTTTCACTCCCGACGGCGGGCCGCCGGACGCGGCCCGCGGACTGCGCGCCTCGATGCCCGCCCTCACCGACCTGGGTCCCGCCGACCGCCTCGTGGTCTGCGTGGGCCGGCTGTGTCCGCAGAAGGGCCAGGACCTGCTCCTGCGGGCCTGGCCCGAGGTCACCGCCCGGCTGCTGGACGCCCGGCTGGTCCTGGTGGGCGAAGGACCCGACCGCGACCGGCTGCTCCGGGACGCCCCCGAAGGGGTGCTGTTCGCCGGGGCCACCCGCGACGCCGTCCCCTGGTACCGGGCCGCCGACGTGGTCGTCCAGCCGTCCCGGTGGGAGGGGATGGCGCTGGCCCCGCTGGAGGCGATGGCCTGCGGCCGCCCCGTGGTGATGACCGACGTCGACGGCGCGCGGGAGAGCCTGCCACCCGGCCAGGAGCGCTTCTGCCTGGTGCCGCCGGAGGATCCCGACGCCCTCGCCCAGGCGCTGCTCGGCCTGCTGACCAACCCCGGCGTGTGCGCAACCGCGGCCCGCCGGGCCCTCAACCACGTGCGCACGACATACGACGTGCGGCGGACGACGGCATCGGTCGCGGACCTCTACCGCGACATGCTCGATCCGTCGCGACCCGAGTGCAGGGAACGCATCACGCGATGACGACGGAGAGCGCAAGCGCGCCCCACCCAGCCCGGCACGTGCGGCAGACCAAGGTCGCGCCCGCCACCACCGCCCCGATCTCGCCACCCCGGGGACCGTCCGACGCCGCCGTGCAGCGGCGCCCCCACGCACGGGTCGCCGTCCGCCACCGCGCGGTCGTCCCGCTCGTCGCCACCGACTGCCTGGCCGCCGCCGGCGTGCTGGCCGTCCGCCCGGGTTCCCCGGTGCTGCTGCTCGGACCGCTCCTGGTGTGCCTGACGCTCCTGCACACCTACGCCGGGCTGTACCGAACCGGCCTCGACCCGGCGGCACTCGACGAGTTGCCCGCGCTGCTCGGCTGCTCGGCCCTCGCCTGGTGCGCGTCCGCCACCACCCTCGCCGCCGTCCGCCCGGCGCACTCCCCCGGCTGGCCGGTGCTGCTCACCACGATCGCCGCGACCAGCCTGCTGGCCTGCGCCGCACGCGCGGTCGTCTACCGGTTCCAGCGCTGGTCGGCGCGCCGCCATCCGCGCTCGACGCTGCTCGTCGGGGCCGGTCCCGTCGTCCAGCAGGTGGCCGACGTGCTGTACGCGCACCCCGAGTACGGCATGCGGCCGGTCGGCGTGGTGCACCCGTACAACACACCGGGCACGGACTCGCCGCTGCCCGTGCTCGGCTCCGTCGGCGACATCCACCGGGCGATCATCCAGAACTCGGTGCGCTACGCCGTGTTCGCCGGCCCCCCGGCGGGCAATCCGGCGGCCGCGAACCTGGTCCGGCTGCTCGCCGCCCGGGGCTGCTGTCTGTGGCAGGTCACCTCGGGGCCCGGCTCCAGGACCGCCGGCCGGCCGGCGGCCGGCCATCTGTGGGGCTTCGCCTGCGCCCGCCTCGACCCTTACCCGCGCCCCGGCGCCGGCCTGATCGCCAAGCGGGTGCTGGACGCCCTGCTCGCCTTCCTGGCGCTGCTGCCCGCGGCCCCGATCCTGGCACTCAGCGCGCTGGCCGTCCGGCTCTCCGACGGCCCCGGGGTGCTCTTCCGGCAGGAGCGCGTCGGCCTGGACGGCCGGCCGTTCGTCCTGCTGAAGTTCCGCACCCTGCGACCGAGCGACGAGCGGGAGTCGGCCACCCGGTGGAACGTCTCCCACGACCGGCGGATGAGCGCCGTCGGCCACTTCCTGCGCCGTACCTCGCTGGACGAGCTGCCGCAGCTGTGGAACGTGCTGCGCGGTGACATGAGCCTGGTCGGCCCCCGGCCGGAACGGCCCTACTTCGTCCGCCAGTTCAGCCAGACGTATCCCGGATACCAGGAGCGGCACCGGATGCCCGTCGGCATCACGGGCCTCGCGCAGATCCACGGGCTGCGCGGCGACACCTCCATCGAGGACCGGGCCCGCTTCGACAACCACTACATCGAGAGCTGGTCGCTGTGGCAGGACATCCGCATCCTGCTGCGCACCGCGACGGCGCTCTTCCGGTTCGGGGGGAGCTGAGCGTGGCCGTCCTCCCGGACACCGCCCCCCGCCCCGTACGGCACGCGCCGGCCACCCGTCCCCCGGCCCGCCGCGCAGTCGACCGATGGGCCTGGCTGGGGCCGCTGCTGCCCGCGGTCGCGACCGTGCTGCTGCTCGCGGCCCCGGTCGGCGCGGGGGATGTGAGCGCCTCCGGGAAGATGACCCCCGCCGACGCGGCCTCGGGAGTGCTGGTCGCCTTCTGCGCCGTCCGGGCGCTGCGGGCGCGGACGCGTCCGCTGACCGCGGCGGCCGCCCTCGTCCTGGGCGCGCCCGTCGTCGCGATCGCGGTGGCCACCCTCGCCGCCGCCGATCCGGCCGCCGGTGTCGCCGGATTCGTGCGGTACCTACAGGTCTTCGTCCTCGTGCCGACCGCGCTGGTGCTGCTGCTGCGCACCACCCGCGACTTCCTGGTGGTGGCCGGCTCCGTCGTGCTGCTCGCCCTGGTGCAGGGCGCGTTCGGGGTCTACCAGTACGCGACGGGAACCGGCGCCTCGTACGTCGGCGAGAACATCCGCGCCGTCGGCACGTTCGGGCCGTCGGACGTGATGGGCATGGCCACCGTGGTCGCCTACGGGCTGATGATCTCCGTCGGGCTGGCCCTCGCGCCGGCCGCGCCCGGCTCCCCCCGCCGGCTGCGGCCGGTCGCGCTGGGCTGCGCCGCGGCGCTCGTGGTCCCGCTGGTGCTGTCCTTCAGCCGCGGCACCTGGATCGCCACCGTGCTGGCGTGCGCGGTGATGACCGTGCTGGCCGGCTGGCGCCAGGCGGTACGGATCCTCGCGGTGACGGCCGCGGCGGGCGTGGTGCTGGTCGGCGGCGCCGGGGTGGGCTCCCAGCTGATCAGCGACCGGGTCGCCAGCATCACGCAGGTGACGGACGCGCCCGACTCCTCGGTCACCGACCGGTACAGCCTGTGGGCCGCCGCCACCGACATGTGGCGCGAGCGGCCGGCCACCGGCGTCGGCCTCAAGGGCTTCCCCGCCCACCGCGACGGGCACGCCGCGCTCGACCTGTCGTCCGGCAGCGACACCGACGGCGCGGGCCAGGGGTTCGCGCGCGAACCCCTGTTGTCCCCGCACAACATGTATCTGCTCATCCTCAGCGAGCAGGGGCTGATCGGGATCACCCTGATCGTCGGCAGCTGGGCGGCGCTGCTGGCCGTCGGGCTGAGCCGGCTGGCGGGCGCCCGGCGCGCGGGCCGCGGCACCGAGTGCGGGCTGATCGCGACCGGGCTGCTGCTCTGGCAGTGCGTCGACTTCCTGTACGCGGACATCGGCGGGCCCTCGACCGTGCTGACCGCCATGCTCTTCGGACTGGCCGCCGCCTGGGCACTGCGCCCGGAGGCCGTCCGATGACGGACACCACGGCGCCACCCGAACCTCCCGCGCAGCCACCGCGATCCGGCGTCCTCGAAGGCGTAGTCCCGGCTGTCGTCCCCGCTCCTTCCCCCGCGCCGGACGGCGGGGGAGCGGCGAAGGAACAGCCCCAACCGTCCGGCCTGGGACGGGTACTGGCGCGGGCCGCGGCCCTCACCGCCGCGCTCACCGCGCTCGGCTCGCTGCTGGGCCTGGTCCGCGACCAGACGATCGCCCACCTCTTCGGCGCGGGACCCGCCACCGACGCGTTCCTGGTCGCCTGGACCGTGCCGGAACTCTCCTCCACCGTCCTCATCGAGGACGCGATGGCCCTGCTGCTGATCCCGGCCTTCAGCCTGGCCCTGGCCCGGCGCCGCGGAGCGGGGCAAGGGCCGGACCCCGTACGGACGCTGCTGGCGGCCACGCTGCCCCGGCTGCTGCTCGCCCTGGGCGCGGCGATGGTGCTGCTCGAACTGGGCGCGCCCGTGCTCGTCGGGATCCTGGCGCCCGGTCTGAAGGAACCCGCCCTCGCGGTCGACTGCACCCGGCTCACCGCCGCCACCGTCCTGACGTTCGGCCTCACCGGCTACTTCAGCGCCGCGCTGCGCGCGCACCGCCGGTTCGTCCCGCCGGCGGCCATCTACGTCGTCTACAACGTCGGCATCATCGCCACCCTGCTGCTGCTCCACGCCCGCTGGGGAGTGCGCGCCGCCGCGGCCGGTGTCGCGGTCGGCGGCCTGCTGATGGTGCTCGTCCAACTCCCGTCGTTCCTGCGCCGGCTGCCGCCGCGCGGCCCGCGCCCGCGGCGCTCGGTGCGGGCCGCCGCACGGGCCGCCGGGGACGCGGGCACCGCGCCCCTCGGGGTCGCGCTGCTGGCTCCCGTCATCATCTTCAGCCTCTGCCGCCAGGCGCAGGTGCTGATCGAACGGTTCCTCGCCGCCTCGCTCCCCGCGGGCGCCATCTCGCATCTGAACTACGCGCAGAAGGTCGCCCAACTGCCGATGGTGCTCTCGTTGATGATCGTCACGGTCACCTTCCCGGTGGTCGCGCAGGCGCTGGCCGACGGTGAGCCGGACAAGGCGCGGCGCCGGGTGGAACGCGATCTGACGCTGGCCGGCATCGTGGTGCTGCTCGGCACCGCCTTCGTCATCGCCTGTGCGCCGCAGATCGTCCAACTGCTCTTCCAGCGCGGCGCCTTCGACGCGGCCGACACCGCCGCGACGGCGTCCGTCATGCGGGTCTACGCGCTGGGCCTGCTGGGCCAGAGCATGGTGGGAGCCCTGGTCCGGCCGTTCTTCTCGGCCGCCCGGCCCACCTGGTACCCGGCCGCCGCCATGGGTGCCGGACTGCTGATCACCATCACCGCGGGAGCCGTCACCGTCGGGTACTGGGGCATCTACGGCATCGCCGGCGCCAACGCCGCGGGCATCACGGCCACCGCCGTGCTGCTGCTGCGCGGCCTCGGCGCGCAGGTGATCGCCATCAGGGCCCGCACGGTCGCGGCGGGTCTCGGCCGGCTCGTGGTGGCCGCCGCGGCCGCCACTACGGCCGGCTGGGCGACCGCCCGCCTGCTGCCGGGACCACTCCTGTCCACCACCGTCTGCTGTCTCGTGGTACCGGCCATTTTCACCGCGGCCGCCGCCGCCGTACGGGTGCCGGAAGTCCCGCACCTGCTCGCCACCGTGAAACGGAAGCTGCCCCATGTCCGCTGAAATCTCCCCCGTCCACGTCCCTCCGCGCCGCTCCGCCGCCTCCGACACGCTGTCCGGACGAGGCCGCCGGACAGCGCCGTGGGTGCTGATGTACCACTCCGTCGGGGAGTGCGCCGACGATCCGTACCAGGTCACCGTCAGCCCCGACCGGCTGGAACGGCAGCTGCGGTGGCTGAACGGCCGCGGCCTGACCGGGGTGGGCGTGGCCGAGCTGCTGCGCGCCCGCGCGGACGGGCGCGGGAAGCGGCTCGTCGGGCTGACCTTCGACGACGGCTACGCCGACTTCGTGGAACACGCGGTACCGCTGCTGCGCCGGTACGAGCACTCCGCCACGGTCTTCGTCCTGCCCGGCAGGCTCAGCGGGAGCAACGACTGGGACGAACTGGGGCCGCGCAAACCACTGCTGACCGAGGACGGCATCCGCGCCGCGGCCGCCGCCGGTATGGAGGTCGGCTCCCACGGCCTCGTCCATCTGGACCTGACGGCCACCGCCGACGACGTGCTGGCCGCCGAGGTGCGCGGCAGCCGCGACCGGCTCCAGGAGATCACCGGGAAGGCCCCCGAGGGCTTCTGTTATCCGTACGGCAAGCTGGACGCCCGCGTCGTCAACGCCGTACGCGCGGCCGGCTACGCGTACGGCTGCGCCGTCGGAGCGGGGCCGCTGACCGGGACGCACGCGCTGCCCCGCGCCTACGTCGGGGAGCGGGACACCGCCGGGCGCCTCCACCTCAAGCGGCTGCAACACCTGCTGCGCCGCCGCCCGCTGCCGTTCGAGGGCGGTTACGCCGCGCTGCCGTACGCCCGCACCGCCGGCCCTCGGGATTCCGCGGACGCCCCTGACGTGCCGGACGCCCCTGAAGTGCCGGACGCGCGTGTCGCCGAGGGCTCGCCGGTCCCCTCGGAACCCCGGGTCGAGCAGGACGGCCGATGAAGGTCCTGCACATCATCACCGGGCTCGGCATCGGCGGGGCCGAACAGCAGTTGCGGCTGCTGCTGCGGCATCTGCCGCTGTCCTGCGAGGTCATCACCCTCACCCACCCGGGTCCGGTCGCCGAGGGCATCCGCGCCGACGGCACACCCGTCACCCATCTGGGGATGACCGGGAACCGGGACCTCACCGCACTGCCCCGGCTCACCCGGCTGATCCGCGCCGGGCGCTACGACCTCGTCCACACCCACCTCTACCGGGCCTGCGTCTACGGCCGGATCGCCGCCCGGCTGGCCGGGGTGCGCACCGTGATCGCCACCGAGCACTCCCTGGGGACCACCACGATCGAGGGCCGCCCCCTCACCCGCGGCACCCGCGCCCTGTACCGGGGCACCGAGAAACTCGGCAGCGCGACCGTCGCGGTCTCGGACACCGTCGCCGAACGGCTGCGCGCCTGGGGCATCCCGGGGCCGCGGATCCATACGGTGCCCAACGGCATCGACGCCGGGGCGTTCCGCTTCGACGCCGCGGTCCGGGCGGCCACCAGGACCCGCCTCGGGCTCCCGCAGGACGCCTTCGTGGTGGGCGGCGTGGGGCGGCTGGTGGCCGGCAAGCGGTTCGACCTGCTGGTGCGCGCGGTCGCCGGCCGCCCCGGCGCCCAGCTGCTGCTGGCCGGCGCGGGACCCGAGCGCGACGCCCTGCTGAGGCTGGCCGCCGGGCTGGGCGCGGCCGACCGGATCCATCTGCTGGGCGAAACCGGCGGCGGGGACGGCCGCGACCCGGCGCCGGCCCTCCCCGCGCTGCTCGCCACCGTCGACCTCTTCGTCTCCGCCTCGCGCGAGGAGACCTTCGGGCTCGCCGTGCTGGAGGCCCTCGCGGCCGGGCTGCCCGTCCTGTACGTCACCTGCCCGGCCATCGACGACCTGCCCGCCGCGGACGCACCCGGCGCACGGCGTATCGGCGCCGGTGCCGACGCGCTCGCCGCCGCCCTGCGGCAGCACCAGGAGGCCGGACAGCACCGCTTCCCGGTGCCGTCCGCCGTCGGCCACTACGACATCGCCGGCACCGCCGGCCGGCTGGCCGAGCTGTACGCGCTCGCCGCCGCCCGGGCCGCCCGGCCCTGACCAGAGCCCACAGAAAGAGCGATCCCATGGACGAGACCCCCACCCACGCCCCCGGCGCGCCGACCCGGCTGCGGGACGCGTCGCGGCGGCTGCCGCGCTGGTGGCCGCTGCCGCTGTGCATCGGCATCGGGCTGGCCGGCGGCCTGGGCTACGGCCTGGCCACCCCGCCGCAGTACTCCGCGACCAGCTACGTCATCGTCGTGCCGCAGCACTCCGACCCGGCCACCGCCCTCGGGTTCGCACAGGCCTACGGCCGCGTCATCACCGGTTCCACGGTGCTGGCCGACGCGCAGGAGGACGCGGGCGTACCTCTCGCGCGGCTGCGCGAGAACGTGCAGGTGGCCACCTCGCCCGACGCGCCGATGATCGCGATCACCGGCACCGGGTCCCGCGCCCGCGACGCCTCGGACATCGCCAACGCCGTGGCGAACTCCCTGACGGCCACCGGCAACCGGAACGCCGCCAACACCGGGGTGCGGCTGCTGATGTTCTCCCCGGCCGCCGTCCCCGCCGCGGCCGCGTCGCCCTCGACGGCGCTGTCCGGCGCCGTCGGCGCCAGCGCCGGCGGCCTGGTCGGCGCGCTGGTCCTGCTGGTCCGGCCCGGCAACCGCGGCCGCCGGGCGGCCGCGCACGCCGCTGTTCCCGCCCCGGCCCACGGCAGCCGTCCGTCGGTCAAGGAAATGGCGTGATGACCGGGGGCGACACCGCGGCCGTCCGCTCGGTGACGATGTGCCGCGACCCGCTGCAGTTCGCCGCGCTGCGCGAGGAGTGGGGACGCCTGCACCGGCACTGCCGGACCGCCACCCCGTTCCAGAGCCACTCCTGGCTGCACTCCTGGTGGACGTCGTACGGGCGGCCCCGCCGGTTGCGGGTGCTGCTCGTCCGGCAGGACGGGGAGCTCATCGGCGCCGCCCCGCTGATGCTCACCCACCGGCCGCTGCCCGTCCTGGTGCCGCTGGGCGGCAGCATCACCGACTTCTCCGACGTGCTGCTCGACGACAACGCCACCGACGCCGCCGTCACCGCGATGGCCACCGGACTGCGCCGCGCGGCCCGCGGCGCGCTGATCGACCTGCGCGAGGTACGGCCGGGCGCCGCCGCCGAACGGCTCCACGAGTGCTGGCAGGGACCGAAGCGGCGGCTGGCGGACTCCGTCTGCATGGAGCTGCCCGGTGTCCCGCTGGCCGAGCTGATCACCCGGATGTCCACCTCCCGCGGCCAGCGCACCCGGGCCTACGTACGCAAACTCGACGCCCTGGGCATCGAGGAGCGCGTCGTCCCCGAGCACGAGGTGCCCACGGCCGTCGAGAACCTGCTGCGCCTCCACATCCTGCAGTGGGAGGGACGCGGGGTGACCCCGGAGCACGCCAGGCCGCGCTTCGCCGCGCACCTCAAGCGGGCCGGGCAGCACATGGTGGCCGGCGGCGACGCCGTCATCACCGAGTACCGGCTGGACGGCGAAGTGCTGGCGGCGGACCTCAAGATGCTCTCCCCGCAACTGGTCGGCGGCTATCTCTTCGGCGCCGACCCCCGGCTGCGCGCCACCAAGGCCGATCTCACCACCATGCTGATCAGGAACGGCGCCGGTCACGCCACCGCATCGGGCGGCGGCGGAGCGCTGAGCCTGCTGCGCGGCAACGAGGCGAACAAGCTGCCCTGGTGCCCCGACCTCGTGGCCAACCAGCGGCTGCTGATGACGTCGCCGCTGTTCGCGCCCGCCCTCCGGCTCCAGGTCGCACGGGCCGCACTCCGGGACCGGGCGGCCGCGGCGGTGCGCCGCTATCTGCCGGTGGTGCGCAGCTGGCGGTCGCGGCTGAACACCTGGCGGGCGAAGCGGGTCTGAGGCGACCTTCCGCCGGCACCCGCCCCGGAAATGACCACGACCTGCGGCGCGCGTCCATCCGCGTGCCGCAGGTCGTCGGGGTCCTGACCGCGTCAGCCGGGGAGGTCGTTGAGCGGCAGCGGCGGGAGCGGGACCGGGAGGGTCGGCAGCGCCGGGAGCTTCGGCAGGCCGGGCAGGTCCGGCGCCGGCAGCGCACCGCCGAGGACCGTGGCGACCAGGAAGTTGACCAGGCCGGTGACGGTCGCGAGCGCGCTGGTCAGGACACCCGCCACGTCACCCGACGTGGCCGCCTTCAGCAGGTTGTCGACGGCCGTCTGCAGACCGGCCAGCGCGTCACCCGCGACGTCGGCCGCACGCGGTGCGGAGCGGTCCGCGGCACTGACGCCGTGCATCGACACACCGGGCAGCGCCGGAACCCCGGGCAGCGCGGGGGTGGCCGGCAGCGCGGGGACGGCCGGCACGGCCGGCACGGCAGGCGCGGCGGGACCCGCAGGAACGGCCGGGGCGGCCGGGGCGGCGGGCGCTGCGGGCGCGGCCGGGACAGCCGGCGCCGCGGGGACCTTGGCCGCGGCGATCGCGGCCTTGACCGCGTCAGCGTGCTTCGTGGCGTCCTCCGCCGACAGCTTGTTGCCGGGGGCCGCGAGCACGGCCTTGACCAGGTCCGTCACCGGCGTCAGGACGGCGCCGACATTGCCGAGGGCTGTGACCTGGGCGAGTAGTGCGGCGGGATCAGGAGCCGCCGGGGCGGTGCGACCGGTGAAGGTACCGGTGGGAGCGACGTCGGGGGACGCGAATGCCGTTCCGGCAGTGCCGAATGCGAGTGCGCCGACGAGGGCGGTGGAGACGATCACGCCGGTCGTCCGGTGGGTGCGCATGAAGATGTTTTCCCTTCGCTGAACAGACGGGTGTACTCCACAACCGTCGAAAGCGAACGGCGGCCCCGCAACCTGTCAACTACCGGCACCCGGCGTGTCGCGCTCCCCCTCCGGCCGGGACCGGCCGTGAACAGCCCCTGGACACAGTGCATTCGGCGTCCGGGGCAGCCGCGAAGGGATTGTCGGCGGCCACGTGAGCCAACCGGGTGCCCCGGGAAAAGCGGAAGCGCCGGAGAACGCGACGGTGGCCGCGTACGGAGTACGCGGCCACCGCCATGCGATGAGGTGTCAGCTGTCAGCCGTTGCCGACGCCGTTGCCCGAGAGCACCGGGATCTGGCTCAGGATGTGCGACAGCGGCTCGTCGCCCTTGATCTGCGAGGAGTTCTCCGTGCACTGCTGGTTCTGCGGCGACGACAGGACGTTGATGTCCTGGGCCGTGATCGGCACGAGGCCGACGAGCGAGCCGACGTTCGCCTTGAGCGGCAGGCCGACACACGGCTTGTTGAGCGTGCCCTGGACGAGGCCGACCTGGGGGCTCATCACACCGTCGGTGTGGGTGTTGCCGTAGCTCTGCTCCGCCCCGTTACCGTTCGTGGTGGAGGCTCCCTCGTCGTTACCGATGGCCAGCGCCTGCGGGGCAGCCATGGCGGAGAGACCGACGATGGAAACGGCAACTGCTGCACTGGCCATGAACTTCTTAAGCACGGTTCGCCCTTCTTGAAACTATGTTCCTGTCATTGAAGCGAACTGATCAACTGCCCATCTCCGGTTTGGTTCCGCGATTTCACTCCACTAGCCCAACCGATTTTCCATGCGTGCGCCCGGCGGCAGGCCGCCGGGCGCGTCGCGTTACGGTCAGCTCTTCTTGGGGGTCTGCCATTCGACGCGGAAGCACAGCTTTCCGGTGCCGAACTGGCGCTTGAATTCGTCTCCCATGTCGAGTGGCAGGCACACCTCGGCGGGCGCCGGGGGTGAACTGAGCGTCGGAGCGGGCTTGAAGGGCCCCACCGGAACCGCCGTGCACACGGGTCCGGCCACCTGGACGACCGGCCCCGGTGTCGCGGGCGACGTCGGCGACGTAGTCGGCGCAGGAGCGGGAGACGTCGGAACAGGAGACGTCGGAACCGGTGCGGGCGACAGGCTGGGGGCGGGGCTGAAGCCGGGATCCGGCGTCGGTGTGCAGGGCGCACCGATCGTCGGGAGGGTCACCGGCACCGGAACCATGACGGTCGGAGCAGGCGCGGGTGCCGTGGCGCCGGTGGCGGCCGGATCGGGACCCGGAGCCGGCAGGGGGGTGAGCGTCGCGGCGGGACTCGGCGCGGGCGCCGGGCTCAGCCCGGGCGCGGGCTCCGGCGCCACCACCGGATCGGCGGTCGGCGGGGCCGCCGGAGCGACCACCGGCGCCGTCGCGTCGGCCGGAACCGGTGCGGCGGACGGGGTCTCCGCCACGGCCGGATCCGGAGTCGCGGCCGGGGTGACGGTCGGGGTCACGGTCGGGGGCGGCGTCACCGTCGCGGGCGGCGTCACCGTCGCGGGTGGCGTCGTGGCGTCACCCGGCGCGGGGCTCACCGGAACGGTCGGGGACTCCGCCGGGGTCGCGCCGTCCGTCGGCGTCGGCGACGGCACGTCCGCGGGCGTGGACGTCAGCGGCACACTCGTTGTCCCGCCCGGCGTCGTTGTCCCGCTCGGCGTCGGCGTCCCGCTCGGCGTGGGCGTCGGCGTAGGCGTGGTCGACGGCGTGGGTGCAGGCGTTGTCGTCGGCGTCGGAACAGGGGTCGGTACCGGCGTCGGCGTCGGCTCGACACGGGCGAAGTTCGTCGAGCGGAAGACCTTCGACGACTTGGGGTTGTCCGTGCACTGCCACACGCCGTGCGGACAGTAGTCGGTGAGCGTCTGGTAGACCGGCCGGTGATCGTTGATCCACTGCAGCATCATCCGCATGTAGTCCGCGTTGTCGCCGTTCCGGAAGAGTCCCCACTCCGGATAGGAGATCGCCTTGTTGTGCGCGGCCGCGAAGTCCACCTGCGCCTGGAGACCGAACGGCTCCTCGACCTGGTCGTAGAAGGAGTCGCCCGGCGGCTGGTCGTAGGAGTCCATGCCGATGATGTCCACGGTGGAGTCACCCGGGTAGCACGACGTCCAGCCGATGGCGTCCTGGCCGCGGTTCGGCGTGAAGTCGAACCGGAACCGCTGGCCGGGAACGGCGCGCATCGCCGTCACGATGCGGTTCCAGTACGTCTTCCAGGACTCCGGATCCGGACCGCAGCGGTGGGTGTACGTGGTGCCGTTCATCTCCCAGCCCAGCACGACGACCGTGTCGGGCACACCCAGCGCGACCAGTCGCCGCGCCAGCTCCGTGAAGTGGCTGTCGAACCGGCCCGCCGCGCCGGAGCGCAGCAGCGACCGCACCTGGCTGTCGGAGATGTGCTGCTCGTTGCGCTCCTGCATCGGCACGTTGAGGACGAAGAGCCGGTCCGGCTCCGCCTTCCTCCACTGCGCCCACGGCTGCAGCAGCTCGGGCTCGCCCTCGATGTTGTCCCAGCTCTCGCCGGGGAGATAGGTGTGACCCACCGTGAGATGGGTACCGCCCAGCCACTGCTGCAGATCGGCGATCCGCTGCACACCGTCGGCACCGGAGGACGTGAAGGCCCCCATCGGCGTGTATCCGGCGGTCGACGCGGGGCGCAGGGCCCCGGCCGGCCCGGGACCCGGCGGTCCGGCGGCCGGTGACGGCGGTGCCGGATCCGTGGCGTCCGCCGCGACGCGCATGTCGTCGACGGCGGTGTGGGTCATCCCGAGCATGAGCAGGCCGGCGGTGACCGCTCCGACACATGCACCAGTCAGCCTCTGGCGTCGGTGGGCCATGTTTGCTCCTCCTGCGACGTTACCGACACGGAGCACTTTCTCCGGACGGTAATTCAGAAAGTATGAGCAGCCGGGCGAGCGGGCCTCTTCTGATAGTCCATTAGGAAACGTGCGCCGGTCAGAACCGCCGGTGAATCCGTCGGATCGTCAGATCGGGTGAATACCGGGTCCCTGGTTGACTTCCGCCGCCGTATATCGGATTTACGTTCGTCACGGGTCGGAGGCAAACGCCACCCGCACGAATGGAGTTCTGTACTCCGGCTGCCGGGATGAGCGAGCGCCTCACGCCGGGAGCAGGATGATGGTGCATAGCTGACGGACAGTCGGCGCCGCCCGTCCGGGCGAATGCGGCGCGATACCGCCGCTCCTCACAGGTCCGGCCCTGTCGGCCGATATCGAGGAGAGCCGAGCATGAGCGAAGCCAAGGAAAACGGCGGCGGGAAAGCGTCGCCGTCCGCCCACACGCGCCGCCGGGTGCTCCGGGCGGCGTTCACCGCAGCCGTCGCCGTCACCGGCACGACGGCGGTACTGCACCCGATCATCACGGCCGGGGAGTCCGACGCGGGGAAGACCGGGTCCGGCCGGTCCGACGCCGGCAGCGACCGGGCGGGGCCCGCCCCTGCTGCGGCCGCCGGAGCCTTCGACGAGGTCTACCGGGGCCGCCGCATCCAGGGTGTGCCCACCGGCACGGCCGACGCCGCCACGACCGAGGGGTCCCCTGTCGTCATCCTCATCGACGGCCGGCAGCTCCATGTCATGCGGCGCGCGGACGGCACCTACCTGAGTGTGGCCAACCACTACCAGCCGTACGCCACCCCGCTCGACACGGCCCGCGGCGCGGTCGACGTGATCGGCGGAGCCAAGCTGTCGCTCGCCGGCGGCGCCTACCACCACTGACCGCAGAAGGGCCGACACGGTGTACACCCGCCAGAACCAGAAGAACATGACCAGCGCCCAGCGGGCGAAGTTCGTCCGCGCGGTCCTGAAACTCAAGAGCAAGGGCATCTACGACGACTTCGTCCGCATACACGGTCAGTACTACGTCTCCGACGGCGACACCGGGCTCCGGGTCGGCCACATGACGCCCTCGTTCTTCCCGTGGCACCGCCGGCTGATCCTGGAGTTCGAGCGCAAGCTGCAGTCCGTGGACTCCAGCGTCACCCTGCCCTACTGGGACTGGACGCGGGACAACGCGAAGACCTCCTCGATCTGGGCGTCCGACTTCCTGGGCGGTGACGGCCGGCGGTCCGACGGCCAGGTCATGACCGGCCCCTTCGCCTACGTCAACGGCAACTGGCCGATCACCGTCGCCGTCACGGACGAGAAGTATCTGACCCGGCAGTTCGGCCGCCCGGACCGTCCGATCGGGCTGCCCACCAAGGCGGACCTCGACAAGGCGATCGCGGAATCGGTCTACGACACCTCCCCGTGGAACTCCACCGCCACCACCAAGGGCTTCCGCAACAGGATCGAGGGGTGGACGGTCAGCGAGACGCAGGGCGGACTCCTCCACAACCGGGTCCACCAGTGGGTCGGCGGCCACATGACGGGCGCCACCTCGCCCAACGACCCGGTCTTCTGGCTGCACCACGCCTTCATCGACCTCATCTGGCTGCGCTGGCAGCGCAAGTACCCGAAGTCGGGCTATCTGCCGGCCCGGCCGCTGGCCGCCTCCGACCCGCAGCACGGCCGCGTCGTCAGTCTGAACGAGCCCATGCCGCCGTGGAACACGAAGCCGTCCGAGGTCATGAACCTGCAGAACATCTACCGGTACGAGGAGAACTGACCCGCACCGGGGACCGGCGGGCGAACGCACGAGTGCGGCCCCCCGCGAAGGCATCGCGGGGGGCCGCACCAGTGGGATGGGGGTGTTCGCCCCGGGCCGCCGGACGGACAGGTGACGGGACGGTCGGTCTGCGTCCCGCCGGCCCGCTGTGCCGGGCCGGTCGTCGTCCGGTCCAGTGGCCCTACAGCTGTTGAGAACCGGGACTACCAGCCGCCCGAGACGTTCTCGCAGTGGTTGCCGAACGCCGGGTTCAGGAGACCGATCACGTTGACGGAGTTACCGCAGACGTTGACGGGCACGTGAACGGGGATCTGGGCCTGGTTGCCGGACAGAACGCCGGGGGAACCGACCGCAGCACCCTGGGCACCGGCGTCGGCGGCAGCCATGCCGGCGCCCGCAGCCAGAACGGCACCGGCCGCGGCGGTGATGGCGGCTGCCTTGGCAATACGCGACATCGAAATCTCCTTGATGGTGAAACCCAAACCGCAGGACCTGCGGCATTGACGCCCTGCGCAACGCGTATGTATGCCGCATAGTCACGCAGGTTGAGCTGAACTGGTGAACGTCACCGCCGGTGAGGACGGCCCCGACACCAAAGGCTCCGAAGCTTGGACGCTCCGGAGCCTTCGCGCGGGGGTGATGCGCCCTGTCCAACGACCACGGGCCCCACCGGTCACGGCCGGGGGCGGTGCATCGCACCCCTTCCACGGACATACCGTCGTATCGCATGTGCGATCGACACGACCTCGTTCGGTGGGTTTAGCGGTCAGGACTCGCTCTCTCAGGTGACATGCGGGCCCGGTCGGGCGCGGCCCGCCGTTACAGTCCGTTGCCATGAGTCAGACCAGCACCGCTCCGGACATCACCCGGCAGAGCCAGATGGGCACCCTCGCGGTGATCCCCTGGGCCGGCGAGCACATCGAGGACGAACGGGACATCGCGTTCCTCCTGGCCTACTCCCTCGGCGATGTCGAGGGCGGCCCCGAGGCCGCGGAGGCGGCCATCACCGCGGCGATCGAGGAGGTCGGCCTGCCGATCGGCGGGACCATCCTGGACATCGCCCAGGTGCCCAAGGCCCCCGTGAAGCTCCTCGTCGAGGGCGGCCAGGCCGTCCTGACCATGCCGTACCTGCACGCTGCCTGCCCCGTTCCCGAGCAGTGGGTGGACGCGGCCCGCGACCGCGGCATGGTGTATTTCATGTTCGCCACCCGGCCGTGGCCGGAGGCGGCGCCGGGGAAGCCGGTCAGCGAGGAGGTGCTCAAGTCCTTCGTGGGCGACGAGACCATGCTGGCCGGGTCCGCGCACTGCTTCGTCCCGATCGGCTCCCTCCAGGGCTGACCGCCCCGGCCGTCACAGCGCGAAGGTCCCCGCCGGACAGTGCCGGCGGGGACCTTCGCGCTGACGTTCCGACGTGTTACGCCTGGGTGAGCAGCCCGGTACGCAGCCGGCTGAGCGTCCGGGTCAGCAGCCGGGACACATGCATCTGGGAGACCCCGAGCTCGGCGCCGATCTCGGACTGCGTCATCTCCTGGCCGAAGCGCATCCGCAGGATCGCGCGGTCCCGCTCGCCGAGTTCCGCCATCAGCGGCTTGAGAGCCTGCAGGTTCTCCACCGCCTCCATGCCCGGGTCGTCCTCGCCGAGCCGGTCGACGAACGAACTGCCCGCGGCCTCCTCGTTGTTCTCCCCCGCGGGGAGGTCCAGGGAGCCGGCGGTGTAGCCGTTGCTGGCCACCAGCCCCTCGTTCACCTCGGCCGGGGTCAGGTCCAGGTATTCGGCCAGCTCCGCGGTGGTCGGGGAGCGGTCCATCCGCTGGGAGAGCGCGTCCTTGGCCTGCGCCAGCGCGATCCGGCGCTCCTGGAGGCTCCGCGGTACGTGGACGGCCCAGCTGGTGTCCCGGAAGAAGCGCTTGATCTCGCCGGTGATGTACGGAATGGCGAACGTGGTGAACTCGACCTCGCGCGACAGGTCGAACCGGTCGATCGCCTTGATCAGGCCGATCGTCCCGACCTGGACGATGTCCTCCATGTCCTCCGACCGGTTGCGGAACCGGCCGGCGGCGAACCGGACCAGGGACAGGTTCAGCTCGATGAGGGTGTTCCGCGCGTACTGGTGGTCGCGCGTCCCCTCCTCCAGGCTCTGCAGGCGGTCGAAGAAGAGCTTCGACAGGGCCCGCGCATCCTTCGGCGCGACCTTGCCCGCCTCCTCGATCCACGGCAGTTCCGTCATCGACGAGGCACAGCCGCCCGTGGCCTGGACATCGACCACAGCTGTGTCGTCCGAGTTCACTAGCGCTGTCATGTTCCTCATCCTCCCAGGAGCAACCGGCAATGGCACCCGCCTACCCGGGTCCATCGGTCCCACACCCATGAATCCCGGAATCGCTGTTGCACGTCCGTGACACCGGTCACACACGTCACGGACGTTGAATCGCCACTCTTCTCCTATCAACGTCCCTGGGGGGAACCGCTCATGTCCGCTCGTACCCGTGGCAGCACCGCCGTCGCCGTCGCTCTCACCGCCACCCTCACCGCCGCCACCGCGGCACTGCTCACCGGCTGCGGCCCGACGTCGGGCGCGCGGGCGGTCACCACTCCGCCGGCCGCCACCGGCACCCCGAGCAGCGGCAGTTCCGCCGCTCCGGCCGGCGGTGCGACCCCGTCGGCCGGCACCGCTCCCAGCGCCGGTGCCTCCACCACTCCGACCGGCGGCTCCACCCCCACGGGCACGCCCACCACGGCGGGCAGCACGCGCGCGCCGGTCCTGAACGGCACGGCGAACAGCGGACTGACCATCAGCGACGGCACCCGGTACGTGGTCATGAACGGCACCAGGGTGGACTTCGGCACCGCCGTCAGGGACCTGGCCTGGTCGCCGGACGGCCGCAAGGCCGCGTTCATCGACGGCGCCGGCAACCTCGCCGTCGCCAACCCGAACGGCACCGGACGCGTCACCGTCGCCCGGAACCCGGGCGGGCAGAACTGGTCGCACCCGACGTGGCAGGTGACGGCGTACGACTCGATTCCGGAGCTGTCCGGGCGGAGCAACATCCTCTTCGCGGTCCGGAAGAGCGGCGTCTCCGAGCTGGACAGCGTCCCCTCCAGCGCCGTCAACGGGACGCCGAAGAAGCTCGGTCTGGGCTGGGAGGCCGGCGACGGGGTGAAGCCCGTCCCGCAGACCGGCAACGTCTGGCCGAGCGCGGGCGGCACCCACGGCGGCGCCGTGTACGCGAACTCCGGCACCGGCGAGGTCTTCATCCGTGACGACTACGTCCGCCAGCAGGGATCCGCGCTCACGCACGGCTCGCAGCCGGCGATGTCGCACTCCGAGCACGAGGAGGTCGTCTTCGTCCGCTCGGTCGGCGGTCACGACCACCTGTTCCTGGAGAGCCCGACGGACGCCGGCCCGGTCTTCAAGGACCTGACGCCGTACGCCACCACGGACTACACCGAGCCCGCCTGGGCCCCGGACGGCAGCACCATCGCCGCCAGGACGCCGGCCGGCATCGTCACGCTCTCCACGAAGAGCTCCGCCGCGCCGAAGCTGGTGTCCACCTACACCGGGCTGCCGTCCTACCGCGGCTGATCCCCGGGTGCTCCGGGCCGGTCCCGGGCGGCGAGTTCGGCGCGCAGCTCTTCGAGGTGCGCGTCGGACGTGTCGTGCGGCAGGAACTCGACGATGTCGAGGAAGCGGAACAGCACCTGGGTGCCGGTGACGGCGAACTCGTAGTCGCCGAAGCCCACCACCGCGCCCGTCGCACCCCGTACCGCGCCCCGGACGACATGTCCGGTCAGCTCGTCCGGCTGCTGTGCCGACAGCCCGCGGCGCGCGTTCGGACGGGCCAGGTAGGGGCAGACCATCGAGGCGTAGAGCATGCAGGCGCGGTGCCCCGGGCCCTCCAGGGTGGGGGCGAGATTGCGGTACGGGCGCCCGGCGGCCAGCGCGTCGGCGATCGCGGCGCTCTCCGCGGCACCCACCACACGCCACACCGGTCCTGGCGGCATCAGCGTGTCGCAGACCGAACACCGCCGCATGCGGGCGCAGTCGGCGCTGCGGCCGTAGTCCGTCAGCGCGAACTGCGGCTCGTCCCCGTCCCACGGGGTGATGGCCGGAACGGGATAGCCGCGGAGGTCACGCGGCCTGGCCCGGACGGTCGACGGCATCGGCACTGTCTCGAATCGCACGGGCCATGCCTACCAGGCACGCACCCTCGTCCGGCAGGCCGGGTGGGGCTGGGCTCGGAATATCAAGGTCCTGGGTTCTCCGTCGTGGAGATTCCCGCGCTCCGGAGAGGCGGTCTCGACACGACAAGTGGTGTGGTGGATCAGGAGGGTCGGTTCGGACGTACGGGTGGAGACGGTCGAACGGTGTCGGTCCTGCGGTGGATCAGGCCGCGCAGGGGAGGCGGTCGAAGCGGTCGTCGTCAGCCGGGACCAGGGCGGGGGCGTCCGCGGCGGGGGTGAGGTGCGTGTCGCCGAGGCCCGCGGTGCGCGTCCGGGAGACGGGTGAGGCGCCGTGGGCCTCGGCACGGATGCGCTGCTTGATGGTGGGCGGCAGGGACCGTTCGCCGCGGGGCGCGCTCCCGGCGAAGGCCGCGAGGGGCGACAGCGGGACGGCCGGCGCGGTCCGCTCGGACGCCACGACCTCGCGACGGGCGGCACGGGCCGGGGCGGTGAGCCGCAGCGCGGTGAGGATCCCGGCGAGAACGCCGAGGAGGACGGTCCAGAACTGCGCGACCCTGGTGGTTGCGGCAGTTGCGGCGGTTGCGGTGCTTGCTGTGGTGGCCACGGCCCCTCGCTTTCGATCGGTTGGTCTGCGTATGTCCCTCATCATGTGGACGGGGCACGGCGATCTCGGGATCCGCGCCGCTTTTCGTATGAACACCACTCGGACGGGCCAACGACCCCGCTCCGGGGCCCGCGCCCCGGGCTACCGTGGATCCGCGACGGACCGCCGTAGCGTGATGCCCGTCCGAGCAGATCCGCTCCGCCAGGAAAGAGCCCGCCATGTCGGACCGGCGTCCCCGGGCACTGCGCCCGCACAAGCGAGACCAGCGCAACCAGGCCGCTGACGCGGCCCCCGAGCGCTCCATGGAGCCCCGGCACCCGGCGGACGAGACGGCGGAGGCCGGTCCCGTGGAGAACAGCGTGATCGACGCGGCGCTCTACCGCGACGGCCACCGGATCGACACCCCTGCCACCCTCACCGAGGCCTATCGGAAGCTGCCCGACACCCCGGACGCCATGGCCTGGATCGGCCTCTACCGGCCGGCGGAGGACCAGCTGCTGGCCGCGGCGGCCGCGTTCGGACTGCACGAGCTGGCCGTCGAGGACGCCGTCGTCGCCCATCAGCGTCCGAAGCTGGAGCGCTACGGCGACACCCTCTTCGTCGTGCTGCGCGCCGCCCGCTACCTCGACGACGCCGAGGAGGTCGACTTCGGCGAGCTGCACCTCTTCGTCGGCCCGGACTTCGTCCTCACCGTCCGGCACAGCCAGTCGCCCGACCTGTCGACCGTGCGCGCCCGGCTGGAGGCCGATCCCGAGCTGCTGCGGCTGGGGCCCGAGGCGGTGCTCTACGCCGTGCTCGACTCCGTCGTCGACGGGTACGCGCCGGTCATCGCGGGCCTGCAGAACGACATCGACGAGATCGAGACCGAGGTCTTCGGCGGCGACCCGAAGGTCTCCCGCCGTATCTACGAGCTGTCCCGCGAGGTCGTCGAGTTCCAGCGCGCCACCCGCCCGCTGCTCAACATCCTCTCGGCGCTGACCGCCGGATTCGAGAAGTACGGCACCGACGAGGAGCTGCGGCGCTATCTGCGGGACGTCGACGACCACGCCACCACCGTCGTCGAGCGGGTGGACGGCTTCCGGCAGATGATCGCGGACATCCTCGCCGTCAACGCCACCCTGGTCACCCAGGCCCAGAACGAGGAGATGAAGCAGCTCGCCGAAGCCAGCAACGCCCAGAACGACGAGATCAAGAAGATCTCGTCCTGGGCGGCCATCCTCTTCGCCCCGACCCTGATCGGCACGGTCTACGGCATGAACTTCGAGACCATGCCCGAGCTGAAGTGGGTCTTCGGCTACCCGTTCGCCATCGGGCTGATGGGCGTGGTCTGCGTCGGGCTGTACATGGTCTTCAGGCGGCGCAACTGGCTGTGAGGGACGACGCCGCGCGTCATGCCCAGAGCGTCTGGGCGACGGCCACACCGGTGTAGACGGCGCCCAGCCCTGCGGTGATGCTCACCACCACGTTCGCGGCGGCGAAGAACCGGGCCCCGTCCTCGGCCAGCCGCAGCGTCTCGAAGGAGAACGTCGAGTACGTCGTCAGCGCCCCGCACAAGCCGGTGCCCAGCAGCAGCTGCACGGAGGACGAGGCGGCCCCGGCGGTCACCGCGCCGGCGACGATGCCGAGCACCAGGCAGCCGGCCACATTGACGGTGAACGTTCCCCAGGGAAAGGCCGTCTCGTGCCGGGCCTGGACGCAACGGTCGGTCAGATAGCGCAGCGGGGCGCCGACGGCGGCGCCGGCGATGACGAGCAGCCAGTTCACCGCGCCTCACCCCGGACCGCCAGGCGGCGGGTCAGCACCGCGGCGGTCCACACGGCCGCCAGGGCGGCGAGCGCCGTCCCCGCCAGATAGGCCAGACCGGTCCCGGCCTCGCCCTGCTCCAGCAGGTTTCGGATGTCCACGGCGTAGCTGGAGAAGGTGGTGAAGCCGCCCAGCACCCCGGTCCCGAAGAACGGCCGCACCAGCCGGTGCGCGGTCCACACCTCGCTGATCAGCACCATGAACACCCCGATCACGGCGCAGCCGACGGTGTTGACCAGCAGCGTCGTCCAGGGGAAGCCGCCGACGGGCGTGGGCCAGAGCAGCGCGGCGCCGTACCGGGCGCAGGCGCCTGCCGCACCGCCCAGCGAGATCACGCCGAGTACCGACACCTGGTGGCGCATCAGCTCGTCGCGCTGCGCCGGCACGCGCAGATCGACATCGGGGTCGATGGGCTCGTTCACCACTTCGCGACGGGACATCGCGCTCAACGATACCGGCCGGGCCCCGACGGCCCGCCGGTCAGCGGTTGAAGGTGTCGATGTTGCCGATCTTCCAGACACCGTCCTGGTGGACGGCGTCCACGGCGAACATCGCCGCCGCGTAGGTCGTCTCCTCCTTCGGCGCGGTACGGGTGTTCCGCTGGTCCGCGAAGATCAGCACCCGGGCCCGGTCGCCGTCGATCAGCTCCACCCCGCTGTCGGTGACCGTCGTCGTCAGGACGAGCTTCTGCACCGGCGCCTGCTTGCGCACCTGGGCGAGCATGTCCGCGTACTGCTGCACCGCCTTGCCGGTCAGCAGCTTCTTCGCTGCCTGGTCCGTCCGTGCGGTGTCGGCGTAGTTGTAGGAGAAGACCGAGTTCACCGCCTGCGTCACCATGCCCTTGACCTCGCTGGTGCGGGCGGTGTCGGTGAGGGCGGTGTTACGGGTGGCCGCGGTGTCGTGGAGCGTGGCCACCTCCATGGCGGCCCAGCCGGCGAACCCGCCGAGCAGCACCGTCAGCAGGCCCAGGGCCGCCACGACCCGGTGGAGCACGCTGCCGCCGCGGCCCCGGCCGGGCTTCTTGACCGACGGTTTCTGCGCGGGCTTCCGATCCCGTTTCTGCTTCTGTTCCGGCTTCTGTCCGGGCTTGTCCTGCTCGGGCGCGGGCGGCGGTCCCGGGCGCGTCCGGTTCGCGGGCGGTGCGGCGGCCAGGCGGCGTTGCCGGTTGATGAGGTGGCGGGTCGTCGACATGTACGCGGGTCCTCTCGGGTCCTCTAACCGGCGGCGGACGGCTGCGGAGTGGGGGCGGTCTCCCCGACCGGCGCCTGGCCGAGGGCACTGAGCTTCCAGCCGTCGGGCGTACGGGTCAGCTCGCCGAGCAGCCGGCTCTCCTTGGCCGACGGCTGGCTCTTGGGCGCGGTGACCGTGATCCGCAGCGCCACCATCACGCTCGCCTTTCCGGCCCGGACGTCCAGCTCGGTCACCGAGCCGGACAGCACCTTCGCCGTGGTCACCGTCTGCGCCTGCCGCACCTGCTTCTCGAACTCCGCCCTGCCCTGCACCAGTTGGGTGCGCAGGTCCCCGGTGGTCGAGTTCTGCCAGGTGTCGAGGCCCTGGGTCAGGTTCTTGTGGTCGAGGGTGTTCATGTTCTGCACGCCCTGTTCACCGGCGGCCAGCACCTGCTCACGGGTCTGCGCGTACCCGGCGGAGTCGTCGTGCGCCGCCCCGTACCAGGCCCAACCGCCCCAGCCGGCGGCGGCCGCCGCGAGGACGGCCAGCGCGACGGCTGCCACCAGCAGCGGGTTCCACGTCTTCGTACCTGCCATCTGCCTCTCCCCTACCGGGACGTGATGTCGGTGATCTGCCAGTGCCCGTCGTGGAACCGGGCGGTCACCGACAGCTGGGCCGCCGCGGTGGTGGCCTTCTTTCCCTTGCGCTCCGCCGTCTGGTCCAGGAAGACGAGGAGCTGCGCGCTGTCGCCGTCGAGCCGGGTGACCCCGGCCCGCACCACATGGGTGGTGAGTGTCAGCTTCTGCGCGGCCACCTGCTGCTTGACCTGCCCGAACAGCGCCTCGTACTGTCCGGCCGCCGTTCCGGCGAGCAGTTCCCTCGCCGCCAGCTCGGTGGCCTGGGTGTCCTCGGGCGTGTACGAGAAGACCTTGCCGAGGGTGTTGCTGACATCGCCGATGACCCGGCTGGTGGCTCCCGTGTCGGTGAGCGCCGTGTTGGACGTGGCCTCCGGGTCCGTCAGCTGGGAGGTCCGGATCAGCAGTCCGACACCCGTCAGCAGCAGTACGGCGAGCAGCCCGGCGACGATCGCGGCCGCCGGGGTGACGCGACGCCGCAGGCCCGGTGTGGGCGCGTCCTCGGGCTCCTCGACCGCATCCGCCCTCCCGACCGTCTCTTCCGCCTCGTCGGCGGGCTCGGTCCTGGTGTCTTCTGTGGTGCTCACGTTCGCCGCCCTCTCTCCGGATCAGCCCGCACCGACGGGTACCGCGTTGATCGCCGTGAGCCGCCAGCCCCCGGAGGTACGGGCGAGCCCGGCCTCGAAGCGCTTGCGGTCGGTGGTGGGCGCGCCGCCGCGCGGGGTCACCGCCACCTGCACCGTCGCGATGAGCCTGGCCGTGCCCGACCGGGTGTCGAGTTCGGTGACGGCGGCGTCGGTGACGGTGCAGCGGGCGCTGGTGCCGGCCTGTCGCAGCGAGGTGTCGCTCTTGGCGTTGGTGCGGGCCATCTCGTCGTGCAACGGCCCTGTGGTGGCGTCGAGCCATTGCCGCAGACCGGCCTGGACGTGCTGGGCATCGGTGCCGTCGATGCTGTTGAGACGGACGATGTTCTGCCGCCCCTCGGCGAGGACGGCGTCGCGGGCCTTGGCGTAGGCGAGCGACTCGTCCGTCCGCGCCTGCCGGTACGACCAGCCGGCGAAGGCGCAGAACACCACGATCGCCGCAGCCACCGCCCAGGCGACGGCTCCTCTGACCGCCGCAGGAACCGTCGGCGGAGTGGGAAGGGTCATCCGCGGAGTGGGGAGGGTCATCCGTCGGCCGGTCATGGGCGCGGCTCCAGTCCGAGCAGTCCGCTCATGCCGGAGGGGCCGGCGGCCGGCAGGGACGGCAGGCCGAGGGCCGCGGGGAGGGTGCCGCCCGCGTCGGTGCCCAGCAGCAGCGCACCGGGCCGGGTCGCGGCCGGCACGCCGCCCTTCGGGGCGTTGGCGGAACCACGGACGTTGATGCCGCTGCCCGGTGAAGCGGTGCAGCGCGCCCCGGTGTTGAGGGCCGGCGCGGTGCTGAGGTCGAGGCCGTTGCGGTACGTGGTCCCCCCGTATCCGGCGGTGCAGGGCAGCGGGGAGAAGAACGTCACCGACATCCCGAGGTTGGCGCCCTTGCCGTTGATGGCCGTGGCACCGGCCGCGGCCACCGCCGGGAGCCGGACCAGCAGCTCCTCGATGCCGTGCTGGCGGGTGACGGCCACGTCCGACGTGGTCAGCAGGTTCGCGAGCACCACGCTGAGGCTGGGGTCGAGGTCCCGCAGCAGCGCGCTGATCTGCGTCGCGGCTTCAGGCGCGGCCGTGATCAGCCGCCGCAGATCGGCGTCGGAGCCACTCAGCCGGGCGGCGAGGTCCTTGGCGCTGATGGCGAACGACCGGATCGCGTCGCCCTCCTGCGCCTGGGTGCCCAGCACGGTCGCCCCGTCGATCATGAGTTTGGTGGTGGTGGGCTCGGCCCGGTTCGCGGCCTGGATGAAGTCGGTGCTGTTGTCGACGAGGGACTGCAGGTTGTCCCCCTGGCCCTGGAACGCCTTGCCGAACTCGTCGACCACGGTCTTCAGCGATGTCAGCGGCACGGAGGAGGCGAGGGTGTCGACGCTGGTGAGCAGGTTCGTCACCGGCGCGGGGGTACGGGTGTCGGACACCGGGACGCGCGAGCCGTCCGCCAGATACGGCCCGCCGTCCGCCGTCGGGCGCAGGTCGATGTACTGCTCGCCGACCGCGGACAGATTGGCGACCAGGGCCTGCAGCCGGGAGGGGATGGGCGGCGCCGAGTCGTTGATCCGCAGCTCGGCCTCCACACCGTCGTCGGTGAGCGTGATCGGTCCGACCCGGCCGACGGAGACTCCGCGGTAGGTGACGTTGGAGTGGGTGAACAGGCCGCCGGCCTCCGGAAGTTGGACCTTGACGACGTAGTAGCCGCGCATGCCGAAGTAGTGGCCGAGGTCGGCGTACCGGGCGCCGATGAAGCCGAGGACGAGGACGGCGATCACGAGGAAGGCGACGTTCTTCAGCCGGGTGCCGAGGGTGATCATGAGTGGCCCCCCGCTGAGGGCGACGGCACGGTCCTGACCGGTCCGACGGACGGCAGCGGGAAGAGCGACGACCTGGCGCCGTCCGTCCCGCCGACGTCGGCACCCGCGTCCGTACCACCGGTATCGCTACCGGCGTCGGTGCCTGCGTCGGTGCCCGCATCCGTTCCGGCGTCCGTGCCCGCATCCGTTCCGGCGTCGGTCCCGGCATCCGTACCCGCGTCCGTCCCCGCGTCCGTGCCTCCCACGTCCTCGCCCGGGTCGCTGGTCGGCGGCGGGTAGACATTGTCGGCGAAGTCGAGTTCCGGGACGATCTGCGTGCCCGGCGCGGCCGTCATGTCCAGGTAGACGTTGAGGTAGTCGCCCTTGACACCGCTGAGCACCTCGTCCGTGAACGGGTACGTGAGCAGCACCTGGAGCGAGTCCGGCAGCGCCTTCCCCGAGTCGGCGAGCCGCTGCAGGGTGGGCGCGAGCGCCTTGAGGTCGGCGACCATGTCGTCCTTGCTCCTGTTCACGGTGGTGACCGCGACATCGGACAGGGTGTCGAGCGAGCGGAGCATCGTCACGAGCGAACCGCGCTGCTCCTCCAGCACCTTCAGGCCGGGGCTGAGCCCGGTGAGCACCGTGCCGATCTGCCGATCGCGGGTGGCGAGGGTCGCGGAGAGGTGGTTGACGCCGTCGAGCGCCGCGGTGATGTCCTGCTTGTGGCCGTCCAGGTCCGTGACGAGGGCGTTGACGCGGGTCAGCATGGAACGCACCTGCGGTTCGTTGCCCTGCAGGGCCTTGTTGAGCTCCACGGTGATCGTCTTGAGCTGGTTGACGCCGCCGCCGTTCAGCAGCATCGACAGCGCGCCGAACACCTCCTCGACCTCCGGGTTGCGGTTGGTGTGGTCGAGCGGGATGCGGGCGCCGTCGCCGAGCCGGCCGGTGCCGGTCTCCCCGCCCGTCCGCCGGTCCGGGGCGGCGAGCTGGATGAACTTCTCGCCCAGCAGGCTGGACTGTTCGAGGTGGGCGTACGCGTTGGCCGGCAGCACGACCTTGCCGTTGACGCGCATCGTGACCTTCGCCGTCCAGCCGTTCGGCGCGAGGTCGATGGCGGTGACCCGGCCCACGGCCACGTCGTTGACCTTGACCGCCGACTGCGGGACGAGGCTCAGGACGTCGGCGAACTCGGCGGTGACGGTGTACGGATGGCTGCCCAGGTCGGCGCCGCCCGGCAGCGGCAGGCTGTCGATCCCGCCGAGCCCCGGCGCCGAGCAGCCGGCCAGGACGAGCGTGAGGGCCAGCGCGGCGGCGGCCCGGTCCGTACGTCTCACCGGGTCGCTCCCTGCGTGCCGTAGACGGTGCCGACGGTCGGCAGCGGGAAACTCAGCTCGTTGATGTCGGCCCGGCCGTCGATCGTCCGGTGCGCCGGGTCGTACGCGTTGAGGACGTTGTCGGCCGCGAGCGGCGCGGTGTCGAGCGCCTCCGCGATGGAGGCCCGCTGGTCGACGAGGGACTGGGTGAGCGGCGCGAGCTGGTCGACGACCGACTTGAGCCGGGTCCTGTTGTCGTGGATGAAGCCCTTCACCTCGCCCAGAGCGGTGGCGAGCTGCTTCAGCGCGCCGGCGAGGTTCTCCTTGTCCTCGGCGAGGAAGCCGGTGACCTCGGAGAGCTGCTGCGCGGCCCGGTGGACGTTGCCGTCGTTGTTCTTCAGCATCGTCGTGAAGGACTGCAGATAGGTGATCGTGTCGAAGAAGGTGCCGCTGTTCAGCGAGAGCGTCTTGGTGACCTTGCCGAGCTGCTCGATGGTGTCGCCGAGCAGCTTGCCGTTGCCGCCGAGGTTCGCGGCGCCGGTGTCGAGCAGTGCGGAGAGCGAGCCCGTGGAGTTCGCGCCCTTGGGGCCGAGCGCGTCACTGATCCTGGTGATGCTCTCGTAGAGCTGGTCGACCTCCACCGGGCCGGCGGTGCGGCTCGACGGGATCGTCGCCCGGTCGCCGATCTGCGCGCCGCCGGTGTACGCGGGGCTCAGCTGGATGTAGCGGTCGGAGACGATGCTGGGGGCCACGACGACGGCGCCCGCGTCGGCCGGCACCTTCACGCCCTTGTCCAGCGTGAGGTTCACCCGCACCTGGCGGCCTTCGGGGGTCACCGAGTCGATGCTGCCGACCTTCACGCCCAGGACCCGCAGATCGGAGCCGGGGTACACGCCGACGGCCTGGTCGAAGTAGGCGGTGATGCGCTTGCCGCCGCTGCCGCCGAACACGTACACGCCACCGGCGACCGCGACCAGGACGAGCAGCAGGACGGTGCCGAGCGCGATCCGGCGCCTTCTGGACAGGTGTGCCGTCATCAGCGACCGCCCTGGGACTTGGGTGGCATGCATCCGGTGGTGGGAGGCGTGCCGGCGGGCAGGTAGTTCCGCGGGACGAGCCCGCAGAGGTAGCTGTCGAACCAACGGCCGTTGCCGACCGTGTTGCCGACCAGCCGGTAGTAGGGCCCGATCGCGGCGAGGGCGGCGTCGAGGCTCTTCTGGTTCTTCAGCAGCACGGTGGTGACCCGGCTCAGCGCGCTGAGGGTGGGCTCCAGCTGCTTGTTGTTGTCCTCGACGAGGCCGGTCAGCTGGGTGCCGAGGTCCTGGGTGCCGGTCAGCAGCCCGTGGATGGCGTCCCGCCGCTTCTGCAACTCGCCCAGCAGCAGGTTCCCGTCCGTGATCAGCTTCTCGAACCTGCTCTGCTGTCCGGCCAGCGTCGCGGTGATCTGCTTGCTGCCCGCCAGCAGCTTGGCCAGCTGGCTGTCGCGGTCGGAGATCGTCTTCGACAGGGCGGAGAGCCCGGTGACGGCGGTGCGCACCTGGGGCGCGGTGTCCTTGAACGTGGCGGAGATGGTGTCGAAGCTCTTGGCGAGCTGCGCGGTGTCGATCTCCCCGAAGGTCTGCCCGAGCCCGTTGAACGCCTGCGTCACGTCGTAGGGGGAGGTGGTGCGGGTGGCCGGGATGCGCCGGCCGGGGTTCTGCGCGGCGGAGCCGAGCGGATCCAGGGCCAGGTACTTCTCGCCGAGCAGCGTCTTGATGCCGATCGCGGCCCGGCTGGCGTCGCCGATCCAGGTGTCCTTGACCTTGAAGGTCACCTTCACCTTGCCGCCGTCGAGTCCCACGCCGGTGACCTTGCCGACCTTCACCCCGGCGACCCGCACCTCGTTGCCGGGGTCGAGCCCCGCCGCCTCGGTGAAGTCCGCCGTGTACGTGGTGCCGCCCCCGATGAACGGCAGCGCGTCGGCGTTGTAGACGACCACGCCCAGCAGGGCGAGGACGAGCAGCCCGACGATGCCGACGGTGACGGGGTTGCGCTCCGCCATCGGCTTCGGGCGCCGCCCCGCCGCCCGCCGGCGCAGCCGCGCCACCCGCCCGCTCATGACCTGCACCGCGCTTCGGTGATCGCGATACCGGTCGGCGCCTTGCTGCCGTCCGAAGTGGTCACGCCCGACACCTTGGCCTCGCAGAGGTAGAGGTTGAGCCAGGACCCGTACGACGCGAGGCGGGTGATCGTCCGCATCTTGACGGGCGTCTTCTGCAGGAAGTTCTCGATCTGCGGGGTGCTCGCGGCCAGGTTGGACGACAGCCGGCCGAGCTGGCGGATGTCCTCCTTCAACGGCGCCCGGCCGTCGTCCAGCAGCCCCGCCGTGCTGGTGGTGAGCTGGGAGATCGCGGTGATCGCGTCCCCGATCGGCTGCCGGTCGCCCGCGAAGCCGGTGACGAGGGTCTGGAGGGTGCCCACCAGCTCGTTGAAGCCCTGTTCACGGGTGTTTACGCTGGTCAGGACGGTGGTGAGGTTGTCGATCACCTCGCCGATGACCTTGTCCTTGGCGGCGAGGGTGGTGGTCAGCGAACCCACGTTCCTGATCAGGCTGTTGACGGTGCCGCCCTCGCCCTGGAGCACCTGGATGATCTCCCCGGCGAGCTGGTTGACGTCCTTGGGCGACAGCCCCTCGAAGAGCGGCTGGAACCCGTTGAACAACTGGGTGAGGTCGAGGGCGGGCGAGGTGCGGTCCAGCGGGATGGTGGAGCCGGGTGTGAAGGCCCGGTCCATCGGCCCGGTGCCCTGCTGCAGGTCGATGTAGCGCTGGCCGACCATGTTCAGGTACTTGATCGACGCGGTCACCGAGGCGGGCAGCGCCCGGCCCTTCTCGACCGAGAACGTCACCTGGGCGAGCCGCCGGTCCACCACCCGGATGTCCTCGACCTGGCCGACCTTCACCCCGGCGATCCGCACGCTGTCGCCGGTGATCAGCCCGGTGGTGTCGGTGAACCGCGCCTTGTAGCCGACGGTGTCCGCGATCCCGGTGTTGGCGATGCTGAAGGCCAGCACCGTGGTGGCCAGGGCCGTCACGAGGATGAAGACGATCGACTTGATGAGCGGGCCCGCGATGCTCCGGCGCCTCACTTGAGACTCACCTCCGCCCCGCGGAAGACCGGTCCGGCCAGCAGGCTGCTCCAGTCGGGAAGGGACTGCGGCGAGGCGTTCATCGCCGGTGCCAGCAGTTCGTTGACGAGTTCGTTCTCCTGCGGCGAGTTGGGCAGCCCCAGACCGCCGTTCCCGCTCCCCGCACCGGTCACGGTGAGGCCCGTCGTGGCTGTCGGGGGCGCCGTGGCCGTCGGGCCCGTGAGCCCCGGCGCCACCGTGTCGTCCGTCCGGGTCGGCCGGCCGAGGTACGGCACCGGGTAGCAGTTGGGCCCGGTGCTCGCCGTGAACGACGGCTTGTCCTTGCCGGGCAGGTACTTGCCCCGGGAGGGCACGGTCCGCACGGTGACATGCAGTCCGGGCTCACTCGTGCCCTTGCCGAGCGCCTTGTCCATCGCCGGCACGAAGTTGGCCAGCGTGCGCAGGGTGCAGGGGAACGAGGGCGCGTACTCGCCGAGCAGCTGGAGCGTTCCCCTGCTGTCCGCCGACAGCCGGATGATGGTGTCCTGGTTCTGCCGCAGGAACGCTGTCAGGTCCTGGGAGGTGCTGGTCGTCGACCCGTACAGGGTGCTGAGGTTGGCGCGCTGCTCGGCGATGGTGCCGCTGGTCGTCGTGAAGTCGGTGAGCGCCTGCAGGATGTCGGGGGCGGCGTCGCCGTAGACGCGGCTGACCTTCACCAACTCCTGGATGTCCCGGTTGAGCGTCGGCAGGTTCGGGTTGAGCTTCGCCAGATAGGCGTCGAGGGTGACGAAGCTGTCGCCCAGCTTGGTACCGCGGCCCTGCAGGGCCTGCGAGACGGCACTGAGGGTGGCGGAGAGCTTCTCCGGCTGCACCGCGGTCAGCAGCGGCAGCACGTTGTCGAGCACCTGCTCCAGCTCGATGGCGTTGCTGGAGCGGTCCTGCGCGATGGTGCTGCCGGCCAGCAGCTTCGGGCCCGAGGCGGTCCGCGCCGGCGGTACGAGGGCCACGAACCGCTCCCCGAACAGCGTCGTCGGCAGCATCTGCACGGTGACGTCGGCCGGTATGCCCTTCAGCTTGTCCCGCTGGATGGCCAGCGTGACGCGGGCGCCGTCGCCGTCGGCGGTGATGCCGCGCACCTGGCCGACGACCACCCCGCGCAGCTTCACGTCCGCGTAGAGGTGCATCGCGTTGCCGACGCTGCCGGTCCTGACGGTCACCGTCGCGTCGTCGGAGAACTCCTTGTCGTAGATCGCCACCGAGAGCCAGATGAGCAGCGCGGGCACCAGCAGGAAGACCACTCCCGCGAAGCGGCGTCGCACGGTGAGGGCGTTCATCCGGCCACCCGCACCGTCGTCGTGGTGCCCCAGATGGCCAGGCTCAGGAAGAAGTCGGTCACGCTGATCACCACGATCGCGTTCCGCACCGACCGGCCGACGGCCACCCCGACCCCGGCGGGGCCGCCCTCGGCGTGGAAGCCGTAGTAGCAGTGCGCGAGGATCACCGTCACGCTGAAGACGATCACCTTGAGGAACGACAGCAGGACGTCGTCGGGCGACAGGAACGTGTGGAAGTAGTGGTCGTAGGTGCCCGACGACTGGCCGCTCACGAAGACCGTGACCAGCCGTGAGGCGAGGTACGAGCTGACCAGGCCGATGCCGTAGAGCGGGATGATCGCGACGACGCCCGCGATGATCCGGGTCGTCACCAGGTACGGCATGCTGCGGATGCCCATCCCCTCCAGGGCGTCGACCTCCTCGTTGATGCGCATCGCGCCGAGCTGCGCGGTGAAGCCGGCGCCCACGGTGGCCGAGAGCGCGAGGCCCGCCACCAGGGGTGCGATCTCCCGGGTGTTGAAGTACGCCGAGACGAAGCCGGTGAACGCGGCGGCGCCGACCTGGTTGAGCGCCGCGTGGCCCTGGAGTCCGACGACCGTGCCGGTGAAGAGCGTCATCGCGATCATCACGCCGACGGTGCCGCCGATGACCCCGAGCCCGCCGCTGCCGAACGCCACTTCGGCCAGCAGCCGCTGGATCTCCTTGAGGTAGCGGCGCAGGGTCTTGGGGATCCACAGCAGCGCGGTGATGTGGAAGATCAGATGGTCGCCGAGCCGGTCCAGCCAGCCGAACCAGCGGTCGGACCGGGCGCCGGGGCGGTACGCGGCCGGTCCGCTCCGGTCCGGCGGGACGGGGGCGTCCTGCGGCGCGTCCTTGTCGAGAAGGGCCATCGGTCAGGATCCCTTCGCGGGGACGATCTGCAGATAGATCCCCGTGAGCACCATGTTCACGAAGAACAGCAGCAGGAAGGTGATGACCACCGACTGGTTCACCGCGTCGCCGACGCCCTTCGGACCGCCGCGCGGATTGAGGCCCCGGTAGGCGGCGACGATGCCCGCGATGAAGCCGAAGATCAGCGCCTTCAGCTCGCTGATGTAGAGGTCGGGGAGCTGGGCGAGGGCCGAGAAGCTGGCGAGATACGCGCCCGGCGTGCCGTGCTGCATGATCACGTTGAAGAAGTAGCCGCCGAGCGTGCCGACGACCGAGACCAGTCCGTTGAGCAGCACCGCCACGAACATCGCGGCCAGCACCCGGGGGACGACGAGGCGCTGCACCGGCGAGACGCCCATGACCTCCATCGCGTCCAGTTCCTCGCGGATCTTGCGCGACCCGAGGTCCGCGCAGATCGCGGAACCGCCCGCGCCCGCGATCAGCAGGGCGACGATCAGCGGGCTCGCCTGCTGGATGATGGCGAGCACGCTGGCGCCGCCGGTGAACGACTGGGCGCCGAGCTGCTGGGTCAGCGACCCGACCTGGAGCGCGATCACCGCGCCGAACGGGATCGACACGAGGGCGGCGGGCAGGATCGTCACGCTCGCGATGAACCAGAACTGCTCGATCAGCTCCCGGACCTGGAACGGTCTGCGGAACATCGCACCGACCGTCGACACGGCGAGCGAGAAGAGCCGGCCGGTCTCGCGCAGCGCGCCCAGCCCCGGGACCGGCCGCCGCACGGGAGGCGCCGCCGGCTGCGGCGCGGGTGCGGGATCCAGGGGCGGATCCAGCGGGGGAGCCGTCATGACGGCCCTCCGCCCGCGCGGCCGGCGGGTGCGGCCTGCCCGGCGACGACGTGCCCGGTGCGGTCGAAGCTGGACTCGATCGCGTGCCGCGCGGCCGGCGGCAGCGTGTCCAGCAGACCGAGCACCCGCTCCCTGCGGCGCAGTACCGCCCGCCGGACCGGCAGCCCGGGGGTCGGCTCCAGCTGTGGCTCGATGGTGCGGGGCACCGAACTGCTCCCGGTGACGCCGTGCCGCTCCTCCAGGGCCATCGTGGCCTCGTCCTTCTCCTCCGACATCCCGATCGGACCGGCCCGGTGCCCGCCGAGGAACTGCGCCACCACCGGTTCCTGGCTGGTCAGCAGCACCTCGCGCGGGCCGAAGGCGACGAGCCGGCGGCGGAAGAGCATGCCCATGTTGTCCGGCACGGTGGAGGCGATGTCGATGTTGTGCGTGACGATCAGCATCGTCGCGTCGAGCTGCGCGTTCAGATCGATGAGCAGCTGCGAGATGTACGCGGTGCGGACCGGATCGAGCCCGGAGTCCGGCTCGTCGCAGAGAATGATCTGCGGATCGAGCACCAGCGCGCGGGCCAGTCCGGCGCGCTTGCGCATGCCGCCGGATATCTCGCCGGGTAACTTCCCCTCGGCGCCCAGGAGTCCGACCATGTCCATCCGCTCCATCACGACGCGGCGGATCTCGGATTCCTTCTTCTTGGTGTGTTCGCGGAGCGGAAAGGCGATGTTGTCGAAGAGGGACATCGACCCGAACAGCGCGCCGTCCTGGAACATCAGGCCGAAGAGCTTGCGCGCCTCGTACACATCGCGTTCCGGGCTGTTCACCATGTCGACGCCGTTGACCATGACCCGCCCGCGCTCGGGCTTGAGCAGCCCGATCACCGACTTCAGGAACACGGTCTTTCCGGTACCCGAGGGGCCCAGCATCACGCTGACCTCACCGGGCGGCAGAGTGAGCGTCACGTCCTGCCAGACGGTCTGACTGCCGAACGACTTGGTGAGGCCTTCGACGACCACTTCGATTCCCATTGCACCTCCCGGGATGGTTGGCCGGCGCCGTCCGCGGCGCCGGTGGCGGACTGGTCAGCGGTGCGGCAGCGGCGGGATCTGGATCTCGGTACCGGTCGAGGCGTCGCAGCCGAGTCCGGCCCAGGGCGCGCAGAGCGTGCCTTGGTTGAGGTTGAGCGAGTTCCCCGGCCCGGACACCGCCGCGGTGAAGAGCGCGTCGAGGTTCTCGCCGTGGGTGCCGCAGCCGGTGAAGGCGGGGATCGTCAGGTTCTCCTGGTGCAGCGGCCCGCCGTCGAGAATGGTGTAGTCCGGCTTGCCGTCACCGCCGCCGGGCATGTGCGCGTCCTGCAGCCCGACGAGCGCCAGCTGGATCGGCGCCCTGGTGCGGCAGTTGGGTCCCACATCGAGCGGTGTGCCGTTGATCCTGACGTCGTAGAGCCGGAGCCACTGATATCCGTGGATCGTGGTGATGACGTTCTGCTCGACGAAGTTGGTACCCGTCGTGACGATGGTCAGCAGCGGTTTCACCGGATCGGGCGTGAGCGCCATCTTCGCCGTCGTGGGCACGAATCCGTAGGTCAGGAACGTGGAATCGGCGACCGGCAGCGTCATCGAACCGAGCGAGTCGAACTCGTAGTACTGCGGGGGATTCGGCTGTACCGCCATCCGCACGTTCATGTTGATGTAGGTCAGGGACGGGCCCTTGGCGCTGTGCGCGTCATTGATGACGGCGGCGCCGCTGAGCTTGTGGACGTTGGAGAATCCGGTCGCGTAGGCGCACGAGCCGAGATCGAACGTGGTCTCGGTGACCGTCGCGCCGGCATCCTGCTCGTCCTTCAGCGGAATGTGATCGAAGTCCAGCTTCCCCTTGGGCAGTACGTCGCAGTCGTACGTGCCGGAATGCACCGGCGGTTCGACCTTGATGGTGCTGTTGTGCGGCGCGCCCGGCTTGGGCGACGCACCCGGTGAGGTACCCGCCGACGTACCCGGTGACGTACCGGGGGCGGAAGGCGTCGTGGGGGAGGACGGTGAGGCCGGTGCCGATGAAGAGGGTGAGGATGAAGGGGAGCCTGACGGGGTGGGGTCCGGAACGGGCACCGGCACCGCGCCCAGCAGCGTGTTCTGCCCGGCCTCCGGAGTGCACGCCACCTTCACGGGGGCGGCGGTGGCCGGTACGGGCGACGGCGTCGCGTCCGTCGCGGCGGCCTTGCCCGGTGTGAGCTCCAGGGCCAGCGCACCCGCGCCGAAGCTCACCTCGCCCGCCGCGGTGACGGTCACCGGCGGCACCTCGCCCTTGAACGTCAGCACCAGGTCGTCCTTGCCGGCCACCGCAACGGCGGGGGCCCGCAGTCCCGGCCAGGGGGCGTCGGCGGCCGAAGTGCCCTGGGTGACACGGGCGGTGAGACTTCCGGTGCCGGCCAGCGTTCCGGTGGTGTCCGGCACGAGCCCGTCGACGGCGGCGCGGGGCACCGTCACCGCCATGGTCGGATCACCGGGCTGGATCGGCCTGTTGACCGCCCCGGTGTCCGGGAAGAGCTGGGTCAGGACGACGTGCACCGGCTGATCGCCGCCGGGGAAGGCGCACTGGTAGGCCATCGTCAGCGGTCCGTCCCGTCCGGCCGCCGCGGAGCCGGATCCGGACAACAGCCCCGCCACGAGCGCCGCCGCCGCGAGGCCCGCCAGCCGCACCGTACGGCGTGGAACACCTGCACCCCTCATTGCGGCACTCCTCGGACTGGCTCGGCGCATACCTGCGGGGAATCACGAACTCGGTCGGGACGCAGGACACTACGTGCGGGTAATAACGAGGACAAGTGATCGAACACAGGAATGTTCCGCGATCTCGCGGCCATCGGATTTCTTGTCACTGAGTGATAAATGCGGAGCGGAGCTTTGTATTCCATTGAGTACCGGTGAGCAGCCGGGCGCCGCTGGGGCGCGCTCCGCGGCGCGGACCCCGGCCCGTGGCTCCGGGCCGGGGTCCGCACAGCGGGTTGGCTCACGGGGAGGTGATCTGCAGGGTGGCGGGGCTCAGGACGTAGTTGGCGCTGTAGACGGCGCTGTCGCCGTTGTTGATCAGACCGAGGCAGATGCCCGAGACGTTGTACGCCTTCAGGTTCCCGCCGCTGACCGTCAGCACATGGGTGGAGTTGGTGTACTTGCCGGTGAGGGTGGCGGTGCTGCCGGCCGTCGGGCCGTTGAAGTCCGCGTTGCACAGACCGCTGATGTGGGCCTTGACGCCGGTGATGGTGCCGGTGGTGACGCCCGCGGAGTACGTCGCGGCGTTGAGCTTCCAGGGCAGGCCCTGGGCGGTGACGGTGAAGGAGATGCCGGCGGGACCCGAGCAACTGGTCCAGGTGACGGAGGAGATGCTCGCGATGGCGGTACCGGAGAGCCCGGTGCCGTTCGCGGCGCTGCCGGCGGCGTTGGACTTGGTGCACTTGAGCTGGGTGCCGGTGTTGGTGTCCGTCAGGATCGGGCTGGTCGCCACCGCTGTGAACGAGCCACCGCCGGTCACGGTCCAGGTGCCGGCCGCGGAGGCGGGAGAGGTGGAGAATCCGACGGCGGCGGCGAGGGCCGCACCGACGACGATGGTGCTCTTGGTCAGCTTGCGCACGGGCTGATCCTTTCAAGGAGTTGGCGTACCTGATTAACCGCGATCCACGCTGTTCAGGCGGGGATTGCGACTGCGGCTCAATACCTGGAACGCGGCACCGAATGAATTCGGCTGCCCTTGCGAATGGGCACGTTACGCATCGGTAACAGGGTGGCGCAATACTCCAGTCAGAGATTGGGAGAACGACCTTACTCCCGAGTATTTTCTTATCTCTGGAGCAATAAATTCCGGCTGAGAACTGTCCGGAAGTGAGCACGCACGCACCCCGGGGACCGGCCGCCGGTCACATGCCCCGTGCACGTTTACGGCCCCTGGGTGCTGCGCTCCGGCCGCCGTTGGTCTATGTTTCGACGAGCTACGACGTGTCGTACGTCACTCCCGGCATGTCCGATGCCCCACCCTGCGCCGCCTAGTTGAGGGGGGACGAGCGTGTCCGGAGCGAGACGGGCCGCGGGACCGGCCGAGCCGCTGCGACCGATCCCGCAGGAGCTCGCGGCGATCATGTGGCCCGAACTGCCCAGCCTCTTCCAGGAGATGTCCGCCGAGATCATCGGGGCGTTACCGGAGTACTCCCACATTCTGGATGGGCCCTACGGGCAGGCGATACGCATCGGGATCGAGCAGAACATCGCCACCTTCGTCGACCAGATCGCCGCCCCCTCCACGACCTCCACGCTCCGCGACGACATGTGCCGCAGGTTCGGCCGCTTCGAGGCGTACGAGGGCCGCAGCCTGGACAGCCTGCAGGCCGCGTACCGGATCGGCGCCCGGGTCGGGCTGCGCCGGGCGATGAAGGTCTCCGAGCGCTACAAGCTCCCGCCCTCCGTCATGATGACCTTCGCCGACTCGCTGTTCGCCTATGTCGGCGAGCTCGCGTCGCTCTCCCGCGAGGGCTATCTGGAAGCCATGGCCGAGCTGGGTGAGAAACCGGACAACCGCCGCCGCCGGGTGCTGCGGCTGATTCTGGCCACCCCGTCCGTCTCGCTCGCCGCGATCGCCGAACTCGCCGAGCACGCCGCGTGGCCGCTGCCGGACGAGGTGACGCTCGTCGCCCTGGGCCCGGAGTCCAAGCTGACGCGGGCGGCCCTGGACCGCGACATCCTCGTCGACCTGTCGGGACCCGAACCCCATCTGCTGGTCCCCGGCCCGCTCGACGACGTCCGGCGCGCGGCCCTCGACACCGCGCTGACCGGCAGCCGGGCGGCGGTCGGGCTGACCACCCCGCTCGGGGACGCGGCGGACTCGCTGCGCTGGGCGCGGCAGACCCTCGCACTGGCCGACGCCGGGATCATCGACGACCGGCCGGTGGTGCTGTGCGAGGACCACTTATTGCCGTTATGGCTCCTCGGAGACCCCGCCCTGATCAACCAGCTCAGCAAGAAGCACCTCGGCCCGCTCGTCGGCCTCACCCCCACCCAGCGCACCCGGCTCGTCGACACCCTGCGCACGTGGCTCACCACCCGCGGCACCGCCGCCCAGATGGCCGAACTCCTCGAAGTGCACCCGCAGACCGTGCGCTACCGCATGCGGATCCTCGACCGTGCCTTCGGCGACCAACTCTCCGATCCCGACGCCCGGTTCGCGACCGAGATCGTGCTCCGCGCCCTGTACCTCCAGGAGCGGGCGGGCCCGTCGGGACTGCCGGGCCTGCCGCCCGGCGTGCACGAACCCTTCTGACGCCGACGGCCTTCTGACGCCGACAGCCGGGAACCACCGCGCCGGGGTCAGGGTGCCGGGGAACCCGTCTCCCCCCGGTCCTCCGCCGGGAGCCACCGGAACTCGGCCCACACCGACTTGCCCTCCCCGCGCGGCTCCACGCCCCAGCGGGTGGCGAGGGAGTCGATGAGCAGCAGACCGCGGCCCGAGGTCGCGGCCTCGCCCGGGGTCCTGCGGCGCGGCCAGACGCTGGAACGGTCCTGGACGGCCAGCCGCACCCGGTGGGGCCCCTTGATCCGTACCGAGGGGACGATCTCCAGCGTCATCACGGCACCACCCTCGGTGTGCAGCAGGACGTTGGTGAGGAGTTCGCCGGCCACCAGCTCGACATCGTCGACCAGTTCGCCCGCACCCCAGTCCAACAGCGCCTGGCGCAGCACCGCGCGGGCTTCGGCCAACCCCTCCGGGTCGGCCTGGTGGACGTACTGGTGGATGCGCGGGGCCTTGGCGGTGCCCGGGTCGGGCGCCCGGCGCAGCAGGAGCAGCGCCATGTCGTCCTCCGCGCCCGGCCGGGCCCACAGGCCGTCCGAGAGATGGTCGGCGAGCGCGGCCGCGCCGTTCGGTCCGTGCCGTACGGCGTCGGCGAGCTCGTCCATGCCCTCGCCGATGTCCTTGCCCGGCTGCTCGACGAGCCCGTCGGTGCACAGCAGCAGGGTCTCCCCCGGCACCAGGTCCAGCCGGGTCTCCGGGTACTCGTGGTCCTCGAAGTGGGTGGCCAGGCCGAGCGGCAGTCCGCCGCGGACGTTGGGCCAGCCGGTCCGCCCGTCGGTGTGCCGGATCAGCGGCCCGAGGTGGCCGGCCCGCACCACGCGTACGTCGCCGGTGGCCAGGTCGACCTGGGCGTAGGTGCAGGTGGCGAAGCGTTCGGTGTCGAGCTCGGCGAGGAACTGCGAGGCACGCGCGAGCACCGTGGAAGGGGCGTGGCCCTCGGCGGCGTAGGCGCGCAGCACGATCCGGAGCTGGCCCATCATGGCCGCGGCGTGGGTGTCGTGGCCCTCGACGTCGCCGACGACGACACCGATGCGGCCCTGCGGCAGCGGGATGACGTCGTACCAGTCGCCGCCGACCTCCCGGCCGCTCCAGGCCGCGTGGTAGCGCACGGCGATCTCCCCACCGGTGACCTCGGGGATCCGCCGCGGCAGCATCGAGGCCTGCAGCCCGGTGGCGAACTCGCGCTCCTGGTCGAAGAGCATGGCGCGCTGCAGCGACTGGGCGACGATGCCCGCGAGGGCGAGGCAGAGGTTGCGGTCCTCGGCGGTGAAGTGGGTGCGGTCCCGGTAGAACAGGCAGAGGCCGCCGATGGAGCGCGCCTGGGCCACCAGCGGCAGGTAGGCCGCCGCCTCGATCTCCATCTCCCCTGTGTAGGGCCGCAGCCGGGGGTAGCGGTCGGCGAGTTCCGACAGCGAGCTGACGAACCGCGGGCGCTGTTTCAGGATCGCTTCGGACAGCGGGAGGTCGTCGTCGATCCGGGTGAGCCGCAGGTCGGACAGGACCTCCATCGACCGGCCGGTGAGCGCGATGATCTTGAGCATGCTGCCGTCGACCAGCCCCAGCGCGAGGCCGTCGGCCCCGAACCGCTCCAGCCCGCCGCTGCCGGTCAGCGCGGCGGTGACGTCGTCGACGGTGACGGCGCGCGACAGGGCCTGCGTGGTCCGTTCCACCATGGACGTCTGGCGTTTGCGGTCCTCCTCCAGGGTCCGCAGCAAGGTGGAGTGCGTGAGTTCGGCGGTGGCGTCACGGACGATGCCGATGACGCGCACGGCCTTGCCGTCCTCGTCGCGCAGGATGCGGCCCTGGGTGTGCGTCCAGCGCGGTGTGCCGTCCCGGAGGAACGCCTGGAAGTACATGCCGTACGACGACGCCCGCTCGTGCAGGGCCCGGTTGAGTACCGCGTCGAGCCGGGCGCCGTCCTCGGGCGTCACCCGGCTGTACAGGGAGTTGGGCCGGCCGTTGAACTCCTCCGGCCGCAGGTCGAAGACCTCCAGGGCGGCCGGGTCCAGCTCCAGGGTGCCGATCCTGAGGTCCCAGTCGAAACTGCCCATGTGGTTCAGGGCGAGGCGTTCGGCCAGACCGGTACGGGGCGTGCCGGTGCCCGGGAGCTCGCCGCCGTCGGGCGGCCGGTCCTGTTCGGGCATATCCGTACTCCGGGGTGTCGCGTTTCCCGCCGGTCAACCCGACAGGATCTTCGCCTTCTCGGCGGCGAACTCCTCTTCCGTGAGGATTCCCTGGGTCTTCAGTCCCGCCAGCCGCTCCAGACGGCTGATGGTGTCGTCGGCGGGCGCCGCCGGCGCGGCGGGCTGCTGCTGCGCCGCCTGGGCCTGCGCGGCCTGCTCGGCCTCCTGCCCGGCGAACTTCTCCTGCTGGTGCTGCCGCACCCGGCCGCTGACGGCGGATGCGGTGCCGGCCACCACGGCGGTGCGCGCGACGGCACCCAGCAGCCCGGGCCCCCTGCGGTTCATGGCTCCTCTGCGAAACGGCATGTCAGGACGTCCTTTCCGAGTCGTCGGACCGGCGGGCGGACGGTCAGCGGGCCTCCGCGAGAGCCCGCTCCGCGATCTCCGCCGGGATCTGCTCGTGGGCCACGGTGATCCCGCCGGCACCGCGGACGGCATCGGTGAGCGGTACCGCCCACAGGTCCTCCCAGACGATGAGCGCCGCCGAGCTGCCCGGCGGCACGCTCCGGGCGAGCGCCTGGATGTCCGCGTCGTTGAAGAGCCCGGCGATGGTGCCCTCCACCGGGTCGTAGGCGACCAGGTCGTCGGGGTCGAGGTCCTGGAGCTCCACACACTCGATCGTCCCGTCCTCCTCCCGCCGGACGAAGGTGATGTCGAGGATCCGTACGGTGCGGGACGCGACGATGTCGGCGAGCGCGGGTGCGATGCGGCCGGTGAACCGGCTGCCGGGAAATGCGACGACAAGGTATTCGACGGGTCCGATTCCCACGGTCCGTCCTCTCCTGGGTGCGGTGTCCGAGTCCGCTACCGGAATCGGATCGCCAGCATAACTTTGGGAGTATTTGTCTGCATTCAGACTATGACATTCCGGTCCCCCAACGGCCCAACGTGACGGCTCCCGACAGGACAGCGGAGGCCGGGCCCCGCAGGCTGGGCGGAGAGCCGGTGACGACCGACGCCGTCCATGCCCCGGAAGGGACCTCGACATGACCGCAGCCGGTGGGCTCGCCCTCATCATCATCGGGGCGATCCTGAGATACGCGATCACCTGGCAGACCCGGTGGATCGACATCGGCGTCCTGGGCACCATCTGCATGCTCGGCGGAGCCGCGAGCCTTCTCATCGGCATGCTGCTGGCCTTCGGCCGCCGCCGGCGTACCGACCGCCGCTACGAATCCGAGCGCGTCTACGAGCAGCGGTACTACGAGGACCCCCCTCGCCCGTGACCGTGCTCGACCGGGTACTGCGCAGGGCCCCCTTCATCGGGCGGCTCGTCCACGAGTTCACCGCGGTGAACGTCCTGGACTGCGCCACCCGGCTGGCCGCCCAGGCCTTCCTGGGGGCCCTGCCCGCTCTCTTCGTGATCGCCGCGTTCGCGCCCCAGGGCGTCCGCGACCAGCTCGTCTCCTCGCTGCACTCCGTCCTCGGGCTGCACCACGACGCGCTGGACCAGGTCCGGCAGGTCTACGCGGCCGACGACACCACCGAGACCAACTCCATCGGCATCATCGGCATCATCGTCACCCTCCTCTCGGCGACGGCCTGCAGCCGCGCCCTGCAGCGGACCTGCGAACGGGCCTGGCGGATGCCCAGGGCCGGCGCCCGGCTGGTCGCGTGGCGGTGGGTGGTCTGGCTCGCGGTCTGGCTCGTCGACCTGCTGCTCCAGGGCCCGCTGCACGACGGCTTCGGCGTGGGCACGGCCCTCGGCGTCCCGCTGCAGCTCCTCTCCGGGACGCTCCTGTGGTGGTGGACCCAGCGTTTCCTGCTGGGCTCCCGGATCCCCTGGCTGCCGCTGCTGCCGGGGGCGATGCTGGTGTCGGCGGGCGTCCTGGGGGTCGTCGCGTGGTCGGCGATCTACATGCCGGGGGCCGTCGACCGCAGCCTGCGGCAGTTCGGCCCGTTCGGGTCGCTCTTCGTCCTGCTGTCCTGGCTGATCGTGCTCTTCACCGTCATCACGATCGGTATCTGCGTCGGCCATGTGATCGCGCAGGAGGAGCCGGTGGCCCGCCGGCTGGGCACCCCGGCCCCGCCGGTACCGCCGACCGTGGCCGGCTCCGCGGCGTGATCCGTTCCCGCCGCGGCTACTCCTTCTTCCCGAAGCTCCGCAGGAACAGCGCCTCGGACAGCGCCATGTTCGCGATCTCGGTCGGGTCGACGCTCTCGTTCGGCGCGTGGATGAGGCACAGCGGTTCCTCGACGCCCATCAGGATGATCTCGGCATCGGGGTAGGTGTCCGCGAAGACGTTGCACAGCGGGATCGAGCCGCCCTGCCCGAGGGTCGTCATGGGCTTGCCGTACGCCTCCTCCATGGCCGCGCCCAGCGCGGCGTAGGCCGGCCCCGTCGTGACGGCCTCGAAGGGGGCACCGGACGACTCCCGCTCGATCTCCACCCGCACCCCCCAGGGCGCGGCCTTCTCCAGGTGCGCGGCGAGCGCGTCCTGCGCCGTGCGCGGGTCGGTGCCCGGCGGCACCCGCAGATTGAGGCGGGCGGCGGCGGTGGCCTGGATCGCGGCGGAGGAGCCGACGACGGGCGGGCAGTCGATACCGAGGACGGTGAGGGCCGGGCGGGCCCACAGCATGTCGGAGACGGTGCCGTCACCGAGCAGCTCGGTGCCCTCCACCATGTGCGCGTCGGTGCGGAACTGCTCCGGGTCGTACCCCTCGCCGGTCCACGTCCTGGTGTTGTCCAGGCCGTCGACGGTGGTGTTGCCCCGGCTGTCGCGCAGCGACGCCAGCATGTGGATGAGCGCGGCGAGCGCGTCGGGGGCGGGCCCGCCGAACATCCCGGAGTGCATCTCGGAGTCCAGCGCGGTGACGGTGACCACGACGTTCGCGAGCCCGCGCAGCGTGACGGTCGCGGCGGGGACGCCGACGGCCGCGTTGCCCGTGTCGCAGACCAGGATCGCGTCGGCGCGCAGCTCCTCGGCGTTCTTGGGGACGAAGTCCTCCAGGCCCCCGGTGCCCTGCTCCTCCGACCCCTCGGCGATGAACTTCAGCGTGACGGGGATGTCGTCGCCGAGCGCCCGCAGCGCCGTGAGGTGCATGGCGATGTTGCCCTTGCAGTCCGCGGTGCCGCGCCCGTACCAGCGCCCGTCGCGCTCGGTGAGCCGGAAGGGCGGGCTGGTCCAGGCGGCGTCGTCGAGCGGCGGCTGCACGTCGTAGTGGCAGTAGAGCAGCACGGTCGGCGCGCCGGGCGGGCCCGGCCGGTGGCCGAGCACGGCCTTGCTGCCGTCGATGGTGTCGGCCAGCCGCATGTCGGTGAAGCCCAGCTCGGTGAAGGCGTCCGCTACCCACTGCGCGGTGCGGTGGCACTCCTCCACCGGGTACTGGCGGGGGTCGGCCACCGAGGTCATGGCGACCAGCTCCGTCAGATCGGCCTTGGCGCGGGGCATCAGGCCGCTGATGCGCTGTTTGAGGTCGTCGGACATCACACGGCTCCTGGAGGGTGCGGGGTTGCGGCGGCGGTCACTTCTTGACGGTGTCGTCGTACTTGAGGCCGCCGTACGCCTTCTCGAACTCACCGAGCTTGTCCGGGCAGTAGACGGAGACGGCCAGCGAGGCCGCGCTGATCGCCTCGCTGTCGGCGATGACCGGGCGCGTACCGGGACCGCTCGCGCCGTTGACGAGGGCCGCCTTCGCCTGGGCCTTGACCAGGGCGTTGCCCGGGTCCCTGCACAGCGACGCGCCGTCGTCGCCCAGGGTCCGGACGATCAGGTCGTGGTCGGGCACCGGATAGCCGGCGTCGGCGAGCTGCTTGGAGAGCTGGTCGGCCTTGTCGTTGGCCTTGGCCGTCTCGCGCAGGGTCGTGTACTGGATGATCCCGATGACGGCGAACACCACCAGCAGCACGATCGAGCCGATGTAGATCCACCGGTGCTCGGACGCCATCAGGGTGCGCTTCATGTTCCCCGCGGTGCCCTTCATGCGTCGACTCCCGCCTCTGCCGGGTTCTCGTCCACGTGCTGGCGCCAACTGGGCTTGCGCAGTGTGTAGAACAGGTACGGCACCAGCAGCCCCAGCAGGAGGAGCCCGGACGTGACGATGCCCACGTAGGCGAGGACGCTGCCGCCGCCGAACTGCGAGGAGGGCACGAAGCCGATGACGAGCGCCGCGAGCGACGACAGCAGGCCGACGACGCACAGCACGTGCAGCGCGGGCGCCCGGTAGCCGCGTGGATGGTCCGGCTGGGTCTTCCGCAAGCGGATCGCCGCCGCGAACATCAGCAGATAGACGATCAGGTAGATCTGCGTGGTGATGACGGAGAAGATCCAGTACGCGCTGGACACGTTGGGGATGAACGCGTAGAGCAGCGCGATGACGGTGGTGATCAGGCCCTGCGCGACGAGGATGTTCTGCTGGACGCCGAACCTGTTGAGCTGCTGCAGGAACGGCGGCAGATAGCCCTCCTGCCGGGAGATCAGCAGCAGCCCCTTGGACGGTCCGGCGAGCCAGGTCAGCATGCCGCCGAGCGCCGCCGCGACGAGCATCACGCCGAACACCGGCGTGAGCCAGCCGACGTTGAAGTAGGAGAAGAAGGCGTCGAAGGCCTGGATGACCCCCGCCGTCAGGCTCAGGTCATGGGCCGGGACGACCCAGCTGACCGCCAGGGCCGGCAGGATGAAGATCAGCAGGACCAGGCCCATCGCGGTGAACATCGACTTCGGGAACTCCTTGTCCGGGTTCCGCAGCGAGGAGACGTGCACCGCGTTCATCTCCATGCCGGAGTACGACAGGAAGTTGTTGACGATCAGCACGAGGCTCGCCAGTCCGGTCCACTGCGGCAGGATGTGCGAGGCGTCCATCGGCGCGGCCGAGGGATTGCCCTGGCCGAGGAAGACGAAGCCGAGGATCACCAGTACCGCACCCGGGATGAGGGTGCCGATGATCAGGCCGCCGCTCGCCAGGCCCGCCACGGCTTTCGTGCCGCGCGAGGAGACCCAGACACCGGTCCAGAACAGCACCACGATCACGATGGCCACATAGAGGCCGTTGCTCGCCAGCCGCGGATCGATGATGTACGCGAAGGTGCTCGCCACATAGGCCAGCAGGCTCGGGTAGTAGAAGATCGTCATCGCGAACTGGCACCACACCGCCAGGAAGCCCATCGGCTTCGACAGCCCCTCGCTCACCCAGCGGTACACACCGCCGTTCCAGCCCGACGCCAACTCGGCCGAGACCAGCGCCGTCGGGATCAGGAAGACGATCGCGGGCACGACGTAGAGGAAGACCGCGGCGAGGCCGTAGACGGCCATGGACGGCGCCGCGCGCAGGCTCGCCACCGAACTGGTGGTCATGAACGCCAGCGTCAGCCACGACATGTACTGCTTGCCGGGCACCCGCGCCGCGCTGGTGGCCGGCGAAGCGGCTTTCGCCGCGTCTCTCCCGCCGGCCGGAACATCCATCGACGCCATGCTGATGACCCTCCGATCGCCCGCTGAGCTGTCCGGCACAGGATCACCCGGTTTGTCCGCTCCCGCACTCGGATGTCCGCCGACCGGATGAGGGGCGGGCCCTGTCGCGGGCCCGCCCCTCACGCACCGGCCGCTACTCCTGGGGCTCGTGCGCGTGCTGCCGTTCCGCCTCGGGGCTCTCGGTGTACTCGAAAGCGTCCAGGTTCTCCCGCACCTCGTTGGCGCGGTGCTTCGCCTGCGCGGCGTCCACTTGCTCGGTATGCCTCATGCCCTTGGAGTGGGCGCTGCGGGCTGTGTGCTTGGACATGGCCATTTCCTCCTGAAAGGTGTCCAATTCGGACCATCTCAGGCAAACACCATTCCTCAGGACCCGCTACCGGGGCGAGCTGCGCTCAACCCCCCATGGCGCGCGCGAGGTTCGGCACCGGGTGGAAGGCCTCGGCCAGTCCGGTCAACCGCAGCAGCCGCAGCGTCGACGGGCGGTCGCAGACCGTTCTCAGCTCCCCGCCCCGGACCTGGACACGGCGGCGGGCACGGCAGAGCAGGGACAGGCCGTAGCAGTCGACGAATTCCAGCGGGCACAGATCGACGACGACCCGGAGCGGGGGCGGACCGCCGGAGACGAGATCCAGATGCGGAGCCACGAACCGCGCGGTGTCGATGTCCAGTTCACCGCGCAGCTCCACGACGGTGAACGCGTCGATCCGGTAGGTGCGCGCATACCGATTGGCCGGGGGGACCAGATTCGGCGGGCCGATCGGCGGATCACTGCGGGCATCATCCTGCACCGGTGTCCCCTCCCGCGGTCGACCGTGCGAGCGACCACCGGGGCCTGGGTGACCTACGGTCACCGTATCCGGCGGGAATTCGCACACGGGAGGCGGTAGCCCGGAACAGATACGTATCTTCACCCGTTGGAGTGAAGATCGATCTGACGACCGTGATGAGCCGGGCTACCGGACGTCGGAGTGCTGGTCAGAAAGCCATCGGAGCGCGGGTCAGAACGGGAACCGGCTGCGTCCGTGCTGGATGGAGATCCACTTCACGGTCGTGAACGCGTCCACGGTGGCATCGCCGTTGAGCCGCCCCACACCGGACGCCTTCTCGCCGCCGAAGGGCACGATCGGCTCGTCCGCGATGGTGCCGTCGTTGACGTGCATCATGCCGGTGTCGATGCGCTGGGCGAAGCGCACACCACGCTCGATGTCCCGGGTGTGGACGGCGCCGCTGAGCCCGAACGGGGTGTCGTTGGCGATCCGGACCGCCTCCTCCTCACCATCGAAGGGCACCACCAGGACCACGGGGCCGAACAGCTCACGGCGCAGGATCGCGGCGTCCGCGGGGATGTCGCCGAGCACGGTCGGTGACACGACGGCGCCGTCGGCCTCACCGAGCAGCAGCGCCGTGGCGCCCGCCTCGACGGCCTGTGCGACCTCGGCCGTGATGCGCTCGGCCTGGAGGGTGTTGATCAGCGGGCCGATCTGGGTGGCCGGGTCGGCCGGGTCGCCGACGATCAGCGAGGCGGTCTTCGCGACGAACTTCCGGGTGAACTCCTGCTCCACCGAGCGGTCCACCAGCACCCGGTTGGCCGCCATGCACACCTGGCCCTGGTGGGCGAAGCGGCTGAAGACCGCGGCGTCGACCGCGTAGTCCAGGTCGGCGTCGTCCAGGACGACGAGCGCGCTGTTGCCGCCCATCTCCAGCACCGTCCGCTTGAAGTGCGAGGCGGCGACCGTGGCCACGTGCCGGCCCACGTGGTCGGAACCGGTGAAGGAGATGACCTTGGGCACCGGGTGCTCGATGAAGCTGTCGCCGATCTCGGCGATGTCCGTGATGACGACGTTGAAGAGACCGGCCGGCAGGCCCGCCTCCTCGAATATCTTCGCGATCAGCGTGCCGCCGACCACCGGGGTGTTCTGGTGCGGCTTGAGCACCACGGCGTTGCCGAGCGCCAGCGCCGGGGCTATGGACTTCAGACCGAGGAAGAGCGGGAAGTTGAACGGGCTGATCACCCCGACGACGCCGACCGGCTTCCGGTAGAGGCGGTTCTCCTTGCCGTCCACCGGGGACGCCAGGATCCGCCCCTCGGGGTGCAGCGCGAGCTGCATCGACTGCCGCAGCATGTCCTTGGTGAGGGCGAGCTCGAAGCCGGCCTTGAGATACGTGCCGCCCAGCTCGGCGATGATCGCCTCGGTGATCTCCGCCTCGCGCTCCTCGATGACCTTCAGCGCGCGCTCGAAGACCAGCCGGCGGGCGTACGGGTTGGTCTCGGCCCAGGCGGTCTGAGCGCGTTCCGCAGCCCGGTACGCCTGGTCCACCTCGGCCTTCGTCGCCACCGTGATCGAGGCGAGTTTGTCCCCGTTGTAGGGATTGAAATCGACGATGTCCCAGGAGCCGGAGCCGGAGCGCCACTCACCGTCGATGTACTGAAGAGCCAACTCGGAGAAGTACGACACTTTATCCCTTTCGCGGTGGCCGATGCGGCACGCGTTAGTGATGCGGCGTCATATTACCTTCGTATCAAGCCTGTTGATGGATCTTGCGGAGTCGCTCGAGCGAACGCTCGGCGGAAAGACTGTCCACGCAGAGCCTTTCCATGGTCTTGTCGTAGAAGTCCACTTCCTCACGCTTGTCGATGTACAGCGCGCTGGTGAGCTGTTCCAGATAGACGAGGTCCGACAGGTCGGACTCCGGGAATCGCAGCAGGGTGAACGCACCGCCACCCGCCGCATGGCCGCCGATTTCGAACGGCAGGACGTGGACCGTCACATTCGGCTGCTGCGCGACTTCCATCAGATGGCTCAACTGCCCGCGCATGACGTCCCGTCCGCCGAACGGCCGGTACAGCGCGCCCTCGTCCATGACGGCGACGAAGTGCGGTGCCCGCTCCGAGACCAGCAGCTTCTGCCGCTCCATCCGCAGGCCGACCCGGCGTTCGATCTCGGACTTTGCCGCGCCGGGGTGGCCGAGCTCGACGACCGCACGGGAGTAGTCCTCGGTCTGCAACAGGCCGTGGATGAACTGCACTTCGAAGGTCCGGATCAGTGAGGCGGATTCCTCGAGACCCACATACGTCTGGAACCAGGCCGGGAGGACGTCCCCGTACCCGTGCCACCAGCCGGCCACGTTCGCCTCGCGTACGAGCCCGAGGAGGGCCGCGCGGTCCTCGTCGTCGACCACGTTGTAGAGGGTCAGGAGGTCGGCAACATCCCGTTCCTTGAAGCTCACGCGTCCCAACTCCATGCGGCTGATCTTCGATTCGGACGCGCGGATCGAATAACCGGCGGCCTCACGGGTGATTCCTCCCGCTTCGCGAAGCCGCCGCAGCTGAGCTCCCAGCAGAATACGTCGCACGATGGACCCGCCTCCCGGCTGCCCTGTGGTCATTTACGTCACGCTCCGCCCCTAGGTCGTCAGCAGTCTGCCACGGTTGCGCTGCGTTGAGTACTCACCCGGTCACACAGCAACATCACGTGCATCATTCCTTGCATCTGCACGTGCATTCGCCCTTGCATACCGTGTGGGCGTTGGGGACCATGGGGTTCGTGCAGATACCCAGTGGGCGCGCATGAGGACTGAGGCCGCAACTGTGCTTGAGCCGTTATGGGATGGAGTGCTCGCCCCCGGGGGCTTGGCCGCGTCCAGCGGCGCCACGTGCGAGCTGCCGGGACGCTTCGAAGCCGTCCGCGACGCCCGGAGATTCACCCGGTCGACACTTCAGCGCTGGGATCTGGCACCACTCTTCGAGAGCATCGAGCTGGTCGCCTCGGAACTCGTCACCAACGCGCTGCGTTACGGCGTGCCCCCCGGCACCGGCGGTGCCCCGGTCCATCTCAGTCTGGTGCGCTGGACCTCACGGGTGGTCTGCGCCGTACGCGACCCCAGCGCCATCGGTCCGGTGGCCAGGACGCCCGACTTCGTCGCGGAGTCCGGACGGGGGCTGCACCTGGTGGAGTCCTACAGCGAGACCTGGGGCTGGCATCCGCTCACCGGGGCGGGAAAAGTCGTCTGGGCCCTCTTCCATTCACCGATCGGAATGGCCGAAGACCCGTCGCTATAGGTTCATATACGGTCACATGAGGTGGTCGAACTCGCCATCCTTGACCCCGAGAATCAGTGATTCGATCTCGGCCCGCGTATATATCAACGCCGGTCCGTCCGGAAAGCGTGAATTGCGTACTGCCACCTCACCGCCGGGCAGCTGCGCCAGCTCAACGCACGTGCCGTTCGCGTTGCTGTGCAAACTCTTCTGCCAGACGACTCCCTGGAGATCTGTCGAGGCCATGCCATTGTGTGTCCGGCTCATAAGACGCTCCCCAAATTCCCCGTAACTGCCCTACTGGGTAAGCCAGATGATAACCGGTTGCACCAGCACGTGCATGTGCACGTGCATGCGCACGTGCAGTCACCCACCGTGATCAACAACGGGGCGCCGGCCCCGCATGTTCCGGGCCGTCCCCCCGCGCGGTACTCCCGGGCTGCGCCTGCCGCCTGCCCGCCCGATGCCGCCCCCAGAGGAAAACAAGAAGGGGTGCCCGGGGGGTCGGATACGATATTGACGGTCCGTAGATCAATCACTCACCCCGCGTAACGAATTGGGAGCAGCCTGCAATGGCTCGACACCTCATCACCAGCGCCCTGCCCTATATCAACGGGATCAAGCACCTGGGCAACATGGTGGGGTCGATGCTCCCGGCCGACGTCTACGCCCGCTACCTGCGCCAGACCGGGCACGACGTCCTCTACATCTGCGCCACCGACGAGCACGGCACCCCCGCCGAACTCGCCGCCAAGGAAGCCGGGCTGCCGGTCGACACCTTCTGCTCCGAGCAGCATCTGGCGCAGAAGGCGATCTACGACGGCTTCGCGCTGCGCTTCGACTACTTCGGCCGCAGCTCCTCCCCGGAGAACCGCGACCTGACCCAGCACTTCGCGCGCCGCCTCCAGGCCAACGGCTTCATCGAGGAACGCGCGATCCGCCAGGTCTACTCGCTCGCCGACGAGCGCTTCCTGCCCGACCGCTACATCGTCGGCACGTGCCCGCACTGCGGTTACGACAAGGCCCGCGGCGACCAGTGCGAGAACTGCACCCGGGTGCTGGACCCCACGGACCTGATCGACCCGCGCTCCGCGATCAGCGGCAGCAGCGCGCTGGAGGTCCGCGAGACCAAGCACCTGTTCCTCCTGCAGTCGAAGCTGGCCGGCGAGGTCGAGGCGTGGATCGACGAGGTGGGCGGCGAATGGCCCACCCTCGCCTCCTCCATCGCCCGCAAGTGGCTCACCGAGGGCCTCCAGGACCGCGCGATCACCCGCGACCTGGAGTGGGGCGTTCCGGTCCCGGCCGACACCTGGCCGGAGCTGGCCGCGGACGGCAAGGTCTTCTACGTCTGGTTCGACGCCCCGATCGAGTACATCGGTTCCACCAAGGAATGGGCGGACGCCGCTCCCGACGGGGAGACCCGGGACTGGAAGTCCTGGTGGTACGAGGCGGACGACGTCCGGTACACCGAGTTCATGGCCAAGGACAACGTCCCGTTCCACACGGTGATGTTCCCGGCCACCCAGCTGGGCACCCGCGAGCCGTGGAAGAAGGTCGACTACGTCAAGGCCTTCAACTGGCTGACGTACTACGGCGGGAAGTTCTCCACCAGCCAGCGCCGGGGCATCTTCACCGATGCCGCGCTGGACCTGCTGCCGGCCGACTACTGGCGCTACTTCCTGATCGCCAACGCCCCGGAGTCCGACGACACGTCGTTCACCTGGGAGGTCTTCTCCTCCTCCGTGAACAAGGACCTCGCCGACACCCTGGGCAACTTCGTCAACCGCGTCCTGTCCTTCTCCCGCAAGCGCTTCGGTGACGACGTGCCGGCGGGCAGCGCGGCCGGCGAGGCCGAGGCGAAGCTCGGTGAGCAGATCGCCGGGCTGCTGGCCGAGTACGAGGGCCACCTGGACACCCTCCAGTTCCGCAAGGCCGCGGCCGCGCTGCGCGCCCTGTGGAGCGCGGGCAACTCCTACCTGGAGGAGAAGGCCCCCTGGATGGAGATCAAGACGGACCCGGACGGCGCGGCGCTCACCCTGCGCACCGCGATGAACCTCATCCACCTGTACGCGGTGGTCTCCGAGCCATTCATCCCGTCCTCGTCCGCCGCGATGCGCAGCGCCTTCGCCCTTCCGGACGACAACCGGACCTGGGTCAGCCAGGACGAGGCCAAGTCCCTCTCCTTCCTGGCGCCCGGCATCCCGTTCACCGTCCCGCCGGTGCTCTTCGCCAAGATCACCGATGAGGACCTCGACACCTACCGCGAGCGCTTCGGCGGCAACCCGGACACCGCCGAGTAGTACCGATGGTCATGAAGATCAGTGTCAGCCTGCCCGAGGCAGATGTGGCGTTCGTCGATGCGTATGCGTCGGCGACCGCCGCCGAATCGCGGTCCGCTGTGATACACGCAGCGATCGAGATGCTGCGCACGGCACGCCTCGAAGACGAATAGGCCGCCGCCTGGGACGAGTGGGACGGCTCGGAGGACGCCGGACTCTGGGAGGCGGCCACGGCCGACGGGGTGGTCCATGAGGCGCGGTGACATCTTCCTCGTGGACCTGGATCCGGTCCGCGGCAGCGAGGCGATCAAGGCTCGGCCCGCTGTGATCGTCTCCAACGACGCCGCGAACCGGTCCGTGGAGACCCAGGGCCGCGGCGTGATCACGGTGGTCCCGGTCACCTCCAACACCGACCGGGTCTACGCCTTCCAAGTCTTCCTGGATGCCGGGCGGTCCGGACTCGTCAAGGACGCCAAGGCCCAGTGCGAGCAGGTACGGACCGTGGCCGTGGAGCGGCTGGTACGACGTCGCGGACCGGTGCCGTCCGTGACGTTGAAATCGCTGGACGACGCCCTCCGCCGTCAGCTGGCGCTGTAGTCCCGCCCGGCCGCCCGGTCGGGGAGTTCCCGGGAGCGGACGCGCGATACCCGGCTCCTCCGCCCACGGCTGCGCCCATCGCCGTCGGCGCGTGCAGCAGGTCTTCCGCGAGATGGGCGTCGCCGGTCAGCAGCCAGGCGACGCGCAGCGGCCTCGGGCCGCGCGCCGCCACGAACTCCTCGGAGTCCGGGGGCGTCAGCATCGTCTGCTCGCCATCGTGGCCCTTCCACATCAGTGGAACGCGATGGCACTCCTTCCGGGTTGCTCCCGGTCCCGGACGGAACGCGTCCGGGACCGGGGGCCGCCGGTCAGACCTTCGGCTGCGGCTTGCGGAGCTGGATGTGCAGCTCGCGCAGCCGGCTCTCCTCGACCTCGCTCGGCGCGCCCATGAGCAGGTCCTGGGCGTGCTGGTTGAGCGGGAAGGCGATCGTCTCGCGGATGTTCGGCTCGTCCGCGAGCAGCATGACCATGCGGTCCACGCCCGGGGCGATGCCGCCGTGCGGCGGGGCGCCGAAGTGGAAGGCGCGGAGCATGCCGCCGAATTCCTTCTCCACGGTCGCCTGGTCGTAGCCGGCGATCTCGAACGCCTTGTACATGACCGCGGGCTCGTGGTTCCGGATCGCGCCGGACGACAGCTCGATGCCGTTGCAGACGATGTCGTACTGCCAGGCGAGGATGTCGAGCGGGTCCTTGGTCTCCAGCGCCTCCAGGCCGCCCTGCGGCATGGAGAACGGGTTGTGGGAGAACTCGATCGCGCCGGTGTCCTCGTTCTTCTCGAACATCGGGAAGTCGACGACCCAGCAGAACCGGAAGACGTTCTCCTCGAAGTGGCCGGCGCGCTTGGCGGCCTCGACGCGGACGGCCGCCATGATCTTGGAGACCTCGGCGAACTCGCCGGCGCCGAAGAAGATCGCGTGGCCGGGCTTGGCGTCGACGGCGGCCAGCAGCGCCTTGACGTCGTCCTCGGTCAGGAACTTGGCGATCGGGCCGGTGAGGGCGTTGTCCTCGCCGACGCGGACCCAGGCCAGGCCCTTGGCGCCCTGCTCGACCGCGTACTCGCCCATCTGGTCGAAGAACTTGCGCGGCTGGGCCGCGGTGTCCGGCACGGCCAGCGCGCGGACGTGCTTGTCGGCGAAGGCCTTGAAGCCGGAGCCGGCGAAGACGTCCGAGACGTCGACGAGTTCGAGCTTGGCGCGCAGGTCCGGCTTGTCGTTGCCGTACTTGAGCATCGACTCGCGCAGCGGGATGCGCGGGAACGGCGAGGTGACCTCACGGCCGCCGCCGTACTGGGTGAAGAGGTCGGTCATGACCTTCTCGATGACGCCGAAGACGTCCTCCTGCTCGACGAAGCTCATCTCGATGTCGAGCTGGTAGAACTCGCCGGGCGAGCGGTCGGCCCGGGAGTCCTCGTCGCGGAAGCACGGCGCGATCTGGAAGTAGCGGTCGAAGCCGGCGATCATCAGCAGCTGCTTGAACTGCTGCGGGGCTTGCGGGAGCGCGTAGAACTTGCCGGCGTGCACGCGCGAGGGCACCAGGAAGTCGCGGGCGCCCTCGGGGGAGGTCGCCGACAGGATCGGGGTGGCCAGTTCGTTGAAGCCGAGCGCGGTCATCTCCTTGCGGAGGAAGGAGATGACGTCCGAGCGCAGCATGATGTTCTTGTGCATGCGCTGCCGGCGCAGATCCAGGAAGCGGTTGGTGAGCCGCGCCTCCTCGTTGGCGTTGTCCTCCGGGAAGACCGGGAAGGGCAGCGGGTCCGCGGCGCCGAGCACCTCGAAGGAGGTGACGTCGATCTCGATCCCGCCGGTCGGCAGGTCCGGGTTCACGTTCTCCGCGCTGCGCGCGAGCACCCGGCCGTCGACGCGGACGACGGATTCCTTGGACTGGCTGCTGAGCTGCTCGTACGCGGGCGAACCCGGCCGGACGACCAGCTGGACGAAGCCGTAGTGGTCCCGGAGGTCGACGAAGAGTACGCCGCCCAGATCGCGGCGATTGTGCAGCCACCCGGACAGGCGGACGTCGGTGTCGACGTCGGTGGCGCGCAGCTCGCCGCAGGTGTGGGACCGGTACCGATGCATCGTTCATCCAAGTCGTCGGATTTCGGTGAAGGAGCCCGGAAGGGGCCCGTCACAGCCTACCGGCGCCAGGACGTCCACCCCCATTCGTATGAGTCGGCCAAACCCTCATAAAATGTCCGAATGCGCACCGAGGACGTTCTGGCAGCCGTCGGCACGGGGCTGTGGCACTGGGACGAGACCGCCGGCACCGTGGCGATGAACGCGACGGCGGCGGCGCTGCTGGGGCTTCCCGCGGACCCGGTCACGTCCCGGTCGTCCGCCGTGCGCGCGTGCCTGCACGCCGAGGACTTCGTGGCGCTGAACGGCGGGCTCGCCCTCGCCCGCGCCGAGGGCACCGTGGTGGAGTCCCTGATGCGGGTGATCGGCGACGACGGCAGCATCCTGCGGACCGTACGCATCCGGATGCGGCCGACCGGCCGGCTCACGATGGCCGGGACGCTGCACGAGGCGCGCGCCGCGACCTCGGGCGGTGCGGTGCACTCCGGGGACTGGCGGCGGGCCCGGGAGGCCTTCCTGCTGGACGCCGGACGGGCGCTGGCGGAGGCGGACAGCACGGCCGAGGTGCTGCGGGTCGCCGCGACGCTGTCGATGCCGGGGTTCTCACCCGACGGACTGGCCGTCTTCGGCGTCCGGGGCGACCGGCTGGCGATCATCGGGCACCACGGCCACTCCGTCGGCACCGACGGCCCGTTCACGGACATGCCGATGGCCACCGACTACCCGGCCACGCTGGTGGTCCGCACCGGCCGGGCCGTCTATCTGCCGACCCCCGAGGCGTACGAACAGCGCTTCCCGGCGACCTGGCCGCTCGCCAAGCCCTTCGGCCGCTCCTCCTGGGCCTTTCTGCCGCTGGTGGTCGCGGGCAACACGATCGGCGCATGGATGGCGGCCTTCCGTGAACCGGTCGCCTTCACCCCCGACGAGCGCTCCGTCCTCACCACCGTCGCCCGGATGCTCGCCCAGGCGCTCTCCCGCGCCCACCTGCACGAATCCGAGCGGGAGCTCTCCGACGGCCTGCAGCGCACCATGCTCCCCACCCGGGGTCCCGGCATCGAGGGCATGACGGTCGCCGCCCGCTACGTGCCCACCGGCGGCGGGCTGCAGGTCGGCGGCGACTGGTACGACGCGATCGATCTGCCGTCCGGCCGCACCGCGCTGGTCATCGGCGATGTGCAGGGCCATGACGTACGCGCCGCAGGCCTCATGGGCCAGCTGCGGATCGCGCTGCGCGCCTACGCCGCCGAGGGCCACCACCCGGACGCGGTGCTGTCGCGCACCTCACGGTTCCTCGCCGGGCTCAGCGACCCCGACCACGGCGACGACGACCGGTTCGCGACCTGCCTGTACCTGGAGGCGGACCCGGCGACCGGCACCCTGGACGTGGTCAGGGCCGGGCACCCGGAGCCCGCCATCCGGATGGGCGACGGCACCACGATCATCCGCCGCACCGCGGGCGGCCTCCCGCTGGGCATCGCCCCCGACAGCGACTACCCCACGACCCGGCTGGTGCTGGAACCCGGCGAAGTACTGCTGATCTGCACCGACGGGCTGATCGAGACCGGCGGCCACGACCTGGACACCGGCTGGCAGCGGCTGCGCGCCGCCCTGGAGACCGGGCCGTCGGACGATCTGGAGGCGCTCGCCGACCATCTGGTGCGGGCGGTGCACGGGCCGGCGTCGCACCACACCACCGGGCCGCTCGCCGACCGCCGCGAGGACGACATCGCGCTGATGCTGCTGCGCCGCGACCTGGACGGGCCGAGCTGCGACGTTCCGGTGCGCCGGACGGTGCTGACCATCTCGCAGAGCGCGCCGCGGCAGATCCGCGAGGCCCGCCACGAGATCCGCGCGCTGCTGCACGACTGGACCGTCCCGGACCAGGTGGACGCGGCGGTGCTGCTGGTCTCGGAGCTGATCACCAATGTGCTGGTGCACACCGACGAGGACGCGGTGCTGACCGCGCGCCTGATGGGGGTGCCCGCCAAGCGCCGGCTGCGCATCGACGTGGGCGACCGCAGCGACGACATGCCGCATCGCCGCAGCCCCGGCGAGATGGCCTCGTCGGGGCGCGGTCTGCTGCTGATCGAGGAGCTGGCGGACGCCTGGGGTGTCGATCCCCGGGGCGACGGCAAGGCGATCTGGTTCGAGATCCACGAGGCCGCGGCGTCAGACGGCCGGCCGTAGTCGGCCGGCCGCCGTCACCGGTTCGCGGTCACCGGTCCGGGGTCAGGCCCCCGCCGGGATCCGGCCGAGGCGGCCGGCCTGGAAGTCGTCGAAGGCCTGCGCCAGTTCGGCGTGGGTGTTCATCACGAACGGCCCGTACTGCATCATCGGCTCGCGGATCGGCTGTCCGCCGAGCAGCACGAACTCGAAGTTCGGGCTGCGCGACTCCTGCTTCTCGTCCGCCTTGATCGTGAGCGAGTCGCCCTTGCCGAACACGACCGTCTGCCCGGTGCTGAACGGGCGGCCCGACGGGCCGGCGGTGCCACGCCCGGCGAGGGCGTAGGCGAGGGCGTTGAAGTCCGGCCGCCAGGGCAGCGTCACCTCGGCGCCCGGGTTCAGCGAGACGTGCATCATCGTGATCGGGGTGTGGGTCGCCCCGGGACCGGCGTGGCCGTCGAGGTCGCCCGCGATCAGCCGGATGAGCGCGCCGCCGTCGGCGGACGTCAGCAGCCGGACCTGGCCGCCGCCGATGTCCTGGTACTTGGGCGGCATCATCTTGTCGCTCTTCGGCAGGTTGACCCACAGCTGCAGCCCGTGGAAGAGCCCGCCGGTGACGACCAGCTCCTCCGGCGGCGCCTCGATGTGCAGCAGGCCGCTGCCCGCCGTCATCCACTGGGTGTCGCCGCCGTTGATCACGCCGCCGCCACCGTGCGAGTCCTGGTGCACGAAGGTGCCGTCGATCAGGTAGGTGACGGTTTCGAAGCCGCGGTGCGGGTGCCACGGGGTGCCCTTCGCCTCGCCCGGCGCGTACTCCACCTCACCCATCTGGTCCATCATGATGAACGGGTCGAGGTTCTTGTAGTCGATGCCCGCGAACGCGCGGCGGACGGGGAAGCCCTCGCCCTCGAAACCGCTCGGCGCGGTGGACACGGCCAGCGCCGGACGCGGCACCGCACCGGCGGGCGCGGAGACGCGCGGCAGGGTCAACGGGTTCTCGACGGTCACGGCGGGCATGGCGGTCCTCCTCGTGTTCTGGATCCAACTTAGTTGAATACTGAACATTCGGCAAGGCGTGCGATATTCCCCCTGCTCAGCGGGGTGGGATCAGCTCGCGTCAGCCATACATCCGGCGCATCGTGAATTCGACCATCTGTTCGACGGCCTTGGCGTCGAAGACCATCCGGTGCTGGCCGTCGATGTCGAGCACGAAGCCGTAGCCGGTCGGCAGCAGGTCGAGCACCTCGGCGCCGGTGATGACGAAGTACTTGGACTCCTTGCCCGCGTACCGCCGCAGCTCCTTGAGCGAGGTGAACATCGGGATCACCGGCTGCTGCGTGTCGTGCAGCGCGAGGAATCCGGGGTTCTCGCCGCGCGGGCAGTAGACCTTCGACGTCGAGAAGATCGCCTGGAAGTCCTCGGCGGAGAGCGAACCCGTGGTGAAGGCCCGTACGGCGTCCGCGAGCGAGGGTGGGGACGGCTCGGGGTACACCCCCGGCATCGGGGCAGCGCCGGGCGGTGGGCCGGGATGCGAGGTCTGGTCGTAGCCGTACACGTACCCAAGACTAGCGAGTGTCCCGTCACATCCGGGCGGGAAGGGGTTGCTTCTTATTACCGGCGGGTAGCATCATTCTGTATTACTGCTTGCTGTAGTACTGCCACGTAACTGATCGAGTGCGATACGGAGCCGTCGTCATGGGCCACTACAAGTCCAACCTCCGCGACATCGAGTTCAACCTCTTCGAGGTGCTCGGCCGCGACAAGCTCTACGGCACCGGCCCGTTCGCCGAGATGGACGTGGAGACCGCAAGGACCATCCTCAGCGAGGTCTCGCGCCTCGCGGAGAACGAGCTGGCCGCGTCCTTCACCGACGCCGACCGCAACCCGCCGGTCTTCGACCCGTCGGACAACACCGCGCCGGTGCCGGACACCTTCAAGAAGAGCTACCAGGCGTACATGGACTCCGAGTACTGGCGTCTGGGCATCCCCGAGGAGATCGGCGGCACCAAGACCCCCGCCTCCCTCATCTGGTCGTACGCGGAGCTGATTCTCGGCTCCAACCCGGCCATCTGGATGTACTCCTCCGGCCCGGCGTTCGCCGGCGTCGTCTTCGAGGAGGGCACCGAGGAGCAGGCCAAGGTCGCCAAGCTCATGGTGGACCGCCAGTGGGGCGCCACGATGGTGCTGACCGAGCCCGACGCGGGTTCCGACGTCGGCGCGGGCCGCACGAAGGCCGTCGAGCAGGAGGACGGCTCCTGGCACATCGAGGGCGTCAAGCGCTTCATCACCTCGGGCGAGCACGACATGTCCGAGAACATCATCCACCTGGTGCTGGCCCGCCCCGAGGGCGCCGGCCCCGGCACCAAGGGCCTGTCGCTCTTCATCGTGCCGAAGTACGACTTCGACTGGGAGACCGGCGAGCTGGGCGAGCGCAACGGCGCCTACGCCACGAACGTCGAGCACAAGATGGGCCTCAAGGCCTCCAACACCTGCGAGATGACCTTCGGCGACCAGCACCCCGCCAAGGGCTGGCTGCTCGGTGACAAGCACGACGGCATCCGCCAGATGTTCCGCATCATCGAGTTCGCCCGCATGATGGTCGGCACGAAGGCCATCGCGACCCTCTCCACCGGCTACCTGAACGCGCTGGAGTACGCCAAGGAGCGCGTGCAGGGCCCGGACCTCGCGCAGTTCATGGACAAGACCGCGCCGAAGGTCACCATCACGCACCACCCGGACGTGCGCCGCTCGCTCATGACGCAGAAGGCGTACGCCGAGGGCATGCGCGCCCTGGTGCTCTACACCGCCTCCGTCCAGGACCAGATCGCGGTCCAGGAGGCGGCGGGCGAGGACGCCAAGGCGCTCATCGGCCTCAATGACCTGCTGCTGCCGATCGTCAAGGGCTACGGCTCCGAGAAGTCCTACGAGCAGCTCGCCCAGTCCCTGCAGACCTTCGGTGGCTCCGGCTACCTGCAGGAGTACCCGATCGAGCAGTACATCCGGGACGCCAAGATCGACACCCTCTACGAGGGCACCACCGCGATCCAGGGCCAGGACTACTTCTTCCGCAAGATCGTCCGCGACCAGGGCCAGGCGCTGACCACCCTGTCCGAGGAGATCAAGAAGTTCCTCGCCGAGGCCGTCGGCGGCGAGGAGCTGGCCGCCGCCCGCGAGCAGCTCGCCACGTCCGCCGTGGACCTCGAGGCCATCGTCGGCACCATGCTGACCGACCTGGCCGGCACCGAGAAGGACGTCCGGTCCATCTACAAGGTCGGACTGAACTCCACCCGCCTGCTGCTCGCCTCCGGCGACGTCGTCATCGGCTACCTGCTGCTGCGCGGTGCCGCCGTGGCCGCCGAGAAGCTGCCGTCCGCCGGCGCGAAGGACACCGCCTTCTACACCGGCAAGATCGCGGCCGCGAAGTTCTTCGCCGCCAACATCCTGCCGAACGTCGGCGTCCAGCGGTCGCTGGCCGAGACCGTCACGCTCGACGTGATGGACCTGCCGGAAGAGGCGTTCTGACGCCAGGGACCCGCCCTGGGTCCCGTTCTGCCCGCACCCTGTGACAGGCCGCGCCGTCCGTTCCCGATTCCCCGGGCGGGCGGCGCGGCCTTTCGCGTTCTCCTCGCGTTCTCCGCCGTCGCGGACGACCGCCCGCCGCACAGCGAAGCCGGCCCGGGTCACCAAGCGCGGAGGCTTCGTGACCTGGGCCGGCGAATGGGCCTCAAGGGCCGTTCACACCGTGATCCGGCGTTACGGAGCGCACTCCGCGACGGCCGTGATGGTGTCACCGAGAGCGCCGAAGGCGGTGACGTTCCACTGGTTGGTGTTGGTCGCGTCGCGGCTGTTGTCGAGGACCTGCAGCGTGACCAGGCCGCCGATGCGGTACCCGCCGCCCAGCAGCACCGTGCCCGCCGGGCAGGTCGCGGTCGCGGTGACCGAGCCCAGCAGGGTGTTCACCGGCGTGCCGACGACCTGGTGACTGGTGACCGGCCCGGCGGGGCCGGCCGGGCCCGGAGCACCCGGGGCACCAGCGGCACCCGGGGCGCCCGGAGCACCAGCGGCACCCGGAGCGCCATCGGCACCGGCCGGGCCCGGAGCGCCCGCGGCACCCG
>NZ_JAAGLX010000031.1:0-108522 GCF_010548325.1 Streptomyces sp. SID13666 | reverse complement strand
GCGGGACCCAGGGCCCGGCGGGTGCCGCCATGGAGCCCGCCGGCCATCCGCGCCACGAGGAGCCCGCGGCGGCGCTCGCACCCACCCCCGCGGCGCCCGCGTCCGCGGGCTCCACGCCGCCCACCCCGCCCGGCGCCTCCGGCACCCTCGGCACCCGTACGGCGGTTTCCTCGGGCTCGGAGGCCGAGCGGCTGCGGTACGTCGGGGCGGCCACCCGGCGGATCGCCCGCGGTCTGGACCTCGACGAGATCCTGCTGGGCCTGTGCCGCTCCGCCGTCCCCGCGTTCGCCGACGCGATCCTGGTCTACCTCCGCGACCCGCTGCAGGTCGGCGACGAACGGCCGTCAGGGCCGCTCGTGCTCCGGCTGCGGCGCGCCGACGGCGGCCTCGACGAACCCAGCGGGCAGTCCTACGTCGGCACCGTGCTGGCCCCGGTGCCCGCGGAGCCCGCCTACGGCGGCGCCGCCGAGAGCACCCTCGTCCGGCTGGACGGCCCGCTCGCCGAGGTGCTGCGCGGCGTACGCCCGGTCTTCGCGGAGCACCCGCAGTCCGCCGCCGCGCTGGAGGAACTGCTGCGCTTCGGCGAGGGTCCTTCGGCCTCCGCCGGCGCGGGTCGGCCCGGAGAACGGCCCGGATTACACCCCGAGCCGGGTGCCGCCAGGAGCGACAGGCCGCTGCACCCGCCCGTCCTGCCGACCGGACGCCGCGCGATACTCGCCCCGCTGCGCGGCCGCCGCCGGGTCATCGGCGCCGCCGTACTGCTGCGCCGCCCCGACCGGCCGCCGTTCGAGTCCGACGACCTCCTGGTCGCCGCCCAGCTCGCCACCCACACGGCGCTCGGCGTCGACAAGGCGGTGCTGTACGGACGCGAGGCGTACATCGCGGACGCGCTGCAACGCGAGATGCTGCCCGACTCCCTGCCGCAGCCCACCGGGGTCCGGCTCGCCAGCCGCTATCTGCCGGCCGCCGAATCGGCCCGGGTCGGTGGCGACTGGTACGACGCGATCCCGCTGCCCGGCAGCCGCGTCGCGCTCGTCGTCGGCGACGTCATGGGCCATTCCATGACCTCGGCGGCGATCATGGGCCAGCTGCGCACCACCGTGCAGACCCTCGCGGGGCTCGACCTGGCGCCGCAGGAGGTGCTGTACCACCTGGACGAGCAGGCCCAGCGGCTCGGCAGCGACCGCATGGCGACCTGCGTGTACGCGGTCTACGACCCGATCGCGCACCGGCTGGTGGTGGCCAACGCCGGCCACCCGCCGCCCATCCTGCTGCACGCCAACGGCCTGGCCGAGGTGCTGCGGGTACCGCCGGGCGCGCCGATCGGCGTCGGCGGGGTGCCGTTCGAGGCGGTCGAGCTGCCGGCGCCGGCCGGCGCGACCCTCGTGCTGTACACCGACGGCCTCGTCGAGTCCCGGACACGGGACGTCTGGGGCGGCATCGAGCTGCTGCGCGAGCGGCTGCACGACGCCGCGACCGTGCTGTCGCCGCCGCCGCTGGAACCGCTCTGCGACGAGATCCTGGAGATCCTCGGCCCCGGCGACCGCGACGACGACATCGCGCTGCTCGCCGCCCGCTTCGACGGGATCTCGCCGAGCGACGTCGCCTACTGGTACCTGGAGCCGCAGCCGCAGACCGCCGGCCGGGCCCGGCGGCTCGCCCGCCAGGCGCTGCGCCGCTGGGACCTGGAGCACCTGATCGAGCCGACCGAACTCCTGGTCAGCGAGATCGTCACCAACGCCGTCCGGTACGCCGAGCGGCCCATCACGCTGCGGCTGCTGCGCACCGACGTGCTGCGCTGCGAGGTCGGCGACGACGCGCCGCTGCTGCCGCAGATGCGGCACGCCCAGCCGCAGGACGAGGGTGGCCGCGGCCTGTATCTCGTCAGCCGGATGGCTCAGCGGTGGGGGGCCACAAGACTGAGTGCGGGCAAGGTCGTCTGGTTCGAGCTGGCGATTCCGTAGTTCCCGGCACCCGGGCCCGGGTGCCGGAGGCCGCGCGGCTCTGGCGCCCCGCTGTCGCCCGGCGTGCCGAGCGGGAGGTTCGGTGCAAGGGTGGTCGAAGCGACGCCCCGGTACCGGACTCTCGACTCGAACGGGAGACACACGCGATGAGCACCCCGTACACCACCAACAACGCCGGTGTCCCGGCGGAGAGCGACGAGCATTCGCTCACGGTGGGGCCGGACGGCCCGATCCTGCTGCAGGACCACTATCTGATCGAGAAGATGGCCCAGTTCAACCGTGAACGGGTCCCCGAGCGGGTGGTGCACGCCAAGGGCAGCGGAGCCTACGGCAGCTTCGAGGTCACGAACGACGTCAGCCAGTTCACCAAGGCCGATCTCTTCCAGCCGGGCCGGCGCACCGAGATGCTGGCCCGCTTCTCCACCGTCGCGGGCGAGCAGGGCAGCCCGGACTCCTGGCGCGACCCTCGGGGCTTCGCGCTCAAGTTCTACACGGAGCAGGGCAATTACGACCTGGTGGGCAACAACACGCCCGTGTTCTTCGTCCGCGATCCGCAGAAGTTCCAGGACTTCATCCGCTCGCAGAAGCGCCGCGCCGACAACGGCATGCGCGACAACGACATGCAGTGGGACTTCTGGACGCTCTCCCCGGAGACCGCGCACATGGTCACCTGGCTGATGGGCGACCGCGGCATCCCGAAGAACTTCCGCCACATGAACGGCTACGGCTCGCACACCTTCATGTGGGTCAACGGCGCCGGGCAGCGGTTCTGGATCAAGTACCACTTCATCACCGACCAGGGCATCGACTTCCTCACCCAGGCCGACGCGGACGCGCTGGCCGGCGAGGACCCCGATGCCTTCCGGCGCGATCTGTTCGAGACGATCAAGCGCGGCGAACACCCTTCGTGGACGTTGAAGGTGCAGGTCATGCCGTTCGAGGACGCGTCCGGGTACCGGTTCAACCCGTTCGATCTGACCAAGGTGTGGCCGCACGGCGACTACCCGCTGATCGAGGTCGGCCGGATGACGCTGGACAGGAACCCGGAGGATTTCTTCGTCCACATCGAGCAGGCAGCCTTCGAACCGTCGAACATGGTGCCGGGCATCGGCCCGTCCCCGGACAAGATGCTGATCGGCCGGCTCTTCTCGTACCCGGACACCCACCGGTACCGGATCGGCCCGAACTACGCACAACTGCCCCCGAACCGGCCGCACTCGCCGGTCTACTCGTACGCCAAGGACGGCCCGATGCGGTACGAGCCGTCCCGTACGGCCGCCGTGTACGCGCCGAACTCCTACGGGGGTCCCGCCGCCGACACCGAGCGGTTCGGTGAGCCGGCGGGCTGGGCGAGCGCGGGCGAGATGGTGCGGGAGGCGTACGCGCCGCACCGCGAGGACGACGACTGGGGACAGGCCGGCACACAGGTGCGGCAGGTGCTCGACGACGCTGCCCGCGCCCGGCTGGTGACGAACGTTTCCGGCCATCTGCTGAAGGGTGTCAGCGCACCCGTCCTGGAGCGGGCGCTGCAGTACTGGCGCTCCATCGACAAGGAGGTCGGCGACCGGATCTCGGTCGCCGTCAAGAGCGGCTGACCCCGCCGCAGCACCTCCGCCCCTCGAAACCGCAGCCCCGGCGCACGTGTTACCCCCCTCCGTGCCCCGGGGCTGCATTGTCTGCCCATAGCTTGCGGATGATTAATGTGATATCACTTTGCTAGGCGGGCGAATGAGCGCGCCGAGCACTGTGAACGGGGGACCCATGTCCGAGAACCGCACCACCGATCTCCAGTCCGAGATCCCTGAGATGCCTGCCCCGCATGTCACCGAACGGGTGGCCGTCGGCATGCCGGGGCTGCCCTTCCTGCTGATCGCCGTGCCGGTGCTGTTCGGCGGCATCGCGCTCTTCATCGTCGGCATCGCCCAGGCCAAGGACAGCGGCGGCGCGCTGGCGGGCGTCCTGATCGGCGCCGGTGTGCTGATCGCGATCGCCGCCTTCATCACCATGTTCGGCCTCACCCAGGTCGCCCCCGGCGAAGCCCGCGTCTGCCAGCTCTTCGGCCGCTACCAGGGCACCATCCGCCAGGACGGGCTGCGCTGGGTGAACCCGTTCACCAGCCGCCGCAAGATCTCCACCCGGATCCGCAACCACGAGACCGCGGTCCTGAAGGTCAACGACTCGTACGGCAACCCGATCGAGCTGGCCGCGGTCGTCGTCTGGCAGGTCAGGGACTCCGCGCAGGCGGTCTTCGAGGTCGACGACTTCGTGGAGTTCATCGCGATCCAGACCGACACCGCCGTCCGGCACATCGCGACGAACTACCCGTACGACGCGCACGATGTGGAGGGCCTGTCGCTGCGCGGCAACGCCGAGGAGATCACCGAGAAGCTCTCCGTCGAGATCGCCGCGCGGGTCGGCGCGGCCGGCGTGAAGATCATCGAGTCCCGCTTCACGCACCTCGCCTACGCCCCCGAGATCGCCTCCGCGATGCTCCAGCGCCAACAGGCCGGCGCGATCGTGGCCGCCCGCCAGACCATCGTCGAGGGCGCGGTCGGCATGGTCGAGTCCGCACTGACCCGGATCTCCGAGCAGGGCATCGTCGAGCTCGACGAGGAGCGCAAGGCCGCCATGGTCAGCAACCTGCTCGTGGTCCTGTGCGGTGACCGCGCCGCCCAGCCCGTACTCAACACCGGGACCCTCTACCAGTGACGGAACGCACCGGCCGCGCCGCCCGCAAGCAGGTGCTGCTGAGGCTCGACCCCGCCGTCCACGACGCCATCGCGACGTGGGCGGCGACCGAGCTCCGCAGCACCAACGCGCAGATCGAGTTCCTGCTGCGCCGGGCGCTCGCCGAGGCCGGGCGCCTCCCCGGCGCCGCCGGGCCGATCCCCCGCCGCGGCCGTCCGGCCCGGTCGGCGGAGCCGTCCGCAGAGTCGTCCGCAGAGCCGCAGACAGAACCGTCGGCAGAGGGAGGAAAAGGGATCGAGAGCCGATAGGAGTGGCTTGACCTGCGATGATCCACTACACACCACGTCTATACACACCACGTATACACGTCATGTAGAGTGCTCGCATGTCAATCGGCCACACCCTGCTCGGGCTTCTTGAGTCCGGCCCACGCCATGGTTACGACCTCAAGCGCGCCTTCGACGAACGCTTCGGCCACGACCGCCCGCTGCACTACGGGCAGGTCTATTCGACGATGGCCCGACTCCTGAAGAACGGGCTCGTGGAGGTCGAGGGCATAGAGCCCGGCAGCGGCCCCGAGCGCAAGCGGTACGCGATCACCGACGCCGGACTGACCGACGTCGAGACGTGGCTCGCCCAGCCCGAGAAGCCCGAGCCGTATCTGCAGACGACCCTGTACACAAAGGTCGTCCTCGCCCTCCTGACCGGCCGCAGCGCCATCGACCTGCTGGACACCCAGCGCGCCGAGCATCTGCGGCTCATGCGGGAACTGACCCGTCGCAAGTCCAGCGGCGACCTCGCCGACCAGCTGATCTGCGATCACGCTCTCTTCCACCTCGAGGCGGATCTGCGGTGGCTGGAACTCACCGCCGCCCGGCTCGACCAGCTCGCGACGGAGGTACGCAAGTGACCAGCTCCACCCCTCAGCCCAGCACGCCGCTGCTCTCCGCCGACGCGCTGCACAAGACCTACGGCCCCACCCCCGCCCTGGACGGCGCCGACTTCACGATCCGCTCCGGCGAGGTCGTGGCCGTGATGGGCCCCTCCGGCTCCGGCAAGTCGACGCTGCTGCACTGCCTGGCCGGCATCGTGCGGCCCGACGCCGGCAAGGTCCTGTACCGGGGCGAAGAGCTGTCCGCCATGTCGGACGCCGCCCGCAGCGCGCTGCGCCGCGGTGACTTCGGGTTCGTCTTCCAGTTCGGCCAGCTCGTCCCCGAGCTGACCTGCGTCGAGAACGTGGCGCTGCCGCTGCGGCTGAACGGCACCAAGCGCAAGGAGGCCGAGCGGCTGGCCACCGAGTGGCTGCACCGGCTGGAGGTCGACGACCTCGGGCACAAGCGCCCCGGCGAGGTCTCCGGCGGCCAGGGCCAGCGGGTCGCGGTGGCCCGTGCGCTGGTCGGCGGACCCCGGGTGATCTTCGCGGACGAGCCGACCGGCGCCCTGGACTCCCTCAACGGCGAGCGCGTCATGCGGCTGCTCACCGACGCCGCCCGGGACACCGGCGCGGCCGTCGTCCTGGTGACCCACGAAGCGCGGGTCGCCGCGTACTCCGACCGCGAGATCGTCGTACGCGACGGCAAGTCCCGTGACATGGAGCGGGTCGCGTGAGCACGCCCTCGGAGAACGCCCCGCGCACCACTCCTCCACGCACCCTGCCGCGCACCGACGCCCGTACCTGGGTCCGCGACCTCGCGCTCGGCGCGCGCTTCACGCTCGCCGGCGGCAAGGAAGGCTGGATCCGCAACCTGCTGACCGCCGTCGGCGTCGGCCTCGGCGTGGCGGTGCTGCTGCTCGCGTCCGCCGTCCCGGCGATGATGCAGGCCCGCTCGGATCGCAGCCACGACCGTGACGACATGTACTTCGGCGAGAAGCTGAAGCCGACCGCGTCGACCATGCTGATCAACAACACCGACACCGTGTACCACGGCGTGGACGTCTACGGCCGGGTCCTGGACCCCGACGGCGACAAGCCGCCGGTACCGCCCGGCCTGAGCAGGGTCCCGGCCCCGGGCGAGATGACCGTCTCCCCCGCGCTCGCCAAGCTGCTGGACTCCTCCGAGGGCAAGCTGCTCAAGGAGCGGCTCAACTACCGCGTCACCGGCACCATCGCCAAGGCCGGACTGCTCGGCCCCGCCGAACTCGTCTACTACGCGGGCAGCGACACCCTCACCGACGCACACGCCACCCGCGTCGACACGATCGGCGGCGCCCGGCGCAGCTCCGAGGGGCTGGGCGCGGTCCTGACCCTGCTCGTCATCATCGGCCTCGTGGTGCTGCTGATGCCGGTGGCCATCCTCATCGCCACCGCCGTCCGATTCGGCGGCGAACGCCGCGACCGGCGGCTCGCCGCACTGCGGCTGGTCGGCGCCGACACCCGGATGACCCGACGGATCGCGGCCGGCGAGGCACTCGTCGGCGCGGCCGTCGGGCTCGTGTTCGGCCTCGGGTTCTTCCTGCTGGGACGGCACTTCACCGGGCAGATCGAGCTGTACAGGCTGAGCGTCTTCCCCTCCGACGTCCGGCCCGGCACCGGCCTCGCCCTGCTGATCGTGCTCGGCGTCCCGGCGGCGGCCGTCGCGGTCACCGTCCTCGCACTGCGCGGTATCGCCATCGAACCGCTGGGGGTCGTCCGCAACGCGGCACTGCGCAAGCGCCGCCTGTGGTGGCGGCTGCTCATCCCGGTCGCCGGGCTGGCGCTGCTGGCCCCGCTGTTCGGCGGCGTCCAGGGCAACGCGGACCTCAACGCGTACCAGATCTCGGCGGGCACGATCCTGCTGCTCGTCGGTGTCACCGCCGTCCTGCCCTGGCTCGTCGAGATGATCGTCAACCGCTTCGGCGGCGGCCGGATCCCCTGGCAGCTCGCCACCCGCCGTCTGCAGCTCAACAGCGGCGCCTCCGCCCGGATGGTCAACGGCATCACCGTCGCGGTGGCCGGCGCCATCGCCCTGCAGATGCTGTTCAGCGGCATCGAGAGCGGCTTCACCTCCGACACCGGCAAGGACCCGAACCGGGCCCAGATGCAGGCGAGCGTCGATGTCGCCGACGGCCCGCAGGCGACGGCCGCGTTCCAGGCCTACCGGACCACCCCCGGAGTGCGTTCGGCGCTCGGTCTCGTCCAGACGTCCGCCATCCCCGACGGCGCGGCGGCGAAGGCGAAGGCCTCCGGCAACCCCGACGCCGCGGGCGAGATCCTGGAGTTCCCGGTGATCGTCGGCGACTGCGCCGCACTCGCCGAGATCGCCGCCGTCGGCGACTGCGCCGACGGAAGCGTCTACCGCGTCCTGCCGGACGCGTCGTACACGACCCCGCCCGACATCTCCAAGGCCGGCGCCCGGCTGGACCTCAACGCCCCGCAGAGCGGCGTGCTGACCGGCCCGCCCCGGCCGTGGACCGTCCCGGCCACCGCCCGCACGGTCAAGTCCCGCACCAGCCCCAACGGCGACGTGCAGTGGGGCATCCTCGCCACCCCCGGCACCCTGGACGTGGCCCGGACGCAGCAAGCGCGCGCCACGGTGCTGATCAAGCTCGACGCGCAACGGCCGGACGCGGAGGAGTACGTCCGCAACACCACGGCCCGGCTGGGCGAGAGCGCGAACACCTACACGCTCGAAGGCACCCGCACGGTGCGCAAGTACACCAGCATCAAGCGCGGGTTGCTGATCGGCGCGGTCACCACCCTGCTGCTGATCGGCATCAGCCTGCTGGTCTCGATGCTGGAGCAGCTGCGCGAGCGCAAGAAGCTGCTCGCGGTGCTGATCGCCTTCGGCACCCGGCGCTCCACCCTCGGGCTGTCGGTGCTGTGGCAGACCGCGCTACCGGTCGCCCTCGGCCTGGCGCTGGCGGTGATCGGCGGCCTCGGACTCGGCTCCGTGCTGCTGAAGATGGTCGGCTCACCGATCCGCGTCGACTGGGCGAGTGCCGCGACGATGACGGGCGTCGGGGCGGGCGTGGTCCTGCTCGTCACGCTGCTCAGCCTGCCACCGCTGTGGCGCATGATGCGCCCGGACGGTCTGCGGACCGAGTAGCCCCACCGGATTCCGGCACCGACGCCGGCCGGACCTGCTTCCCTCAGGCCCGGCCGGCGTCGGCGTACTCCAACACGTCCGCCCCGTCCGTCACGTTCTCCGCTGCCTCCGCGTCCTCCGCGTCGAGGACGCGCACCGGCAGCGGCCGCAGCGCCTCGCGCAGCGCGGCCGCGAAGGCCGTGAACTCCTCCGCACGGGCGGTCCCGCCGCGCATCGCGAGCGCGATCCGCCGTGACGGCGCGGGATCCGCGAAGTACCCGGTCGACAGCTGGTCGTTGCGCCCGGTCTCCACCAGCAGCGCGGTCCGCGGCAGCAGTGTCACCCCGAGCCCGCCCGCGACCAGCTGCACGAGCGTGGACAGCCCGGCCGCGGTGGTCGTCACCGGAACGCCGCCCGGCCGCCCGGCCTCCCGGCAGATGTCGAGCGCCTGGTCGCGCAGGCAGTGCCCCTCGTCGAGCAGCAGCAGGTCCATCTCCCGCAGCGCCTCACGGGGAATGGCCTGCCGTCCGGCCAGCCAGTGCCCCTGCGGTGCGACCACGGCGAAGTCCTCGTCGAAGAGCGGCAGTTCGGTCACCCCGGGCATCCCGAGCGGCACCGCGAGCAGCAGCAGATCGAGCCGCCCACCGGTCAGCCCCTCCAGCAGTGATGACGTCTGCTCCTCGTGCACCTGCAGATCCAGCGCCGGGTAGCGGACATGGACCAGCCGCAGCACCGTCGGCAGCAGATACGGCGCGACGGTCGGAATCACCCCGAGCCGCAACACTCCCGTGAACGGCGCCCGCGCCGCCTCCGCCTCCTCCATCAGCTCCCCCACGGCGTCGAGCACGCTCCGTGTCCGCGCCGCGATCCGCTCCCCCGCCGCGGTGAGCAGCACCCTGCGCGTCGTCCGCTCGACCAGCTGCACTCCCAACGTCTCCTCCAGCGCGGCGACCGCACCGGAGAGCGCCGGCTGACTGGTCCCGATGGACGCCGCCGCATCACGGAAGTGCAGGTACTCGGCCACGGCGGCGAAGGCCCGCAACTGGGACAGGCTGGGCTGCTTGCTCACTGACACTCCGGGCTACTGATAGGCGACTCCGATCAACGCCGTCGAGTCTAGCTATTTCTGTGATCAATAGACGCCATGGGAGGGTGGAATACGTCCAACCCTCTGGAAAGCCTCAAAAGGGATTTCCAATGTTTCAAGGAGAGCGCGTGCTCACTGTCGGTGACAAGTTCCCCACCTACGACCTGACTGCCTGCGTCGATCTCGACGCGGACAAGGCCTTCGCCCAGATCGACCACAAGTCGTACGAGGGCAAGTGGCGCGTGGTGTTCTTCTGGCCGAAGGACTTCACCTTCGTCTGCCCGACCGAGATCGCCGCGTTCGGCAAGCTGAACGACGAGTTCGCCGACCGCGACGCCCAGATCCTCGGCGTTTCCGGCGACTCCGAGTTCGTGCACCACGCCTGGCGCAAGGACCACGCCGATCTGCGTGACCTGCCCTTCCCGATGCTCGCGGACTCCAAGCACGAGCTCATGCGCGACTGCGGCGTCGAGGGCGAGGACGGCTTCGCGCAGCGTGCCGTGTTCATCGTCGACCCCAACAACGAGATCCAGTTCACGATGGTGACCGCCGGTTCCGTGGGGCGTAACCCCAAGGAGGTGCTGCGGGTGCTCGACGCCCTGCAGACCGACGAGCTGTGCCCGTGCAACTGGAGCAAGGGCGAGACGACCCTCGACCCGGTCGCGCTCCTCGCGGGCGAGTGATCCGGTATGTCACTGGACAACCTCAAGTCGGCGCTGCCCGACTACGCCAAGGACCTGAAGCTGAACCTCGGTTCGGTCATCGGTAACTCCGAGCTTCCGCAGCAGCAGCTGTGGGGCACGGTGCTCGCCGTCGCCATCGCGTCGCGTTCGCCGCGGGTGCTGAGCGAGCTGGAGCCGGAGGCCAAGACCAACCTCTCGCCCGAGGCGTACACCGCCGCCAAGTCCGCTGCCGCGATCATGGCGATGAACAACGTCTTCTACCGGACCCGGCACCTGCTGTCGGACCCGGAGTACGGCACGCTGCGCGCGGGGCTGCGGATGAACGTCATCGGCAACCCGGGTGTGGAGAAGGTCGACTTCGAGCTGTGGTCGCTGGCGGTCTCGGCCGTCAACGGCTGCGGCCAGTGCCTGGACTCGCACGAGGCCGTACTGCGCAAGGCGGACGTCTCGCGCGAGACGATCCAGGAAGCGGTCAAGATCGCCGCCGTCGTCCAGGCGGTCGGAACGACGCTGGACGCCGAGGCCGTCATCGCCGGCTGAGCAGCCGCACCGCATCACGCAGCGGGCCCCCGACCGATGGTCGGGGGCCCGCTGTACGTGTGCGGTTGTGCGTGCCCAGGTGCTAGCTCTCCTCCGCCAGGCCGCCGATCGGGGCGAGCTCCTCGACCGTGGCGCCGTGCGGGCCGGGCTCGGTGACCATGGCGGCCTCCCGGGCGTGGCTGCGGAGATAGCCGACGACCGTGTTCGTCACGGCGACGAGCGGGACCGCGACGACGGCGCCGCCGATGCCGGCGATGAGCGAGCCGGCGGCGACGGAGAGCACCACGGCCAGCGGGTGGACGCGGACGGCGCGGCCGAGGATGAAGGGCTGCAGGATGTGGCCCTCGATCTGCTGGACCGCGAGCACCACGATGAGCACCATCAGGGCGGTGAACGGCCCCTCGGTCACGAGCGCGACGACCATCGCCAGCGCGCCCGAGGCGACCGCGCCGACCAGCGGGACGAAGGCGGCGACGAAGATGACGACGGCCAGCGGCACCGCCATCGGCACGTTCAGGAACCAGATGCCCACGCCGATGAAGACGGCGTCGATGAGGGCCACTATCACCGTGCCGCGCACGTAGAGCGTCAGCGTCCGCCAGGCGCGCGGCCCGGCGCCCGCCAGCCCGTCGCGGGCGGCGGCCGGAAAGAGCTTGAGGGTCCAGTTCCAGATGTTGCGGCCGTCGTAGAGCAGGAAGAGCGTGCTGAACATCGCGAGCAGCATGCCGGTGAGCAGTTCGACGATGACGGTGACGCCCTGGAGGCCGGCGTCGGTGACGGCCTTGGTGTTCGTGCTGATGGTGTCGGTGAGGTTCTTGGCGAGCTGGTTGATCTGGTCCTCGGTGACGTGGAACGGGCTGTTGAGCAGCCAGCGCTTCATCTCGGCGACGCCGTCGGTGAGCTTGGTGGACAGGTCGTCGACGTTGTCCATCACCTGCCACACGACGAACCAGCCGACCAGGCCCATCAGCACGAAGCCGCCGATGAAGGTGATGCCGGTGGCGAGGCCGCGCGGTACCCCGGCGCGTCTGAGCCGGCCCACGACGGGCTGGAGCAGCGCGGTGATGAGGAGCGCGGCGACGAAAGCCAGGACGACCAGTTGGATGGCGCCGATGATCCGCATCAGCACCCAGACGGTGCCGGCCAGTACCAGCAGCCGCCAGGCGACCTCGGCCGCGACGCGCATGCTCCACGGCACGACGCCCAGCGGGTCGGGCAGCTGTGCGCCGCCCGGCGCCTGCGGCGGATGGCCGGCGGCCGCCACGGCCTTGGGCGCGGGCCTCGGCTCGGACTCGGCTGCGGTCCCGGATCCGGCCTTCCGCGGGACCTGCGGTCGCGGCCTGGTCTTCGGCGGCGGGGCGTCGGGCTGCTCGTCCTGCTCGGCCGTCACCTCCGCGCGCCGTTCGTCGAGGCGGTCGGCGAGCTTGGCCAGCTTGGAGGCAACCACCGCGCTCCAATGGCGCTTTTCCGACATCGCGTTCCCCTGCCCCTTCGTACCGGCACCCGCACCGGCATCGGTGAGGAGGACGACGTTACCCGTGCCCGGGGTTGCCTCTCCTGCCGCCCGCCCTGTACCGCTCCGCTCATGCGTGTGCCCCCCGACCGGCTGGGGTCGGGGGGCACACGGGGAAGCTCACCTGATACCGGGACGAACCGGCCGCCGTGACTCAGTACGAGTGGTGCTGCTGCCAGTAGGACCAGGCACCGCACGGGCTGTCGTACCGCTCGTTCATGTAGTTGAGGCCCCACTTGATCTGCGTGGCCGGATTGGTCCGCCAGTCGGCGCCGACGGAAGCCATCTTCGAGCCCGGGTAGGACTGCACGAGTCCGTACGCGCCAGAGGACTGGTTGGTCGCCGTGTAGTCCCAGCCGCTCTCGTGCTCCACGATGTTGGAGAAGCACTGGAACTGGCTGGAGCCGACGATCTGCAGGGCCATGGCCTTGACTTCGGCCGTCGTGTACGAGCTCTTGACCGCGAACGTCGCACGCTCCGCGGAACGGCTCGCCGCCGCCTTCGCCTCCAGTTCCCGGGCTTCCTTCGCCTTGGCGGCCGCTTCGTCGGCGGCCTTCTTCTTGGCGGAGGCGTCCTTGGCTGCCTGCTGGCGCGCGCTGTCCTCGGCTGCCTTCTTCGCTGTCGCGTCGGCGGCGTCGGACTGTGCCTGCGCCTGCTGCGTCAGTGAAGCCTGCTGAACCTGCTGGCCAGCGGGTATGTCCGCGAGTACGGTCGTCGCGCCGGCGGCCTCGACAGGCTGGTTGGAGCCCTGGTCAGCGCCTGCTGCGACGCCGACTACGGCGCCCACGGTGGTGACTGCGGTGGCCGAGGCCACTGCGAATCCCCGGACCGAGATCCGGCTCACACGGTTGTCCTTCCAGCACCGTCCGCGTGGTGACCTCGCGGACCGAATCGTGCCCCTGAACGCTGGCCTCCCCTTGTTCCGGACCGCGAACGGTCCGACTGGTCACGGGGGCACTGGCCCGGTGCGGGTCCCTGACGGGATTCCGCGTGGTGCTCGGGCGGCTTACGGCGGCAACGCTGTTCAGTTCTGGGGTTCCACACCGCTGGGGGTGTGGGTGTGCCGTAAGCGGGGCCTGACAGCGTCACACCCTAGCGGGAAGGGAAGGCCGTCAAGCAATTTACGGATGCGTGGCAAACATCACACGGCTTCATGAGCGGAAAACCCCGGCGCGGCGCGCCCCACAACGCTAGGCTGCTGCGCCCCTTGGGGACGCAGCAGCCTCAACTCACGCACGGTTACCGGATCATACCCCGTTGTCCTCCAGCAACTCCGTCACCAATGCGGCGATCGGGGAGCGTTCGGACCGGTTCAGGGTGATGTGCGCGAAGAGCGGATGTCCCTTGAGCTTTTCGACGACGGCCACCACACCGTCGTACCGCCCGACCCTCAAGTTGTCCCGCTGTGCCACGTCATGGGTCAGAATGACCCGCGATCCGGCACCGATACGCGACAGAACGGTCAACAGGACGTTCCGTTCGAGCGACTGGGCCTCGTCCACGATCACGAACGCGTCGTGGAGCGACCGGCCGCGGATGTGGGTCAGTGGCAGCACTTCGAGCATGCCCCGCGCCACGACCTCCTCGATGACCTCCTTCGATGTCACCGCGGACAGGGTGTCGAAGACAGCCTGAGCCCAAGGGCTCATCTTCTCCGACTCACTGCCCGGCAGGTATCCCAGCTCCTGTCCGCCGACCGCGTACAGCGGCCGGAAGACCATCACCTTGCGGTGCTGCTGACGCTCCAGCACCGCCTCCAGGCCCGCGCACAGGGCCAGTGCCGACTTGCCGGTGCCGGCCCGGCCGCCCAGCGACACGATCCCCACATCGGGATCGAGCAGCAGATCCAGCGCGACCCGCTGTTCCGCGCTGCGGCCGTGCAGCCCGAAGGCCTCCCGGTCGCCGCGCACCAGCCGCACCCGGCCGTCCTCGGTCACCCGGCCGAGCGCCTTGCCGCGCTCGGACTGGAGGACCAGTCCGGTGTGCACGGGCAGGTCGCCCGCCTCGGGCAGGACGATGACCTCTTCCGCGTAGAGCCTGTCCACCTCCTCCGCGTCGACCAGCAGCTCCTCCATACCGGTCCAGCCCGACGTGATCGCCAGCTCGGCCCGGTACTCCTCGGCCGCGAGGCCGACGGAGGAGGCTTTCACCCGCAGCGGCAGGTCCTTGGAGACGACCGTGACGTCGTACCCCTCGGCCTGGAGGTTGCGGGCGACCGCCAGAATGCGCGAATCGTTGTCACCTAGCCGGAACCCGACGGGGAGCACCCCGGGGTCCGAGTGGTTCAGTTCGACGCGGAGCGTGCCACCCAGCTCGCCGATCGGGATCGGGGCGTCGAGACGCCCGTACTTGATCCGGAAGTCGTCGAGCAGCCGCAACGCCTGTCGGGCGAAGTAGCCGAGCTCTGGATGGGCCCGCTTGGCCTCCAACTCCGTGACCACCACCACCGGGAGCACGACTTCGTGCTCGTCGAAGCGGGTGAGGGCATTGGGGTCGGCAAGCAGGACGCTGGTGTCGAGGACGTAAGTGCGCCGGTCGTGCTCCCGGCGATTCTTGCTTTTCACCACGTGTGGACGAACCCCCTCGGGCAGAGGTCGGGGTGCGACAACGTCGCGCTGTACTGGGCCGGGACCGGGCGCGTGGGCCGGTCCGCGGCCCTCCGTAAACGGCACGTCCGTGGGCAATGGGCCTCCCGGGCGGACGAACCTGGGTGCCGTCCGCTGTTGACCGGTGTATGCCCTCGAAAGCGGGTGCCTATGCGACTGCATATGACAGCTGTGCCATCAATCCTGGCGCGGGCCCGAAAAAAGTGCGGCAGATGAACGGAAGATGCTGCGGCAGATGGCCGAAGGAGGCTACGGAGCGGCCACTCGGGGTCGGCCGCGGGAGGTACCCGGGATCGGCAGGAGGGGGTACTCGCGGTCGGCCGGACGTGGTCGTCGAGCCGGCCTCGGACGGCTACGAACCGTAGCGGCGGTGCCGCGCCGCGTAGTCACGCAGCGCGCGCAGGAAGTCGACCTTGCGGAAGGCCGGCCAGAAGACTTCGCAGAAGTAGTACTCGGAGTGGGCGCTCTGCCAGAGCATGAAGCCCGACAGCCGCTGCTCTCCGCTGGTGCGGATGACGAGGTCCGGGTCGGGCTGACCGCGGGTGTAGAGGTGCTCCGCGATGTGCTCGACGTCCAGCAGCTCGGCGAGGTCCTCGATGGACGTGCCGCGCCCCGCGTGCTCGTGCAGCAGTGAGCGGACCGCGTCCGCGATCTCCTGCCGGCCGCCGTAGCCGACCGCGACGTTCACGAGGATGCCCTCGACGCCGTGGGTGGCCTGCTCGGCCTCCTTCAGCACCGACTGGGTGCGCGCCGGCAGCATGTCCATCGTGCCGACGTGGTGGACGCGCCAGCGGCCGGTCTCGGCCAGCCCGCTCACCGCGCCCTCGATGATGCCCAGCAGCGGGACGAGCTCCTCGGCGGGACGGTCCAGGTTGTCGGTCGACAGCAGCCAGAGCGTGACGACCTTGACCCCGGTCTCCTCGCACCAGCCCAGCATCTCGGCGATCTTGTCGGCGCCGGCCCGGTGGCCCTGCTCCGTCGTACCGCCCGCGGCCTTGGCCCAGCGCCGGTTGCCGTCCAGGATCACACCGATGTGCTTGGGTCCCTGGGCCAGATCGAGGCGGTGCTCCACTCGGCGGGCATACAGCCCATACACCAGGTCGCGCAGATTCATCGCGTACCAGCCCCTCCAGCGCTCGTCACCCGATCGCCACAGTACTGCGCGCGGCAGTGAGCGCACGAACCGGGTGCCCGGCTTCCGGTTCGGATCCGGGGGCCCGGAGGCGTGATAGGCAGAGTGCATGAATAACCGTTCCCTCTACCGCGCCGCCGACGAGCGCTACGACTCCATGGAGTACCGCCGCACCGGCCGCAGCGGGCTGAAGCTCCCCGCGATCTCGCTGGGCCTGTGGCACAACTTCGGTGACGACCGCACCCTCGACTCGCAGCGCGCGATCCTGCGCCGCGCCTTCGACCTGGGCGTCACCCACTTCGACCTGGCCAACAACTACGGCCCGCCCTACGGCGCCGCCGAGTCCAACTTCGGGACGATCCTGGCGCAGGACTTCCGCCCGTACCGCGACGAGCTGGTCATCTCCAGCAAGGCCGGCTGGGACATGTGGCCGGGCCCGTACGGCGACGCCGGTTCCCGCAAGTACCTGCTCGCCTCGCTCGACCAGTCGCTGTCCCGCATGGGCCTCGACTACGTCGACATCTTCTACTCGCACCGCTTCGACCCGGAGACCCCGCTCGAGGAGACGATGGGCGCCCTGGCCTCCGCCGTCCAGCAGGGCAAGGCGCTCTACGTCGGCATCTCCTCGTACAGCCCCGAGCGCACCCGCGAGGCGGCCCGCATCCTGCGCGAGCTGGGCGTCCCGGCGCTCATCCACCAGCCCTCGTACTCGATGATCAACCGCTGGATCGAGGACGACGGACTGCTCGACGTCCTCGCCGACGAGGGCATGGGCTGCATCGGCTTCGTACCGCTCGCCCAGGGTCTGCTGACGGACAAGTACCTCGGCGGCATCCCCGACGACTCCCGCGCCGCCCAGGGCAAGTCCCTCGACCCGGGCCTGGTCAACAAGGAGACGGTCACCCGGCTCCAGGCCCTCAACGAGATCGCGCAGCGCCGCGGCCAGTCCCTCGCCCAGCTCGCGCTGAGCTGGGTGCTGCGCGACGAGCGCGTCACCTCGGCGCTCATCGGCGCGTCGTCGGTCAAGCAGCTGGAGGCCAACGTGGCGGCGGTCGGCGCGCCGAAGCTCACGACGGAGGAGCTGGCGGAGATCGACCAGTACGCGGTGGAGCCGGAGGGCGTGAACCTCTGGTCGGTGAGCAGCGAGGCGTAGGACTGACGTCGTCGCGGCGCGTTCCTTCGCGGCGCGTTGCTTTGCGTCGGGCGGGGTGGTGCCGGTGGTGGTCAGGCGGTCGCCAGCAGCACTCCGCCCAGCGCGCCGATCAGCATGAACGGCCCGAAGGGCAGGGGCGTCTTACGGTTCGCCCGGCGGGTGGCCAGCAGCACGAGCCCGGCGACGGCGCCGAGGACGAACCCCGCGAACGTGCCCGCGAAGAGCACCGGCCAGCCGTACCAGCCGAGGGCGAGGCCGAGCGTCGGGGCGAGCTTCACGTCGCCGAAGCCCATGCCGGCCGGGTTGATGAGGAACAGCAGGAAGTAGACGGCCCCGAGGACGACCCCGCCGAGCAACGCCCGCGGCCAGGAGCCCTCGTGCCCCGGCAGCAGGGCGGCGCCGCCCAGCAGGGCGGCCGTGCCGGCCAGCGCGGGGAGGGTCAGGACGTCGGGGAGCCGGAAGACGGCCAGGTCGATGCGGGCCAGCAGCACGCCGAGCGGCACGAGCAGCAGCCACACCACCAGTTCGGGACGCGCCCCCACGAGCGCGGCGAGCGCGGCGCAGGCCGTGACGCAGAGGAGCACGGTGCCGTACGGGCGCTGCCGTGTGCCCGTCCCACCGTTATCGCTGCTCCCGCTGTTCCCACTGCTCCCGCCGATCCAGCCGCGCGGGCCCGGGGGGTACGGCAGGCCGTCCTCGTCGTCCGCGCGCACCGGTTCCCCGGACGCGACCGCGAGCCGGTGGATGGCGCGCGGCAACGCGAGGCCCGCCACGATTCCCCAGACGGCGGCGACTGCGGTGAGGTAGACAGACATCCGGGGTCCTCCCGTGCGGGACGGATTCGGCACGGCGCGGGAGGCGCGGCCCTGCAGGGTTTCGGGGGCCGAGGCTACACGGAGGTGCGGGACGGATGGGTCGGACGGGTCGGACGGTCCGGTGGCAGGACGGCGGCGGAACGTTGCGGCTCACCGCGCCGGAAGCGGTGGCGGCGGGAGAGGCGGGAGAGGCCCGGGAATCAGCTGACGGCACGGGCCGGGAGCCGCTCCCGCCCGTACCGCTGGAGATCGCCGCGTCCTACCGGGCCAGGACCCGGGGACTGCTCGGGCGGGACGGACTGACGGGGGCGCTCCTGCTCACACCCGCGACGAGCGTGCACACCGTACGGATGCGCTTCGCGATCGACGTCGCCTATCTGGACCGCCGGCTGCGCGTCCTGGCGGTGCGCACCATGCCGCCCGGCCGCCTGGGGCGGCCCCGGCTGCGCGCGCGGCATGTGCTGGAGGCGGAGGCGGGCGCGATGGAGCGCTGGGGGCTGCGGCGCGGGGTGCGGGTGGAGATCGATGCCGGCTGACGTCCGCTGACCTCAGCTGACCTCAGCTGACGTCGATGCTGTTGACGATCTGCCGCAGTTCATCGGGCCAGCCGTCGACGTCGGGTCCGGTGACGCGGACGAGGACCGGGCGGCCGTGGCTGTCGGTCGTGGTGATCTCGACAGCCCGGTTGCTGCTGCCGTCCGCCGCCCGTTCCACGTACCGCAGCTGCTGCGCGGGCCGGCCGTCGATCGTCATGGCGTGTGCGCGGGCGCCCCGCCGGGTGGCGCCGCCGGGCCACACGGTGATCTCGCCGACCGCGCGGCCGCCCGCGCCGCGGAGCACGGCGGAAGCCTGCGCGCCGGCGGTGCTCTTCCCTGCGGGCCGCGTTTCCTCCCACGCCTTCGGATGCGCTACGGCCACCGAGCCGCCGCGCATCACCTTCCACCCCTCGGGCGCTCCTTCACCGGCGGAGCACGCGCTCAGCACGGCGGCCGCGCCGACCACGCCCGCTACATACCGAATAATCCCCTTTTCCCGCATGGCGCCAATCTAGGGTCAGCGCGCGGTGCGCAGCCGGTCAGCACGCCGCGCGAAGGTCGCCCCACCGCACAGCGCCCACCCTGACAAGGAGCCCGCCATGGGAGATCTGACCGGCAAGACGGCACTGGTGACCGGAGCCTCGCGTGGCATCGGGCGCGCGATCGCCCGGCGCCTCGCGGCGGACGGCGCCCTTGTCGCGGTCCACTACGGCAGCAACGAGACCGCGGCCAAGGAGACGGTCGACGGCATCCTGACGGCCGGGGGCCGGGCCTTCGCCCTGCAGGCCGAGCTGGGTGTCGAGGGCGACGTGGACACGTTGGTGCACGCCCTCGAACGCGGGCTGCGCGAACACACCGGCCAGGCACCCCGCTTGGACATCCTCGTCAACAACGCCGCGATCAACGCCGCCGGCGGGCCGATCGAGGCGGAGTCACCGGAGCGCTTCGAACGGCTCTTCGCCGTCAATGTGCGCGCGCCGTTCTTCCTTGTCCAGCGCGTGCTGCCACTGCTCCGCGACGGCGGCCGCATCATCAACATCAGCTCCGCCGTCACGCGCATCGCGCTTCCCGAGACGATCGCGTACGGCATGACGAAGGGCGCGCTCGACGTCCTCGGCCACACCCTCGCCAAGCACCTCGGCCCGCGCAACATCACCGTCAACACGGTGGCCCCCGCCACGGTCGACACCGACGCCAACGCCTTCTGGCTGCGCGGCAACCCGGAAGCGCAGGAGCTGGTCGCCGCGGACACCGCACTCGGCCGCGTCGGCCTCCCCGACGACATCGCCGCCCCCGTCGCCTTCCTCGCCTCCGACGACGCCCGCTGGATCACCGGCCAGATCGTCGACGCGACGGCCGGCTGCCGGCTCTGAGGCTCCGGCGCGGGTGCGGGTGCGGGTGCGGGTGCGGCGGGCGCCCGGATGAGGGCAACAAAAAACGGGCCGGTTCGCAGGGGGGGAGAGCGAACCGGCCCGAGGGGGGGAGTTACACCGTACCGCTTATGAGCGCGTGCTCAGCACCTCACGCGGCGGACGGTGTGAACGTAATCTCCACCCGGCGGTTCTGACGGCGTCCCGCTTCGGATGAATTGTCAGCAATGGGATAGTCCTCGCCGTAGCCGCGCACCTGGAAACTGTGGCTTGCGCCACCGGCGGATCCGAGCGCCTGGGCCAAAACTTTGTAGACGGCGTCGGCGCGTTGCTTCGACAACACGTCCCCGTGCTCGCTGCTGCCCAGGTTGTCGGTGAACCCGAAGACCCGGATGGGTGACGAAACCTTCTTTGCGTTGATGTCGCCCGCAATGGCCTTGATCCGCGCCGCCGCGGCCGGCGACAGCACCGCGCTGTCGATCTCGAACAGCACCTCCGACTGCAGCGCGTACGTGATCGAGGAGTTGGACTCCTCATGCCGCTGCTCCGGCTGACTCGCGCTCGTCGACGACTGGTCCGTGACCGCCACGATGTCCAGCACCTTCGCCGGCGCCAGCGTCGCCCCTTCCGGCAACTTCAGCCGCGGCGACGTCGGATCGACCTTCACCGGCGCCGAAGGCGCCACCGTAGAAGGCGAAGCCGACGGCCCCCCATCCGCCCGCGCGATCCCGACGGGCCCGGCGAACGTGATCGTGACAACCGAAAGCGTGAGCACGGCCGCACCGGCGGCACGTCGCTTGGTACCGGGCATGATCGCTCACCCCTCCGAAATCTGGATCTTGGCGGGCGGCATGGTGGGGAGCTGGAACTCCACGGAGGTGGTACCGGTGGGTGGGGCGGGGAACTGCGCGAAGATGGGACGGGTCTCCTTGGGCTGAATACTGAGCAGACCCATCGTGCACAGGCACTTGCCCTCCGTATCCCGGAGAACGTAATAGCGCTTCTTTCCCGCTTGGTCGACGAGGACCGCGCCGGCGACCGAGGCACCGGATCTGCTGACCGCGGTCTCCGAACCAACCCACATGTCGGCGTTGAAGACCTCCGTGCCGTTGTTCGTAACCGACCCCTGCACGGTGAGAAATCCACCCGCGTCCCGGACAACCGAGTTGATGGTGACCTCGATTCCCTTCTCGCCCTTGACCTGGGCCAATACCTGGGTCGCATCGGCGGACGGGGACGAGCCGCCCTTGCTGGCAGTACCCCCGCTGGAGGCGGACTTGGACGAAGGCTTGCTGTCCGGTTGTTTGTCGCCACCGCCCCCACCACAGCCCGCCAGGGCAAGGGCAACGCCGGCCGTGAGTGCCACCACCGCTGAGGCCCGCCGGACCATCGGCCTGTACTGGTCGCTCATTGCTCCCCGTTCCTTCATTTCTCGATCGACCATCACTTGCTCAGATGCACGGTGAAGAACAGCGAAAGGTCCAATCGGAACCCGTTCGCTGTCGGATCGACGCTCACGTCCTCACCGCCGTTGCAGGAGAACTTGATCGCCTTGCCGTCCTTTTGGCGCACGGTGCAACGGGGTTCGACGACAGCTGTGGCGTTCGCCAAGGCGTGCTTGTTCTCAGTGCCGTCGATTACGGACTTGCCGACGGTTCCCTGCGTCCGAACGCCGACGGTGTAGCCGGGGGGATCATCCGTCCGGTCACAGATCTGACGGTCGGCATGATTTGCGACAGCCATGGTCGCGGCGGCCTCGCAGGCACCGGCACCGTTCATGCCGGCGCCCGCGAGGAGATCGCCTAGCTGGGAGAGATCGCCTTCGATCAGCGCCTTGTTGAAGGCGTCCTTGACGTCGTCGCGAGCACTGCGCGCAGCCGCCAACGCCGAAGCATCAGCCGCGGTCTGTGCACTGTTTCGAACGACGGAGGCCTGACCGACAGCAAAGAACGCGAATGCGAGAAAGAACAGCGCCGCCACCGCGACGATGTACAGACCGAGCGTCTGTCCGTCGTCGCAACCGGCGAGTGCTACTTTCCGTTGCCCGCGATGACCTTGTCGATCATTCCTGTGATCCCGTTCTTGACCTTCGTGCCGATGTCCGTCGTCCCGGCCAGCACGCCGATGATCACTGCGATCACGACGGCGATCCCGAGGTACTCGAACGACGTCTGTCCCCGGTCGCTGCTCAGCTTCTCGCGCATCCAGATCTGCGTGACCACGAGCCGCTTCACTGCCCACCTGCTCATGTCTGATCGCCCCATCCTTTGTCACCTGATGAACGCCAACCACGCCCGATGCGACGGCCGGTCTCTCGTTCCCACGCTCGCTACGGCCGCCGAACTCGACGTCACCTATCACGGCGCACCGCCTCTCACCGGTCCGGTCCGTAGCGATCCGTTCTTGATTGCAGGTGCAAATATGGTTGCGTCTGCAAAGGTACACCCGAACCCCGAGCAACCGCAGCCCTTTACGCGCCAACTGGCGCATCCAATATGGCGGTTCCGTACATACCTCATGCGCGGAATCACCCATTCCCCAGGAGATTGCCGAAGTTGATCTGAGAGCCCATGATCGTGCCGGTGATCAGCAGGATCATCGTCGCGGGCACCAGCAGCATGGTGATCACCCCGGTCGCCCTCGGCACCGTCCGCGCCGCCCGCCTCCGTGCGTTCTGCGCCTCGGTCCGCCGCATGTCCTGGGCGATCTGCAGCAGCGTCCGTGCAATGGGCGCGCCCAATTCCTCGCCCTGTTGCAGCGTGCTCACGAACTGGCTCACCTGATCGCTCCTGTTGCGCTTCCGGAGCTGGTCGAAAGCGTCGCGACGGCTCACCCCGACATCCATCTGCCGCAGCGCAATGCGGATCTCGTCCGACCACGGGCCCTTGTAGACCGTGTTGACGCGCTCCAGTGCCTGACGGAAGCCGAGACCCGCGCTCACCACCACCGCCAGCACGTCCAGGAAGTCGGGGAGGGTGCGCTCGATGTCGTCGCGGCGTTTGCGGACCGCGAGCCAGAGGCCGAGGTCGGCCCAGCCCCATGCGTAGCCGACCAGGATCAGCGCCAGGAACCAATGGCCGCTCGTGAGGAGAGCGAAGGCCGCCAGCCCGCCCAGCGCCCCGTACACCGCCCGCCGCGCCGCATACCGTTCCACCGTCAACCCGTGCGGGTGACCCGCGTGGTCGATCTTCATGCGCATTTTGGCGACGCGGGCGGGGCCCATCCAGCGCATCACCATCGGGGACCAGCGCATACCGAGTTGGTCGACGGCGTTGCCGGTGCGGGTGGTTCGGGTGCGGCCTACTTCCAGGGCGAGCATCAGGTCGTCGGGGAGCTTGGCGTCGGAGCGCAGGAGGGCGATCGCGTGGACGACGCCGACCGCGCACAGTGCCAGGGCGAGGGCCAGCCCGAGGCCGATCATCACCATGAGCAACTCACCCCTTTCATCAATTGATTCAGACGTCGATCCGGGACATCCGGCGGATCATCCAGAAGCCCACCACGTACAGGCCCAGCGAGATCAGCACGCAGATGCGCCCGAGGTTGGAGCCGGTCATCGCGCTCAGCGAGCCCGGCATGATCTGGTTCAGCAGGAACAGCGAGCCGATGCCGATGACGGGGACGGCGTACGCGGTGACCGTGACCTGCGACATCTGGGTGCGGATCTCCCGTCGGGTCTCCTTGCGCTCCTCCAGCGTGACCGTCAGGTTGCGGAGCGACTCGACGACGGAGCCGCCCGCGCGGCTCGACAGGACGAGGGTGGAGACCAGGACGATGAGCTCGCGGCTGGGCAGGCGTTCCTGGAGTTCGGCCAGCGCGTCCTCGACGGAGTGGCCCATCGCCATCGCGTCGGCGACCTTCTTGAGCTCCTCGCCCGCCGGCGCCTCCAGCTCGTCCGCCGCCATGCCGACCGCGGTGCGCAGCGCGAGGCCGGCCTGGGTGGCGTTGGCCAGGACGCGGGCCAGTTCGGGCAGTTGGGCGATGAAGCGTTCGGTGCGGACGCGGCGGCGCCACTCCAGGAAGGAGTACGCGGACCAGAACGCGAGGATCCCGGCGATCGGCCCGAAGAACGGGGCGAGGACGACGTCGGCGACGAGCCAGGCGCCGCCGACCAGGCCGACGGCCGCCGCGGTGAACTGGCCGGGGGTGAGGTCGGTGCCGGTGGCCGCGAGGCGGCCGGCGAGCCGGCGGCCCCAGCCGGTGGCGCGCACCCGGCGGTCCAGGGCGGCGAAGGGGACATGCCGCCCGGCGCCCGACCCCAGCTCGCCCGCGAGGCGTTCGACGAGGGCGGCGCGTTCGGCGCGCCCGCCGGACCAGGCGTGCAGGCCCCAGACACCCAGCGTCAGGGCGAGCAGGGTGGCTCCGATGACGATCAGCGGGAGCTGGTCGCTCACTTGGCCTCCCGGATGTCGAGTTCCAGTTCGCTGGAGCCGACGCCGAAGGCGGCCGGGACGTGTTCACCAGCCAGGTACAGGCGCTCCGCCAGCTCGCGGGGCAGCGGGTGGTGCTCGTACCAGCCGCGCACGATGCGGTCCGCACCGAGCGGCTCGGCGCGGAAGCGGGTGGCGCTGGTGAGCCGGAAGACGTCACGGCCGCGGGAGGAGAGCATGGCGATCTCGACGATGCGGCGGGTGCCGTCGACATGCCGGGTGAGCTGCACGAGCACGTCCACCGCACTGTTGATCTGGTCGCGCAGCGCCTCGAAGGGGATCTTGACCTCGCTCATCGAGGCCAGCGTCTGCAGGCGCAGCACCGCGTCCTCGGCCGAGTTGGCGTGGACGGTGGCGAGCGAGCCGTCGTGGCCGGTGGACATCGCCTGGAGCATGTCGAGGGTCTCGCCGCCGCGGACCTCACCGACGATGATGCGGTCGGGCCGCATACGCAGGGAGTTGCGTACGAGGTCGCGGATGGTGATGCGGCCCTCGCCCTCGACGTTCGGCGGCCGGGTCTCCAGCCGGATGACGTGGTCCTGCTGCAGCTGCAGTTCGGCGGCATCCTCGACGGTGATGATGCGCTCGCCCTCCGGGATCAGCCCGGACAGCGCGTTGAGCAGCGTCGTCTTGCCGGAGCCGGTGCCCCCGCTGACGATGATGTTGCACTTCGCGCGGACCAGCGAGGAGAGCAGCATCAGCATGTGCTCGTCGAGGGTGCCGAGGGCTATCAGCTCCTGCAGGGTGTAGGCGCGCGGGAAGCGGCGGATGGTGAGCGTCGGGCCGCTCAGCGACAGCGGCGGGATGATGACGTTGACGCGCTCACCGCTCGGCAGGCGCGCGTCGACCATCGGATTGGACTCGTCGACCCGGCGGTTGACGGTCGAGACGATGCGTTCGATGGTCTGCAGCAGCTGCTCGGCGGACGAGAAGCGGACGGCCACCTGCTCGACCCGGCCGCCCCGCTCGACGTAGATCTTGTCCGGTCCGTTGACCATGATCTCGGTGATGGTCGGGTCTTCGAGGAGCGGTTCGAGGACGCCGAGGCCGAGCGCCTCGTCCACGACGCGGCGGATGATGCCCGCGCGCTCCTTCGTCGACAGCACCGGACCCTCGCGGCTGATGATGTGCCCGAGTACCCGTTCCAGCCGGGCCCGCCGCTCGGCGGTGGCGAGCGCCGACATCTCGGCGAGGTCGATCTCCTGGAGCAACTTGGTGCGGTAGACGGCCACCATGTGGCCCTCTTGGGTCTGGGGGGTGGCCTCCTCCGTGACGGCGAGGCGGGCGCGCAGGCTCATGGCGTGGTGTCTTCTTTCGGCATGGTCGCGCTGCGCCGCACCGGACCGAAGATGCTCACGCCGGGGATGACGGACGGGATGTTGATGGTGGCGGTCATGGTGACGGAGTCGCCGTCATCGGAGGCGGGCGAGATGACGGTGCCGTCCCGCAGCCAGTCGCTCACCGCGTTGCGGCCCGCTTCCCCCGCGTCCGGGTGCGGGGCGCGCAGCGCAGCGGTGCGGGCGGCGGTACGAGCGGCCGTGCCGGCCTGGTTGGCGGCGTACGCGACGAAGCCGAGCTGGATCCCGGCGAGGGCGATGAGCAGCAGGATCGGCAGGACGCCCAGGAACTCCAGGGACGCCGAACCGCGTTCACGCCACGCACGCGCTCTGCGCCCGGTCATCGCTTCGTCTCCTCGTCCACCGTGGACGCGTGGCCGTGCACCGTCAGCGGGAAGTCGATCGCGCCCGGGAACAGGACGGGGACCTGGAGGTTGACGGTGACGGTGACCTTGCCGTCGCCCCGGTCGACGGTCGTGGTGCCGTTCCACGCGCCCGGCAGGTCCCGCTGTGCCGCCGTCACCGCGTCCGCGTCCGTGCCCACCGCCGCCGCCCGCGCCGCCTCGTCCGCCGCGTGGCCGGCGAGCGTGAACGTGTAGCCCGCGAGCACCGCCTGCCAGACCAGGATCAGGGTGATGAGGATGATCGGCGTCATGCCGAGGGTCTCCAGGATCACCTGGCCCCGGTCGTCGCGCAGGCTGCGCCTGCCGCGCCGGGCCGCCTTGGGCAGCGCGTGGCCGCCGACGGCGAGGCCGAGTTCGGCCGCCAGCGCCCACAGGCCCTGCTTCACGGTGGAGCGGTTGTCGAGGTCGTGGAGGCGTCCGGCGTCGATGACGGACTGGAGTTCCTTGAACGCGGCGGGCACGACGGAGGCCGCGACCTTGGTGCCGGTGATGCGGGCGACGAGGGACGGCTGGATCTCGGTGCCGCGCGTGTAGCGGTTGACGACGGTCGTGGTGTCCTGCGGTTTGCGGATCTGCAGCCGGTCCCACATCCGGACCATGCGCTTGGCCGCGCGGACCGCGACGACGTCCGGGGTGGTGACCAGCAGCGCCGTGTCGGCGGTCTCGACGGCCACGGCGTTGGCCGTGGTCAGCTGGGTGCCGCAGTCGACGACGACCACTTCGTACCGCTGCCGGAGTGCGTGCAGGACCAGCCGCACCGATCGGTCCGTGACGTCCTCGCCGCGTTCGCCCTCGCCCGGGGCGAGCAGCAGGGCGGGCCCGGACTCGTGGACGTACATCGCGTCGTGCAGGACGCGCGACGAGATGTCGGCGATGTCGGCCAGGTCGGCCATCGAGCGGCGGAACTGGACGTCCAGGTACGAGGCGATGTCGCCGCCCTGCAGGTCCAGGTCGACGAGGGCGGTGGACCGGCCGGCGGCGTGCGCGGCCAGTGCGAGCTGGATGGCGGTGACGGTGGTGCCGACGCCGCCCTTCGCACCGGCGACGGCGACGAGGGTGCCGCCGGCCACGGCGGGCAGCGCGCGCTGCGGGCTGAGGTGGCGGCGGACCCCGCCGGCCCAGGCGGCGGCCGCCTCGACGCGGGCGCCCAACTCGTCGTACGACAGCGGCAGCCCGATGACGCCGCGCGCTCCGGAGTCCATAGCGGCGGAGAGCACGGCCGGGCTCGGGTCGGCGGTGAGCAGGACGACGCCGACGGCCGGGAAGCGGAGCGCGACCTCCCGTATCAGTTCCAGCGCGGGCATCGGGGTGATGCCGTCGTGCACGATGACGACCTCGGGCAGCTCGTCTATCCCCGCCTCGGCGGCCCGGGCGAGGGTGTCGAGCAGCAGCGTGGAGTCGGGCAGTGCGGGGCCCGGTTCCGCGCCGGGCAGCTGGTGCAGCAGACCGGCCAGTGCGCGGGCGGCATCCGGGTCACCGGTGCCGGACAGGATCCTCACGATCACCTCTTGCCTCCCGTGTCCCCCGCCAGGGTGTACGTGCGGTCGACCGCGGCCGGGGCGCTGTCGTCGCCCGGGGCGATCAGCGCCAGCCGGACGTGACGCGCGAAGGACTCGGAGAACGCGACGCGCTGGGCGTCGGCCGCGTCGAGCGCGAACGTGATCGGCACGCCCTGGGCGGCCTGCCGCTGGGAGTCCTGGCTCTTGTCGAACGCCTTGATCTCGCCGACGTCGATGACCCGCGCCCCGGTGACGATGATCTTCGAGACATCGGGGTCGGTGTCCTTCTTGCCCGCGAAGGTGGCGAAGATGTTGACCTTCGACCCCGGGGTGATCTTCCCGGCGACGCCGGTCTCCGCGTCGATCATGATGGCGATCTCCATCTGGCCGGACTGGAGCACCGGCCTGGCCGCGACCATGCCGGACTCCAGCAGCGAGCCGCGTTTCAGCGGGATCGCCGCGACCATCCCCTGGACGGAGGCGAGGTCGCGCACGGCGGTGTCGGGAAGCCACTTCTCCGGTATCCGGACCTTCTCCAACTGCCCGGACGTCACCGCCGTGTAGGCCGGCACGTCCTTGGTCAGCTGGTAGGCGGTGACCTTCGGGCCGACCTCCGACCGTGCGTTGCCGATGACCGTGACGACTCCCGCGAAGGCCGCCACCGCGCACAGCACGGAGACCACCAGGAGGACGACACCGCGTCGCTGACGTGAATTCATCGGCAGGCAGACCTATCGCTTATGGGGTTCGAGCTGGGGGCGGTTGGGGGTGGGCAGCTCCCGCGACGGCGGTTCCTGCCGCTGGTGCTGCGGCTGGTACTGCGGCGGGCGCTGCTGCTGCGGCCGGCGTAACGGCTGCTCCTGGGCCGCGACCTGCTGCGTACGGTCGGAGCGGTCGGCGGCGGGGTCGGCACGGTCGCCGAGCCGCGTCGAGCAGAACAGGCACTGGTCGCCGATCACCTCAAGGCCGCACCACGGGCAGGTGTCCCGGCGGACCGACGTGACCAGTTGGTACAGGATGCCGATGTCCGCGATGTACGCGGTGAACTCGACGAGCCGGCCGGTGCCCCACCACCGCGCCGATCCTTCCGGCAGCGGCACCTCGCGGATGTGCTGGGTGCGCCAGGCGGCGGCGAGCGGGCCGGTGACCCAGCCGGCGTCGAGGCCGTGCCCGGCGACCGCGAGCTGGGTGAGGAAGCCGGGACCCGGCGGGACGGCGTCGGGACCGGCCTCGGTCAGCCCCGGCTCCGGGTGCGCCATGACGGCGAAATGCCGCCCGGGGACCAGGGACTTGAAGTGCTTGCCGACGGTGACCGGCACCCGGTCGAGCTTGCTGACCGAGCCGAGCAGGGCGCCGGAGTACAGGTAGTACGAGAGCAGCCGGGCGGCGCCCGCGAGCACGCCTGGCCCCAGGTCGGTGCCGGCCAGCTGGCGCAGCTGCTCCCCGAGCAGCGCGGCGGCGAGCGGCGGCAGATCGACGGGGACGATCGCCATCCGGTCCGCTTCCAGCGCGGCACGCACGGTGTGCAGCCGGCGCCGGCCGGGGTCGGCGGGATCGGGCGAGGCGAGGGCGATGAGGTGCCCGTAGGCGTCGAGCGCCGCGGAGATGCGCGCGACATGCTGCTCGAGCGGAAGCGCGAGATCGTCCGCTGTGACCGTTATGACGCTCGACATCCGCAGCCCTCCTGTCCCGCGCAAGGACCGTTCACCCGCCGGATCGCGTGCGCCAGCCTATCGATGTGTAGCGGAATGAGTGCGGAAAGTCGCGGATCAGGATCGGTAAACGCCTGGATGCGCCCCATGAACGACTGGTGAAGGCCAGAGGTCTTGACAACCCCATTGGTCTGGACCAGTTTGGTCGCACGCAGGGCACGCCGCCCAACCCTCATGCGCATTCCCCACCACCCCCCAACTCCTTGCCCCCAGGAGGCAGTCGTGGAACGTGCATCGCATGCTTATCGGAGACCGAAGGTCGCGCGTACGGCCCTCGCCACCGTGGGAGCCGCCTCGCTCGTGGCCGCAGGCTTCGCGATAGCCAACGTCGGGACCGCGCAGGCCGCCGACACCAATCTCGTCAGCAACGCCGGCTTCGAGAGCGGACTGTCCGGCTGGACGTGCACGGCGGGCAGCGGTGCGGCCGTCTCCAGCCCGGTGCACGGTGGGTCCTCGGCCCTCAAGGGCAGTCCGAGCAGCTCCGACAACGCCAAGTGTTCGCAGACCGTGAGCGTCAAGCCCAACTCCGCGTACTCGTTGAGCGCCTGGGTGCAGGGCTCGTACGTCTACCTCGGCGCGAGCGGCACCGGCACCTCGGACGTGTCGACCTGGACCCCGTCCGCCGGCTCGTACCAGCAGCTGAGCACCAACTTCACGACGGGCGCGAGCACCACCTCGGTCACCGTCTACCTCAACGGCTGGTACGCACAGCCCGCGTACTTCGCGGACGACGTCGTCCTGACCGGTCCCGGCGGCACTCCCACCACGCCCCCGACGACCCCGCCCACGACACCGCCGACCACCCCGCCGACGACTCCCCCCACGACACCGCCGACCACGCCTCCCACCACCCCGCCGACCACGGGCCCGGCCGGCAGCCTGCCCAAGCACGTCCTCACCGGGTACTGGCAGAACTTCAACAACGGCGCGACCGTCCAGACCATCGCCCAGGTGCAGAACCAGTACGACATCATCGCCGTCTCGTTCGCCGACGCCTCCGGCACGCCCGGCGGGGTCACCTTCAACCTGGACCCGGCGCTGAACTACTCCGTCGCCCAGTTCAAGGCGGACATCGCGGCGAAGCAGGCGGCCGGCAAGCGGGTCATCATCTCCATCGGCGGCCAGAACGGCACCGTGTCGATCAACGACTCGGCCTCCGCCACCAACTTCGCCAACAGCGTCTACTCGCTGATGCAGACGTACGGGTTCAGCGGCGTCGACATCGACCTGGAGAACGGGCTCAACTCCACGTACATGTCGCAGGCGCTGCGCAGCCTGAGCAGCAAGGCGGGATCCGGCCTCATCATCACGATGGCGCCGCAGACGATCGACATGCTCTCCCCGTCGAGCGGCTACTTCGCCACCGCGCTGAAGATCAAGGACATCCTGACCGTCGTCAACACCCAGTACTACAACAGCGGTTCGATGAACGGCTGTGACGGCGGCGTCTACTCGCAGGGCTCCGTGGACTTCATCACCACGCAGGCCTGCACGGTCATCCAGGGCGGGCTCGACCCGTCCCAGGTCGGCCTCGGACTCCCGGCCTCGACGAGCGGCGCGGGCTCCGGCTACGTCGACCCGTCGGTGGTCAACAACGCGATCGACTGCCTGACCAAGGGCACCGGCTGCGGCACCTTCAAGCCGGCCACCAAGTGGCCGACGCTGCGCGGTGCGATGACCTGGTCGACCAACTGGGACGCCAAGAACGGCAACCAGTGGTCCAACTCGGTCGGCGCCCACGTCCACGCCCTGCCGTAACGCCTGAATCACCCACCGCATGACTCACCGCGCCCCCCGGGACGGCTCACAGCCTCCCGGCGGGCGCGGTGTCATGCTGCGGCCGCTTCGGTGGGACGGCGTCTGCGCGACCACCACCGGTACCCGGCCAGTGCGAAGAGCCCCAGCGCCGCGGCGCCGCCCACCGCGGACCCCGCCTTCAGTCCCGGCGGGGTGAAGTCGCAGCTGATGGTGCGCGACGTGCCGTCCAGCGGGACCGACAGCATTCCCAGGTGGTTACCGGCCGGCCGGGCGGCGGCGCCGCCCGTCGAGCAGCTCCACCCCTCGATCGCCGGGGCGGCGATCACGGCGACACCCGTGCTGCCGGGCGGCAGTTCGGCGGTCAGACGGCTGCCGGACACCGACACCCGCGTCGCACCGGTGGCCTTCAACGCGGCCACCCGGGCGGCGAGCTTCGCCGGGTCGAGGCAGCCGATCGGCTCCTTGGGGAGCGCTCCGGCGCCCAGCGCTATCAGGTCCACCCGCACATCGCCCGAGGCCGGCACCGTTCCCAGGGGCTGGACGGTCGCGCGGTTCTGCGGCGGGCGGGCGTCGAAGCGCACCCCGTCCGACACCCCGCGCAGCCCGCCCTGGCCGGCGAAGTCCGGCACCGAGAGGAACACCTCGCTGCCCGCCGGGCAGTGCGCCCGCAGCAGCTGCGTGGGCCCGCTCTTCCCCGCCTCGCGCGCCCTGACCCCGTACTGGCCGCCCAGCGTCAGCTTCGGCACGCTGCCGTCGGCGTCGCGTATCTCGACCCGCGGAACGGTGTACACGGTGGCGCCGAGCAGCGCCTCCTGGTTGCGGAACGTGTTGTCGCCGTAGGACCGCGGTCCGCCGGCCGGACGGACGGTCACCAGCGGGGGAACGTCCATCCGCGAGACCGACACCGTCGTCGTGTACGGGCCGCGCAGCGGGTGCCGGAACGGGTCCTGGTTGGAGTGCAGCCGGGCGCCGATCGAGAAGATCGCGTCCGTGACCGGCCCGTCGATGCTGCGCGGCGACCGGCCGCGCGAGGAGTAGCCGCCGCCGAGCGCGGTCAGCGTGCTCGCCCAGACCTCCGAGGTGAGGCTGCTGTAGTACTGGGCGCCCTGCCCGCCGACGACCAGCGGATCGTTGCCGACCGTCTGCCAGATGCCGGGATCCGTCCGGTACGCGGGCCAGCCGTCGGACCGGGAGACCGCGGCGCTCTGCACGTCCTGGCGCTGGCTCCACGGCCCGTAGTCGTCGAGCCGCCCGAGCCGCGCCTTGTCGTACGACGCCTCCGAGACCGCCGACTCCCCCACCTGCGCGCCCACCAGCAGCGCGGCTGCCAGCACCGGCGCCCAGCGGGCGGTACGCCGCCGGGCCTCCACCGACCGCAGCAGCACGAGGCTGCCGAGGACGGCCGTCAGGGAGAGCGCCAGCAACGGCACCGTCCAGGACTCCGTGACGACGCTGGTGCTTCCGATCGCGGTCACCAGCACGAGCAGCCCGACGCCGCCCAGCAGCGGCTTGAGCCGCGGCACACCCTGCGCGAGGGACAGCCAGCCGGCGATGACCAGCACCCCGCAGAGCACGAACGTCTGCCGGTAGGAACTGCCGTTGGGCGTGGCGAACGCGTGCCAGGCCAGGTGCGTGGGCTTCCACTGCATGGACAGCAGGACGATGAGAACGAGCGCACTCCAGCCGGCCCGCTCGCGCCGGGCGACCGCCGTGTTGAACGGCAGGGTCAGCGCGAGCAGCAGCGCGGCAGTGCCGACCCAGACGGCCGGGGTCCCGAAGGTGTACGTGCCGGGCAGCAGCCGCGCCAGCACGTCGGGCATGGCGGACGGCGCGAACTCGTTGACGCGGCCGGGGTGCGCGAGCTTCGTCGCTTTGAACACGACGAGGATCAGCGGCGCCGCCAGCCCGATGCCGAGCAGCGTCGCCAGCACGGCCCGCCCCAGCACGGCGAGCTTGCGCCGCACGTCCTCCCGGCCGAGCAGCAGCCGCAGCAGCAGGACGAGCGCGGCACCGATCGTCGCCATGTACGCCGTGTAGAAGTTGGCCGTCCAGGCCAGGGCGACGACCAGCGGGCCGAGCACCGGGCGCCGGTTCGTCAGCGCCCACTCGCCGACCAGGCACAGCAGCGGGAACGCGATGAGCCCGTCCAGCCACATGAGGTTGTACGACGCCTCGGCCATCGACCAGCCGCACAGCGCGTACGAGGCGCCGAGCGTCCCGGCCGTCCACCAGCGGCCCTTGCGGAGCGTCAGCAGCAGGAACGCCATCGCGGCGCCCGCCGACGCCATCTTCAGCACGGTGATCACGTACACCGCGAGGTCGATCTCGTCCCGCGGGAAGAGCCCGACGAGCAGCGCGAAGGGGCTGCTCACATACGTGCCGAGGTCGGGAAGGAAGCTGGAGCCGTACCCGGACTGCCAGTTGACGAGCAGCCCGCCGTCGGCCCTGCCGTGCAGCAGGTCCCACAGGTGCGCGTGGAACGGCACGAACTGGTTGCCCAGGTCGCTGACGCTCCGGCTGTGGCGTCCGAACGGAAAGGTCGTCGCGACGGCGTCGCCGACGCAGAACGCCAGAGCCGTGATCAACGCGGCCAGGGCGGTGGCGCGGCGGCGGATGTGCGGTGCGGGGGCGGACCCCCGGTCCCCGGTCCCGGTGGCGGTGCTGGTGTCGCTGGTGTCGCCGGCATCACTGGTGGCGCTGTCACCGGCCCCTTTCAGGGCGGCTTCCTTCGTCGGCATGGCTTCCTCCGAAGGGGACGCTAACCCGCCGGAAGACCGGATGCGCCCCTTGACCCGAAGTGCCCGTTCACCCGACGCCTCTGCTTCAGTGGGTGTTCATCGCGCGTTCCGTCGGGGCGGGGAACCGAAGAACGCCCGGATGTCTCCCGTCAGCGGGTCCGCGGCGCATCCGACGCTTCCGACCAGCGAAAAGTCCCCATCACGGCGTCGAACAGCTCCACCATCAGATCGGCCAGCCGGGGCTCGGCCACGGCCGTCGGCGTCGAGAACGCGGCGGCCAGACAGCGCCCGGGGACGTCCGGGACGGGCAGCACGTAGTCCACCCGACGCGCCTCGCCCACGACGTACTCCCGCCGCTCCTTCCTGCCGCCCACCGCCAGCTCCGACACCACGAACGACGCCGGCACCGGTGCGGCTCCGCCGCGCGGCCGTACGGGGAGGTAGAGGTCGAGCCCGGCGCCGTCCCGGCGCGCCCTGACCGCCAGCTCCCGCAGCCGGCCCTCCAGCCGGACCCGCACCTGAGCCACCGCGTCCCCGCGCGAACCATCGAAGGCCGACGTCACGATCCCCCGGATCGCGTCCTCGGTCCCCTCCCGTAACGGAATCCGCCCCCAGCCGGGCGGCAGCACCAGCCGGTATCCGCCAACCATCACAACTCACCCTTTTCCGCCGCCGGTTCATGCCTGTGACCTATGCCCGGTCAGATCGTTCCACAGGAACACAACCCCACAGGAGTCCGGACATATGTCCAACACATGCACCAGCGCTGCCGACTTGAAGGTCGACGGCCGCCTCCTCGACGCGTCGGAGCACTCCCTCAGCTCCATCCGCACCGCCCTCCAGCGCTGCCCCGCCACCCAGGACGCCCTCGCCCACGCCGTGGGCGCCCCGCGCATGGCCGAGATCATGCACACCTTCGCCGACAACTGGAAGGACAACAGGAAAGAGACCCTCTGGAACCTCGGCCAAGTCCTCAACCTCGTCCGCGGGACGAAGGCGGCCTTCGCCGCCGTCGACCGCGACCTCGCCGCCCGAGCGAAGGGCTGAGCCCTCCCGATGCCCCACCGCCCCCGCGACTGGCACCCCCTGCGCACCGAGGACCCCTACGCCGACCCCACCCCCGGCTCCCCCGCCGACATCCGCACCGGCCGCCGGACCATGACCGACACCGCCATCGAGATCCGCACCCAGATCACCCGGCTCCGCGCCCTCTCCGACGGCACGGGGCTGAAGGGCGACTACGCCGACGCCCTCCAGGACGGCGCGGACCGCCTGCGCGACAAGCTCGGCAAGGTCGCCGACCGCTACGAGGCGGTCGCCGTCAAGATCTCCGCCTGGGCCGAAGCCGTCGAGGACGCCCAGCACCAGACCGCTGCCGCCCACCGCGCCGCCACCGCCGCGCACGACATCATCACCCCGCTCGACGCCCTCCCCGAAGCCGATCTCACCCCCACCCAAAAGAGCGACCTCGACCACGCCCGCGCCTCACTCATCCGTGCACAGGCCGCCTTCGACGGCGCCGTCGGCGACTACGAATCCGACGCCCGCCGCCTCTCCGGCGCCATCGAGGACCTCCTCGACGACTCGCTGGAGGACTCGTGCTGGAGCTGGACCTCCAACCTCCTCGAACGCAACGCCGCCTGGATCAACGAAGCACTCGAGATCATCGGCTGGATCGCCACCGTCGTAGCCATCGCCGCCGTCCTCATCGCCTGCGCCCCCACCGCCCCCGCCTGGCTCGCCCTCGCCGCATCCTGGGCCATCGCCGGAGCCGAAGCCGCCACCTACGGCACCGCCCTCGTCCACACAGCCCTCGCCGCCACCGGCAACGGCACGTGGGCCGACGTCGGCCTCGACATCGTCGCGATCCTCACGCTGCGCATGGGCAAGGCGGCGGAACAGGGGGTGACGGCGGGCGTGGACGCCACGCGGGTTGCCTCGCGGCAGGCGGCGAAGGACGCCGTATCGGCGGCCCGGGCCGAACAGAGTGGAGCCCGGCAGGAGATCGCGCGCGAGCTGCGAAACCGGAGCATTTCGAAGCCGCGACGGCAGTTCCTGGAAGGGAGACTTAAGCAGATGAATCGGGAAGCACGGGCTGCAGCCCGCTATCCCACCCAACACGTGCCGGAAGTTTCGAAGGCAGAAATCTGGCGCGCAGGTGGCTCCCGCAGCACAGCTGTTGCCGAGAAGGTAGGCGCGCACGAGCTTGCCAAGCACTCGGCGAATCCAGCAGTGCAAGCGGCGGCGCAACGACTCAACCGAAGTGCTGTGAAGAATTCCGCGGCCTTCGCTGTAGGCACTGGCGCCGATCTGGCGGATAAAGGCGCTGGCAGCAGCGATCTCTTCGACGGAAAGCCCAACTTGGCCCAATACGACGACGGGAAACAGTTCTTCAAGTTCCATACCAGCTGGGTCGATCCGGACTCGGCGCCAACAGCCATGGCAGGAGCACGCAATTGAGCTGGGTAGACATCTACTACCCCTTGGATAGCTGGGTCGAGATCACCCCAAGGAACTCGTGGGTAGACACGGAGTGGGGCAGCCAGACCAATTGGTCCCGGTCGTCAGCCGAGACCGTGCTCGCGCTGCGCGGGCAACCCCACCGCTGGCTAGCAAATCGCCGCCTGGCGAAGTACCTCAGTCACGCCTACGACGTGTACGCCAAGCGCCCGATGGGTGAGCGCAGCTACCTCTTCCTTGGGGACCTGAAACAGCAAGCTCTTCACGTCAGCGTCGCCTACGGCCCCGCCGAAGGCGATAAGCGCGGCGCGCTCCAGCGCCTGGTCCGCGCCCAGGACCCCGAGCTCCTCCGTCCACCCCAAGTGGACACCTTCCACGCCGGCCACCTCGGCGAGGGCCTAAAAGCCCTGGGGCACGTCGAGCTCGACGGCAACGAGATCGTCGCCAACCTCTGGTACGCCTTCCGCGACGAGCACCACGCAGTGGACGTCGTCGTGTTCGCGTCGACCGGGGATCTCGTGCGGCTCGGACAGGTGATGCCCGACATCGACGCGCTCGTGCACGGGATCAAGGTGCGGGCGGATGACGAGGACGGGTGGTGGGCGGGGGTTTCCGACGACATTCCCGCCGACGCCGGCGCCGACGACTGATGGGGGTGGCCGGCCCCGCCGGGCCGGCCACCCCCATCCACCAAACCGCGCGCCTAGATAACAAGGCTGAGCGACGCGGCCACCGCGAAGCCCGCCACCGAGAGGACGGATTCGAGGACCGTCCAGGACTTGAGGGTGTCGCGTTCGGAGATGCCGAAGTACTTGGAGACCATCCAGAAGCCGCCGTCGTTGACGTGCGAGGCGAAGATGGAGCCGGCGGAGATCGCCATGATGACCAGGGCCAGGTGGGCCTGGGAGAAGTCGCCGGCGGAGAGCATGGGGGCGACGATTCCGGCGGTGGTGACGATCGCGACGGTCGCGGAGCCCTGGGCGACGCGGAGGACCACCGAGATCAGCCAGGCGAGGACGATGACCGGCAGGCCGGCGCTGTCGAAGGCGTCGGCGAGCGCCTGAGCGACCCCGCTGCCCTTGAGGACGGCGCCGAAGACGCCGCCCGCGCCGACGACCAGCAGGATGTTGCCGACCGGCTTGAGCGAGGCCGTCGAGACGGTTTCGAGGGACTTGCGGGACCAGCCGCGGCGGATGCCGAGCAGGTAGTAGGCGAGGAAGAGCGCGATCATCAGGGCCACGAAGGGGTGGCCGAAGAACTCGATGACCGAGCGGCCGGTGCTCGGGTCCAGGGCGATGGAAGAGAACGTCGCGCACAGGATGAGCAGCAGCGGGGTGCCGATGATGGCGAGGACGGTGCCGAGCGAGACGGGGGTCTCGACGGGGGTGACGCCCGCGGCCTGCTGTTCGGCGGCGACGGCGGCCTTGGCCTCGTCGGCGGCGTCGACCATGTCCTGCGGGACGGGGACGAAGATGCGGTTGCCGATCCAGGCGGCGTAGACCCAGGCGGCGATGACGGACGGGATGCCGACGGCGGCGCCCATCAGGATGACCCAGCCGAGCTGGACGTGCAGCAGGCCGGCCGCGGCGACCGGGCCCGGGTGCGGGGGCAGGAAGGCGTGGGTCATGGAGAGGCCCGCGAGGAGCGGCATCGCGTAGAGGACCATCGACTTGCCGCCGCGCTTGGCGGCGGCGTAGACGATCGGCGCGAGGACGAAGATGCCGACGTCGAAGAAGACCGGGATACCGAAGATGAGGCCTGTCAGACCCATCGCGAGCGGGGCGCGCTTCTCGCCGAAGGCGTTGAGCAGGCGGGCGGAGAGGGCTTCGGCGCCGCCGGATATCTCCAGGATCGCGCCGAGCATCGTGCCGAGCGCGATGATGATCGCGATGTGGCCGAGGGTGCCGCCCATGCCGGTCTCGATGAGCGAGGTGGCGCTGGACTTCTGGACCGTGCCGAAGAGTTCGGTGACGGACAGACCCGCGGCGAGGCCGACGGCTATGGAGACGCCGAGCAGTGCGACGAACGGCTGGACGCGCGCCTTGATGATGAGGACGAGCAGCAGGCCGATGCCGAGGGCGGCGACGGTCAGCAGTCCGGCCGTGCCGTGGATCAGCAGGAGGAGGCCGCCGGTGTGCGGCGTCGGTGGGGGTGGGTCTGCCGCGAGGGTGGCGAGCGATGAGAACACGTGGGGACTCCGTATTCGGGGGAGGGCAGGGGGGACCGCGGCACGGCGCCCGTGGTGCGGGCGCCGCGCCGTGCGGCGGCTGAGGGTTGGTGGTGCGGTGCTGCAAGGAGACCTGTGGTGTCAGGGGGTGCGGGGGTTCGGGGGGTGCGGGGGGACCGTCAGCCGAGGACGGCCAGCGCGTCGATCTCGATCAGCAGGCCGGCGGGGAGGCCGACGTAGACGGTGGTGCGGGCCGACGGCGCTTCCTTGAGGCCGGCGAAGTACTCGTTGTAGATCTCGTTGAACTCGGCGAAGTGCGCGGTGTCGGTGAGGTAGACGCGCGTCATGATGACGTCCTCCCAGGAGGAGCCGCCCTCTTCGAGGATCGCCTTGACGTTGGCGAACGTCTGGAGGGTCTGTTCGCGGAGCGTCGGGCCGGCGGGGGTGGGGGCCTGGCCGTCAACGGCGGGCAGGAAGCCGACCTGGCCGGCGACCTGGAGCAGGTTCCCCTTGCGCACGCCGTGCGAGAACCGGGCGGGCGGGGTGGTGTGGGTCGCCGGGGTGATGGCGGTCTTCTGGAGGGGGGACCCGTGGGTCCGGGAGTTGTCGCTCATGGGGTGTCCTTCGAAACGGTGTTTCCTGAGTACTCCCGGCTGATGGCCTCCGCGGTACGGAGGATCAGCGGGCGCAGTTTGAGCAGTTCGTCGGCGGTGACGACGACGTTCGGCGCGGAGACGGACATCGCCGCGGCGATCCTGCCGTCCGCGCCCCGGATGGGGGCGCCGACGCAGTTGATGGATTCCTCGTGGCCGCCGAGGTCGGTGGCCCAGCCCTGGTCACGTACCCGCAGGAGCTCGGTGAGGAAGGCGGCCGCGTCGGGTGTCGACCTGGCCGTGTACTTGGGGTATTCGAGGCGCTCGGCGATGGAGCGGCGCTCGGCCTCGGGGAGGTCGGCCAGGAGCAGCTTGGCGACGGCTGCGACGGTGATCGCGACGGGCTTGCCGATCCGCGAGTACATCCGGACGGGGTAGCGGCTCTCGACCTTGTCGATGTAGACGACCTCGCCCTCCTCGTAGACCGCGAGGTGGATGGTGTGGCCGATCTTCTCGTTGAGCGCGAGAAGGTGCGGGTGGGCGATCTCCCGCACGTCCAGCGTCTCCATGGCCTGCTGGGCGAGGGCGAAGAGCCGGGCGCCGAGCCGGTACCGCTGGTCCTCCTGGCGGTAGACCATGCCGTGTTCGTGCAGGGTGCGCAGCAGCCGGAGCGCCGTGGACTTGTGGACGTCGAGGCGGGTGGCGACCTGTTCGAGGTTGGCGGGTCCCTCCGCGAGCAGCGGCAGGATGCGCAGGGCGCGGTCGACTGTTTGGCTCATCTGTCCTTCTCCGTCCGTCCGGCCCGATCCGTCTGTCCGGCCGGTTCCGACTGCCCGGCCCGATCGGACTGCCCGGCCGGCTCCGGCCGCCGGACAGGTTCCGACTGCCCGGCCGGTTCCGTCCCGCCGGCCGGTTCCGTCCCGCCGGCCCGATCCGTGCCGTCGGCCCGATCCGTCCATCCGGGGCCCAGCCGCAGTGTCCCCCACGCGTCCTCGCCCAGGGCGACAAGGGCGTCGGCGTGGGCGCGCGCGGGCGGGGTGCCGAGGTCTCCGGGGACGGTGAGGGCGGCGGCGGCCATGACGTGCCCGTGGCGCAGCCGGTCGGCGAGGGGCAGGCCGCGGAGGGTGGCGGAGAGGAACCCGGCGGCGAAGGCGTCGCCCGCGCCGACCGGTTCGACGACGTCGACGGCGAGGGCGGGGACGAAGGTCGCGGTGTCACCCGTGAAGGCGGTGGCTCCCGTGCTGCCCTGCTTGACGACGAGGACGGCGGGCTCCGGGAGCGCGGTGCGGATGGCGGCCGCGTCGGCCAGCCCCCAGGCGTCCTGCGCCTCGTCCTCGCCGACGAAGACGATGTCGCAGCCGCGGGCGAGTTCGGCGAGCAGCCAGGGGTCGTCGCCGGTGCCCCACAGGGCCGGGCGGAAGTTCACGTCGTACGAGACGAGGGGCCGGCCGGGCTCGCGGGTGACGAGGGAGCGCATCAGGGCGCGGCACTCGGGCGACAGTGCGGCGGTGATGCCGGACAGGTGCAGGATGCGGCCGGACCAGGCGTCGCGGCGGTGCACGGTCTCCGGTGACATGGCGGCGGCCGCGGAACCGGCGCGGTAGTAGAGCACGGCGGTACGGTCCGCCAGCTGCTCCTTGAAGTAGATGCCGGTGGGGCGATCGGCGTCGCGCTGGACGGCGGTGACGTCGACGCCGGTCGCGGCGACGGCGCGGATCAGATGCTCGCCGAAGCCGTCGCCGCCGACCCGGCTGATCCAGCGGGCGCTGTGACCGGAGCGGGCGAGGGCGCAGGCGACGTTGGACTCGGCACCGCCGATCCCGCGGTGGAAGGCGGGGACCTCGGCGAGGCTGCCGGGCTGCGAGGGCACGAAGGTGACCATGGATTCGCCAAGGCACGCTACGTCGAACTGCGGGCCGCTCGGGACTGCGGTCACGGTCGCTCTCGCTCCTCATGGGGCTGTCGGGTGGGGCGGTCGGACGGTTGCTGTCCGGGCTGTCGGACAGTTGCTGTCCGGGCCGGCCGGCGGGTGCTGTTCGGTTCGGCGAGGACCGCTGTTCCGGTTCGGCCGGTGCTTCACACACCGTTGACCCGGTGCTTGCCGGGATGTTAGACAGCAGGAAGCAAGACATGCAATGGACGTTGCACATGTTGCAACGCGAAGGTCCGCGCAGAGATTCTCCAGGAGGTTCCATGGACGTCGCGAAGACGACCGAGCGGCTGCACGAGGAGCGGGTCGGCCACCGCTTCAAGGGTCTGCCGCCGGACGCCGCGGAGCTGACCCTCGGCGAGCTGGCGGCCGAGCGGCGCTCGCTCTTCGACGGCGGCTTCACCACACCGGTGCTCACGCTGTCCGCCGAGTCCCTGGAACACAACCTCGCGCTGATGGAGAGCTATTCCGAGAAGTACGGGCTCGCCTTCGCCCCGCACGGCAAGACGTCCATGGCGCCGCAGCTCTTCGCCCGGCAACTCGCCTACGGTGCCTGGGGCATCACGGCCGCCGTCCCCACGCAGGTCCGGGTGTACCGCGCCTTCGGCGTCCAACGCATCTTCCTCGCCAACGAGTTGGTCGACGCCGTGGCGCTGCGCTGGCTCGCCGCCGAGCTCGCCGCCGACCCGGACTTCCGCTTCGCCTGCTACGTGGACTCCGTACGCGGCGTGGAACTGATGGACGCGGCACTGGCGGACGCCACCCGCCCCCTCGACGTCGTCGTGGAGCTGGGCGAGGAGGGCGGCCGGACCGGTGTACGCGGTGCCGCGGCCGCCACCGAGGTCGCCGAAGCGGTCGGCGCGGCCCGCCATCTGCGGCTCGTCGGGGTCGCCGGGTACGAGGGCGAGATCCCCGTCAAGACCCAGGAGACCGTACGGGACTGGCTGAACCGGCTCGTCGCCCTCACCCGGGACTTCGACGCCGCCGGGCGCTTCGCGGACGCCGACGAGATCATCCTCAGCGCGGGCGGCAGCGGCTGGTTCGACACGGTCGCCGAGGTGTTCCAGCCGGTCGAGGCGACGGACTTCTCGAAGCCGCTGCTCAAGCTGCTGCGCTCCGGCGCCTACATCACCCATGACGACGGCCACTACCGCGAGATCACCCCGTTCCACGACCGCATCCCCCAGGAGGGCGCCCTCCAGCCGGCGTTCCGGCTCTGGGCGCAGGTCGTCTCCAAGCCGGAAGGCGCGCTCGCCTTCCTCAACGCCGGCAAGCGCGACGCCTCCTTCGACCTCGGGCTGCCGGAACCCCAGGTCGTCCGTGGCACCGACGGCGCGCTGCGGCCGGCCGCCGGGCTGACAGTGACGGCCCTCTCCGACCAGCACGCGTTCGTCGCCATCGGACCCGGCGCCGGCCTGGAGATCGGCGAATGGGTCGGCCTCGGCCTCTCCCACCCCTGCACGGCGTTCGACAAGTGGAAACTGCTGCCGCTGGTCGAGGCGGACGGCACGGTCACGGACTACATCCGCACCTTCTTCTAGACCCTTGAACCCTTTCGCCCAGTCCAGCAGACCGAGCACAGGAAAGGCACCGGCATGGATCTCGTGTTCCGCGACGTGAGCGTCATCGACGGAAGCGGGGAGGCCGCCTACCGGGCCGACGTCGGCATCGACGCGGGCCGGATCTCCGTGATCCGGCCCGAGGACGCAGCGCGGTTCGGGGACATCCGGCTGACCGGAACCCGCGTCGTCGATGCCGGCGGCCTGGCCCTGGCCCCGGGATTCATCGACATGCACGCGCACAGCGACCTGGCCCTGCTGCGGGACCCCGACCACTCCGCGAAGGCGGCGCAGGGTGTGACGCTGGAGGTGCTGGGGCAGGACGGGCTGTCGTACGCGCCGGTCGACGACCGCACCCTCGCCGAGGTCCGCGCGCAGATCACCGGCTGGAACGGCGACGGCTCGGACATCGACTTCGACTGGCGCAGCGTCGGCGAGTACCTGGACCGGCTGGACCGGGGCATCGCGGTGAACGCCGCCTATCTCGTCCCGCAGGGCACGGTCCGGATGCTGGCGCTGGGCTGGGAGGACCGCCCGGCGACGGCGGCCGAGGTCACCACGATGAAGCGGCTGGTGGCGGAGGGGCTGGAACAGGGCGCCGTCGGGCTGTCGTCCGGGCTGACGTACACGCCCGGGATGTACGCGTCGGACGCCGAACTCACCGAACTGTGCCGGGTGGTGGCGGCGTACGACGGCTACTACTGCCCGCACCACCGCTCGTACGGGGCGGGCGCGCTCCAGGCGTACGAGGAGATGGTGGCACTGACCCGGGACGCCGGCTGCGCCCTGCACCTGGCGCACGCCACGATGAACTTCGGTGTGAACAAGGGAAAGGCGCCGGACCTGCTGGCGCTGCTGGACCGGGCTCTGGACGCCGGCTCCGACATCTCGCTCGACACCTACCCCTACCTCCCCGGCTGCACGACGCTCGCGGCGATGCTGCCGAGCTGGGCGACGGAGGGCGGCCCGGAGGCGACCCTCGCGCGGCTGCGGGACGACGTGACGGCGGAGAAGATCCGCCACGTCATGGAGGTCGACGGGGCGGACGGCTGCCATGGCGTGCCGATGGACTGGTCGACGATCGAGATCTCCGGGGTGAGCGATCCCGGACTCGCGGGCTGCGTCGGCAGGACCATCGCGCGCAGCGCGGCCGAACGCGGCGAGGAGCCGTTCGTGACGGCCCGACGCCTGCTGATCAACGACCGGCTGGGATCGACGATCCTGCAGCACGTCGGCCACGAGGAGAACGTCCGGGCGATCATGCGGCACCGGGTCCACACCGGCGGCAGCGACGGCATCCTGATGGGCTGCAAACCGCACCCTCGTGCGTACGGGACCTTCCCCGAATACCTGGGGAAGTACGTGCGCGAGCTCGGCATCCTGACCCTGGAGGAGTGCGTCGCCCACCTCACCTCCCGCCCGGCCGCCCGGCTGCGACTGCCCGACCGGGGCCTGGTCCGCGAGGGCTACCGCGCGGACCTGACGCTCTTCGACCCGGCGACGGTGGCCGCCGGCTCCACCTTCGACGCCCCCCGCGTCCTCCCGACGGGCATCCCGCACGTCCTCATCGACGGCCGCTTCGTCATCGAGGACGGGCGGCGCACGGATGTGCTGGCGGGCCGCTCGGTGCGGCGGGAGCCGGCGGGGCGGCGGGCCTGACCTTACGGTCGGAAGGGTCTCAACCCGAGCTCGCGCGCTGCCCGGCGCAGCCGCCGGGCCACGACGTGGACGAGGGCATGGAGCCGCTCGGGGTCGTTGGTGATCCCCACAGCGTCCAGAAGTGCCGAAACGGCCTCCCGCTCCGGCGTGACCCGTCCCGTGAAGAAGATCACTGGCCCGGTGTACGTGCCGTCCCTCTGCAGTCGCAGGACATGATGCAGTCCCGCGTCGGCGTCAGCGTCGCCATCCCGGGAGGCACCGGAGATGATCAACGTCGGCTCCCGGAGCGCGATTTCGCGGTCGGCCTCCTCTTCGTCGGAGATCTCCCGCACCACCGCCCCGTATGCGGTCAGCCGCACGGACACCCTCTCGTTGTTCCCCGGGTGATCGTCGATCCAGAGGATGTCCATCCCCGCGAACGGCAGATCGGGTGGCGGCACCGGCCTGGCCGGTGGCTGCCCGCCCGACGGCTGCCGCCCCAATACCTGCGGCGAGTGCTGCGCGGGAATCGGCGCACCCTGCTGGCCGTAGGCAGGCACGCCGTACCCACCCTGCTGGTCGAAGGTGAGGCCGTACGCACCCCCCTGCTGGCCGTAGGCAGGCACGCCGTATCCATCCTGCTGGCCGTAACCGGGCACGCCGTACCCACCCTGCTGGCCGTAGGCGGGCACGCCGTACCCACCCTGCTGGCCGTAGGCGGGCACGCCGTACGCCGGCGGCGGATACGCGGTGTACGGGTCGGGGTAGTCCGGCAGACCGCCGGTGCCATCGGGGCGCCACGCCGTCGGCGCCGTCGCGAGACTCCGGTCCGGCGCGCCCTGCCGCAACCGCCGGACCAGCTCCGCTGATTCCGGCAGCCCCATCAGTTCGTCGATCAGCGAGTTGAACGCCGGGTCGACGGCCAGTGCCGGGAAACCGCTGGGCAGTTGCTGTTCCAGTTCGGGCAGGAGTCCCGGCCGCCACTGGTTGCGATCGGTCCGCGGCAATACCCCGTCATGAGCGGCGACAAAGACCTCGAACCGGTCGTGGACGTCCGGCAGGATGTCCTCGGCAGGGCTGCGCACGGCCGTGCGCAGCTCCCGGTACGTGCGGAACTCCGTGACCACATCCCCGTCCGACGCCCCCGAAGGGGCCGTCATCATCCGGAAGAAGTCCGGATAGAAGTACTGGAGGAGCAGCGTCCTGATGACGCCTCCCGGCCCGAACTCCCGCCACATCGGATTCAGGGTGGCTTCGAGGACGAAGCCATTGACCAGTCGTTTGATGCAGCGCGGGTTGCGGCCCGAGCGTTCGATGAGGAGGTCGGTCAGGCCCGCGTCGAGGTAGCGGCTGATGCCGGCGGTCTCCGCACACCAGCGGACGTACTCCTGGATCCCCTCGCTGTCCGTCACCGGGATGCGGTAACTGGTCTGGAAGATCTTCTCCATGAACGCGGCCGCGTCCGGCGACATGTCGCGCAGCAGTCCGTTGGGCGCCATCGCAGAGCGGTCGCAGCCGATGACGAAGGAGATCCCGGGCACGTCGAGGTAGATCTTGGCCGCCTCGCAGACCGCGAGGACGGTCTCCTCCGAGCAGCGGTCGAGGTCATCGATGAAGACCACGAGCGTCCGCTGTTCCGTAAGCTGCGGGTCGCCGTCCGCCCAGTCCTGGACGAGGTCCCGGATCGACTCGCGCATGTCGTTGCGCGTCTTGGCGTCGAGGTTCATCGACTTCCACAGCTCGTCGGTCATCGCGGCGATCCCCAGCGGCCCGGCGATGAGCAGGGTCAGCGCGCGCAGCACCTTGATCAGCGAGCGGTGCCGGGTGACGCGGTCCAGGCCGCGGCGCAGCACCCGCTTGTCGAAGCCCGTGAGCACGGACTTGATCAGCCCTTCGAGGGCGTCGTCGCCGGTGGAGGTCCAGGCGTTGTACCAGACGGTCTGTACGCCCGGCGTCTCTCCCAGCCGGGCGTCGACCAGCCGCATCAGGCTGCTCTTGCCCGTCCCCCACCCGGCGTCGACCGCCAGGGTGAACGGTGTGGAGCCCCGGGAGGCGACCAGCAGCCCGGCGAGCTGCTCGGCGGCGCGTCCCGCGCCCAGCAGATCCCGGTCGCTGTGGGACACCGGCTCGTCGTTGAGAAGGGAGTACGGAGGCCATGAGGAGGGGGGAGATGCCACCGTGTCAGTGTGGCAGCGCGGGCTCCGGCCGTCCCGACGTGGCGAAAAACACCGGGCGGGCAGCCGTACGCGCCCGTAAGGTGACGGGCATGCAGCAGGTGATCCAGTCCACGAAGCTCGCGAATGTCTGTTACGAGATCCGGGGCCCGGTCCTCGAAGAGGCGATGCGGCTCGAGGCGGCGGGCCACCGCATCCTCAAGCTCAACACCGGCAATCCGGCGCCCTTCGGTTTCGAGTGCCCGCCCGAAATCCTTGAGGACATGCTGCGCACCCTGGGCGACGCGCACGGCTACGGCGACGCGAAGGGCCTGCTCTCGGCGCGCCGGGCGGTGATGCAGCACTACCAGACGAAGGGCATCCCGCTGGATGTCGACGACGTCTACCTCGGCAACGGCGTCTCCGAGCTCATCCAGATGTCGATGCAGGCGCTGCTCGACGACGGCGACGAGGTGCTGGTCCCGGCGCCCGACTATCCGCTGTGGACGGCTTCGGTCTCGCTGGCCGGCGGCACCGCGGTGCACTACCGCTGCGACGAGCAGGCCGACTGGATGCCGGACCTCGCCGACATCGAGCGCAAGGTCACCGACCGCACCAAGGCCCTCGTCATCATCAACCCGAACAACCCGACGGGTGCGGTGTACGACGACGAGATGCTGCGCGGCCTCACGGACATCGCCCGCCGCCACAAGCTGATCGTCTGCTCCGACGAGATCTACGACAAGATCCTGTACGACGGCGCCACCCACACCCCGACCTCGGCCATCGCCCCCGACCTGCTGACGCTGACGTTCAACGGGCTGTCGAAGGCGTACCGGGTGGCGGGGTACCGCAGCGGCTGGATGGCGGTGTGCGGTCCCAAGTCGCACGCCTCCAGCTACATCGAGGGTCTGACGATCCTGGCCAACATGCGGCTGTGCGCCAACATGCCGGCCCAGCACGCGATCGCCACCGCGCTCGGCGGCCACCAGTCGATCAACAGCCTCGTCCTGCCCGGCGGCCGGCTGCTCGCGCAGCGCGACGCCGCGCATGCCGCGCTCACCCAGATCCCGGGCGTCACCTGCGTCAAGCCGAAGGGGGCGCTCTACCTCTTCCCCCGGCTGGACCCGAACGTCTACAAGATCAAGGACGACCGGCAGATGGTCCTCGATCTGCTGCGCGCCGAGAAGATCATGGTCGTGCACGGCACCGGCTTCAACTGGCACGAGCCGGACCACTTCCGCATCGTGACCCTGCCGTACGCCGACGACCTGACGGAGGCGTGCGCGCGCATCGCCCGCTTCCTGGACGGCTACAGCCAGCCGTAACGCTCGCGCCGGCGGAGGTTGTGCCGGCCGCGGCCGGCACAACCTCCGGCTGCTCGCCTGCCCCGCCGGAAAACACCCGAGGGCCCGGTCACGACGTGAGTCGTGACCGGGCCCTCGGCGTGAGGGTTGGCATCGGTCCGTCCGGCAGACGGTCTTGGTCGGGGTGCCTACCGGTCGGGCGCGCCGCGCCACCGGGCAGCCTCCCGCATCGCACATGCGGGAGGGCCGCCCGAGTTCAGGTTTTCCGAGCCCGGCGGGACCCCCGTGAGAGGGGATCCGCGCCGGAGGCGGGGGTCAGCCGAGGCGGGCGACCAGTGCGCGGTACTCGTCCCACAGTTCCTTCGGCGTGTGGTCGCCGAAGGTCTCGAGGTGGGCGGGAATCAGGCCGGCCTCGTCGCGCCACACGTCGAGGTCGACGGAGAGCAGCAGGTCCAGGTCCTCCTGCGAGATGTCGAGCCCCTCGGTGTCGAGCGCGCCCGCGGCCGGGAGGATGCCGATGGGCGTCTCGACGCCCTCGCCCTCACCGTTGAGGCGCTCGACGATCCACTTCAGGACCCGGCTGTTCTCGCCGAAGCCCGGCCACACGAAGCGGCCGCCGGCGTCCTTGCGGAACCAGTTGACGTAGTAGATCTTCGGCAGCTTGGCGGCGTCGGCCTGCTGGCCGATCTTGATCCAGTGGCCGAAGTAGTCGCCCATGTTGTAGCCGCAGAACGGCAGCATCGCGAACGGGTCGCGGCGCAGCTCGCCGACCTTGCCCTCGGCGGCGGCGGTCTTCTCCGAGGCGATGTTGGAGCCGATGAAGACGCCGTGCTGCCAGTCGAAGGACTCCGTGACGAGCGGCACCGCGCTGGCGCGGCGGCCGCCGAAGAGGATCGCGGAGATCGGCACGCCCTTGGGGTCCTCCCACTCGGGCGCGATGGTCGGGCACTGCGAGGCCGGGACGGCGAACCGGGCGTTGGGGTGCGCGGCCGGGGTGCCGGACTCCGGCGTCCAGTCGTTGCCCTTCCAGTCGATGAGGTGGGCCGGCGGCTCGTCCGTCATGCCCTCCCACCACACGTCGCCGTCGTCGGTCAGGGCGACGTTGGTGAAGACCGTGTTGGCGTACATGGTCTTCATGGCGTTGGCGTTGGTGTCGTCGCCGGTGCCGGGCGCGACGCCGAAGAAGCCGGCCTCGGGGTTGATCGCGTAGAGCTGGCCGTCCTCGCCGAAGCGCATCCAGGCGATGTCGTCACCGACGGTCTCGACGGTCCAGCCCGGGATGGTCGGCTGCAGCATCGCGAGGTTGGTCTTGCCGCAGGCGGAGGGGAACGCGGCCGCGATGTACTTGGCCTCGCCGGTCGGCGGGGTCAGCTTGAGGATCAGCATGTGCTCGGCGAGCCAGCCCTCGTCGCGGGCCATGACGGAGGCGATGCGCAGCGCGTAGCACTTCTTGCCGAGCAGGGCGTTGCCGCCGTAGCCGGAGCCGTAGGACCAGATCTCGCGGGTCTCGGGGAAGTGCGAGATGTACTTGGTGGTGCTGCAGGGCCACGGCACGTCGGCCTGGCCCTCGGCGAGCGGCGCGCCGACGGAGTGCACGGCCTTGACGAAGAAGCCGTCCTCGCCGAGGTCGTCCAGGACGGCCTTGCCCATGCGGGTCATGGTGCGCATGGCGACGGCGACGTACGCGGAGTCGGTGATCTCGACGCCGTTGGCGGAGAGCGGGGAGCCGACCGGGCCCATGCAGAACGGGACGACGTACATGGTGCGGCCGCGCATGGAGCCACGGAACAGGCCCTGCTCGCCCGAGAAGATCTCGTGCATCTCCGCGGGGGCTTTCCAGCGGTTGGTGGGGCCGGCGTCCTGCTCACGCTCGGAGCAGATGAACGTACGGTCCTCGACCCGGGCCACGTCGGTGGGGTCGGAGGCGGCGTAGTAGGAGTTCGGGCGCTTGTTGGGGTCGAGCTGCTTGAAGGTGCCGTTCGCCACGAGGTCGTCACAGAGGCGCTGGTACTCGGCCTCCGAGCCGTCGCACCACACGATCTCGTCCGGCTGGGTGATTTCGGCGATCTCGCCGACCCAGGCGATCAGGTCCTTGTGATTGGTGGGAGCCGCAATTTCGCGCGCCACGATCGCTCCGTCCCGCCGAATTTGCACAGATTCGGCGTCAGATTTGAGGGTTTTGCGGACTCTAGTCCTGCTGTCCGCATGGTGGAACTACCTCGGCCCCTTGGGGGCTGCGACCCGGACGCCACGTGGCCGCTCATCCGGTGCCGACCTCACTCATATGAGTGTCGGGGGAGAAAACCCGATCTGTCCAGGGCGCGAAGGGTGAGCATCGCCACTTCCACCTGCCATACCTACGGTGCCGTAACCTACGGCCCCGTAGGTAGCATTGACGCTATGGACCTCGTCGAGGAGACTTCCGCTGTGTCTCAAGCCGTAGAAGAGCTCGACCCGCCCGTACCGCTGAAGCCCCTCCTCAGAGGGTGGATTCATGCCGCAATGTTCCCCGCGGTACTGATCGCGGGAGTGGTGCTGACCGCTTTCGCGGAGAGCACTCGGGGTCGCATCGCGTGCGCCGTGTTCACCGTCACCGCCTGCGCGTTGTTCGGCGTGAGCGGCCTCTACCACCGAGGCAACTGGGGCCCGCGAGGCGAGGCGATCCTGCGTCGCCTGGACCACTCCAACATCTTCCTGATCATCGCGGGCAGCTACACGCCCCTCGCGATCCTGCTGCTCCCTTCGAGCAAGGCGACCCCGCTGCTGTGGTTCGTCTGGGCGGGCGCGCTGGCCGGCATCGCCTTCCGCGTCTTCTGGGTCGGCGCGCCGCGCTGGCTCTACACCCCCTGCTACATCGCGCTCGGCTGGGCGGCGGTCTTCTTCCTCCCGGACTTCCTGCGCACCGGCGGCATCGCGGTGCTGGTCCTGGTGGTCGTCGGCGGTCTGCTGTACAGCGCGGGCGGCGTCATCTACGGACTCAAGCGGCCCAATCCGTCACCTCGCTGGTTCGGCTTCCACGAGGTGTTCCACTCCTTGACGCTGGCGGCCTTCGTCATCCACTACGTCGGGATCTCGCTGGTCGCGTACCAGCACGCTTAACCGCTGCGGGGCCCTGGACTCCGGCTCATGCCCCGCTCAAGGCACCGCCCAACGGCCCGCCCCAGACTCACGTCAGGCGCCCGCGACCGATCCGGTCGCGGGCGCCTTTGCGTACCCGGTTCTGCGTACCCGGTCCTGTGTACGGCTCTGCATACCCGGGCCTGCGTACGGCTCTGCGTACCCGGTGCACGGTGGCGCCCACATCTGAATATTGACAGGCCCCATCTTTTGCGAGTTACTGTCACTTGACAGCAACTCTTAAATATTTGACGGAGGAGTGTCATGACCGCACAGCTCGACCCCAGGCGCTGGTGGGCGCTCGGCGCCATGGTCGCGAGCATGCTCGTGCTCGGCTTCGACATGACGATCCTGAACGTGGCGCTGCCGACGATGGCCGGCCAGCTCGGCGCCACCACCGGCGAGCAGCAGTGGATGGCGGACGCCTATGTCGTCGTCTTCGCCGCCCTGATGCTCCCCGCCGGGCTGCTCGGCGACCGCTTCGGCCGCCGCCGGATGCTGGTGACGGGCCTCGGGATCTTCCTCGTCGGCTCGCTCGTCGGCTCGCTGGCCACCAGCGTCGAACCGGTCATCGCCGCCCGCGCGGTCATGGGCATCGGCGGCGCGCTGGTGATGCCGCTCGCCCTCGCCGTCCTGCCGTCGCTCTTCGCGCCCCAGGAGCGCACCAAGGCGGTCGGCATCGTGACCGCCGCCTCCGCGCTCGGGATGCCGCTCGGCCCGATCATCGGCGGCTTCCTGCTCAACCACTTCTGGTGGGGCTCGGTCTTCCTGATCAACGTCCCGATGGCCGCCCTCGGGATCATCGCCTGTGTCTTCCTGCTGCCCGAGACCCGCGACCCGGCGTCGCCCAGGGTCGACGCGGTCTCCACCGCGCTCACCGCGGCCGGTCTCGGCGCACTGATCTACGGGATCATCGAGGCGCCCGCCCGCGGCTGGTCCGACCCGGTCGTGGTGGGGATGCTCGCCGGGGCCGCCGTGCTGATCGCGACCCTCGTCCTGCGCGAACGCCGGATGGTCCGGCCCATGCTGGACATGACGCTGCTCGGCCACCGCCCGTTCCTGCTCAACACGCTCGCCGCGACCCTGGGCATGTTCATCTTCTCCGGGCTGATGTTCGTCCTCCCGCCGTATCTGACGGCGGTGCTCGGCAACGACGCCTTCGGCACCGGCCTGCGGCTGCTGCCGATGATGGGCGGCGTGATGTTCGCCGCCAAGGGCAGCGCGCCCCTCATCCAGCGGTTCGGCGCCCGCGCGGTGATCAGCGGCGGCCTGGTGGTGCTCGCCTTCGCGGCGTTCCTCGGCAGCCGCACCACCGTCGACACCGGCTACGGCTTCACCGCCCTGTGGCTGTCCATCGTGGGATTCGGCTTCGGCTTCGCGGTGGTCCCCGCCATGACGGCGGCGCTCAGCGCACTGCCCGCGGACCGGGCGGGCAGCGGCTCGGGACTGCTGAGCACCGTACGGCAGGTGGGCGCCGCGATCGGGATCGCGCTGCTCGGCTCGCTGCTGGTCGGCGCCTACGCCGACCGGCTGCCCGCCGGGGCGCCGCACGCCGCCGCCGACTCCGTGGTCGCGGCCCACGTGGTGGCCGGCAGGCTCGGCGACACCCGCCTCGCGGCCGCGGCGGACGCCGCGTACGTGCACGGCATGACGACGGTCCTGCTGGTCTGCGGCCTCACCGCCCTCGTGGCGGCGCTGCTCACCGCGACACTGCTCCCCAGGACCGGTGCCGACGCCACCACCGGGTCCGGAACCGGAACGGACGGCGAGGCGCTTTCCGAGACGGGCGCCGAGACGGGTGCCGAGTCGAGTGCCGGGGCGGGCGCCAAGGCCGGAAACACATCCGGGGCCGTACCGCCGGTGGCCGCGCTGCCCGCCGATGCCGGACAATGACGGGCATGTCCGCACGTACGACGGCCGCCCCGACCACCGCCCCCTCCGGCACGCCGAAGATCGGCCTGCGGGAGCGGAAGAAGATCCAGACCCGCCAGGCGATCCGCAGGGCCGCGTACCGGCTCTTCGACGAGCAGGGCTACGACGCCACGCCCGTCGACCGGATCGCCGAAGCCGCCGACGTCTCCCCCAGCACCGTCTTCCGGTACTTCCCCACCAAGGAGGACATCGTCCTCACGGACGAGTACGACCCGCTGATCGAGGCGGCGATCCGGGCCCGGCCGGCCGACGAGTCCCCGCTCCGGGCGATCCGGCACGCCTTCCTGGAATCGCTGCGCGCCGTCTGCGAGGACCCGCAGGAACGGGCGGACCTCAGCGCGCGGGCCCGGCTGCTCCGTGACGTGCCGGCCGTCCGCGCCCGCTCCATGGAGAGCATGTCGGCGACCGGCCGGATCCTCGCCGGCGTCCTCGCCGAGCGCACCGGGCGCCCGGTGGACGACCTGGAACTGCGGATCTTCACCGGGGCGGTGCTCGGCGCCTTCCAGGAGGCCACCATGCACTGGGGCGAGCACGACCAGCAGGGCGAACTCCTGGACGTCGTCGAACGCACCCTGGACGTGCTGGAGCGCGGCCTCACCCTCTAGGCGGTCTCACGCTCCGGGCGTGTTTCCCACCGACGCGGCCAGTGCGGCCGGATCGGTGGTCGGGGCGTCGCACACGAAGTGCCGGCAGACGTAGGCGGCCGGGCGGTCCCCGACGAGCGGGCGCTCGTGCAGCAGGGGGAACTCGTCGCTGCCGGGCGCGCCGGGCGCCACCACGGCGCCGGGGGCGGTGGCCAGCAGCGCCGTCCGGTGCAGGGCGGCAGTGGCCGGATCGTCGGGCGCTCCGACCACGGCGATCTCGCGGGGGCCGTCCAGGGCCGCCTCGGCGACGGCGAGCCCCCAGCCGATGAAGCGCGGCGCCCGCGGCGCCAGCGCCCCCACGACGCCCAGGGCGCGCTCCGCGGCCTCGCGGTGGGCGCTCGACCCGGTGTGGGCGGCGTACGACAGCAGCGCCCCGGCGGCGGCGGTCCAGCCGGACGGGGTGGCGTTGTCGGTGGGGTCCTGGGGGCGGCGGATGAGCGTCTCGGCGTCGTCGGCGGTGTCGTAGAGCGTTCCGTCGGGGGCGGTGAAGTGGTGCAGCACCGAGTCGAGGAACAGCCCGGCGAAGTCCAGCCAGACGCCCTCGGCGGTGACCGCGGCGAGCGCGAGGAAGCCCTCGGCGACATCCGCGTAGTCCTCCAGCACCCCGGAGTTGTCACCGGCGACGCCGTCGCGTGACGTGCGGGCGAGGCGGCCGGAGTTGTCCATGTGGACCCGCACCAGCACGTCGGCCGCGTCCAGGGCGGCCCTGACCAGGTCCGGGCGGTCGAAGTACGCGCCGGTCTCGGCGAGCGCCGCGATGGCCAGGCCGTTCCAGGCGGCGACGACCTTGTCGTCACGGCCGGGCCGCGGCCGCTCCTCGCGCGCCGCCAGCAGCCGCTCGCGGACCGACGCGACACGGTCCGCGTCGCCGGGCGCGCCGTCCGCCGCCAGTTGCAGTACGGAGGCGCCCTCCTCGAAGGTGCCCTCCGGTGTCACACCGAAGTGCGCGGCGGCGAACGCCGCGTCCTGCTCGCCGAGCGCCTCGCGCAGCTCCGCGGGCGTCCAGGCGTAGAACGCCCCCTCGGCGTGCGTCCCGTCCGCGCGATCACTGTCGGCATCGAGGGCGGACGCGAACCCGCCTTCGTTCGTGCGCAGTTCGCGCACCATGAAGTCGGCGGTCTCCAGCGCGACGCGGCGCGCGAGCTCCGAGCCGGTGGAGCGCCACAGGTGCGCGTAGACGCGGCACAGCAGCGCGTTGTCGTAGAGCATCTTCTCGAAGTGCGGCACGGTCCAGGTGCGGTCGACCGCGTACCGGGCGAAGCCGCCGCCCAGTTGGTCGTAGATGCCGCCGCGGGCCATCGCCTCGCAGCTGTCGGCCGCCATCCGCAGGGCGTCCTCGGAGCCGGTGCGGGCGTGGTGGCGGAGCAGGAACTCCACGGCCATGGACGGCGGGAACTTCGGCGCCCCGCCGAAGCCGCCGTTGTCGGCGTCGTACTCCCGGACCAGACCGGCCAGCGCGGCGTCCAGCTCCTTCGCGCCGGGTGTCACCGACGCCCCGTAGGCGCTCTGCCGCTCGCCGAGGTCCTTGACGATCCGCGCGGCGACCTCGTCCACCTCGTCCCGGCGGTCCCGCCAGGCCGCGTGCACGCCCTCCAGCACCTGCTGGAACGAGGCCATGCCGTGGCGCGGCTCGGGCGGAAAGTAAGTGCCGAAGTAGAACGGCTCGGCGTCGGGGGTCAGGAACACCGTCATGGGCCAGCCGCCCTGCCCGGTCGCCGCCTGCACCGCCTCCATGTAGACGGCGTCGACGTCCGGCCGCTCCTCGCGGTCCACCTTCACCGGCACGAAGTGCTCGTTGAGGTACGCCGCGACCGTCTCGTCCTCGAACGACTCGTGCGCCATCACATGGCACCAGTGGCAACTGCTGTAACCGACGCTGAGCAGCAGCGGTACGCCGCGCTCACGGGCCTCGGCGAACGCCTCGACACCCCACGGCCACCAGTCCACGGGGTTGTCGGCGTGCTGCAGGAGGTAGGGCGATGTCGCGGTGCCGAGTCGGTTCACGGCACCCACTCTGCCACGCGGGGCCACCGGTGGCGCGGCACGAAATCCCGGACCGTCCGACGCCTGGTCCGCCGGCCCTCACGCCAGGCCCTGTTGATCCGGAGCCCGTGAACAATACTTACGCAACCATGACGGATTCCTGCCCGGTTCCGCGCTCCTGACCACTCGCGGAATCCCTGCTTCTGCCGGCGGCGCACCCAACTGTGTGAGTGAAGAAACCTCAGTTCAGGCCGGGTTGAGGCGATGTCAGGGCCATAGGGCCACGGGAGGGCCGGTGCGCACGGCATCAGGCTCTGTGGCCACCGGCCCGTGCAGCGGTGCGCCCAGTCCGGCGCAGGCCGGCAGCGGGCAGGCCGACAGCGCCAGGAGCTGGCGGACCGCGCCCGGCAGCGGCCAGTTCTTGCGGGTCGCGTACCAGGCGAGCAGCGCCGACGCGAGCGCGGCGAAGACGAAGAGCGGCACGGCGGGACCGGCCGACCGGCGCGCCCCGAGCCACCCGGCGGCGACGACGGTCACCAGCAGGCCTGCCCCCAGCACCGCCTGCGCGCGCAGCCGGGCGCTCCGCACACCGCCGTGCTCACGTGCCGCGGTGACCTGTTCGTCCAGGTCGGTGACGGTCAGCTCGCCCCACTCGCCGTCCCGGTGGTCGCGCAGGTAGAGCGTGGCACCGTCCACGATGCCCGCGCCGGCCGGCGAGTCGCCGGGGGCCGGCGGGGAGCCCCCGGACTCGGCCGGCGACCACCGCCGACGCTCACAGAAGGCTGGTCAGCCATGGCGGGGTCCGCCCCTCTCGCTCGACACCTGCGCAGTCAAACACCGCCGCGGCCCCGGCCGGACGGTCGCGAACCCGAGTGAGCAGCGATTGAGCAGGTTCTGAGCTGGGGAGAGACACCCGGCGCAGCACGGCTCCCGCCCGGCCCGGGTCACCACTGACGGCTCGCCAACTCCCGCGCCCGCACACGGGAACAGGGTTGTCGGCCCGCCACCCGAGGTAAGGAGAGGTGGAGCGGCTGAGTGGATCGGCCGGGTATCCACCTCCTGCCCGGCTCCGCCCCGCGAGACCCACCGGAGGACGCCGGTGACGGGTGAGTGACCGCGAAGGGGAGCACCTTGAAAGAAGCGCCAGAGCCGGCGAAGCCGTCCGGGAGGGACCGGGCGGAGGTCGAGAGCCGGCTGAAGCTGGCCGTGGTCGAGGAGGCACGCGGCAGTACGCCGGCGGACGCGGAGCGGCTGCTGCAGCGGGCGCTGGCCTCGCTGGACGAGATCATGGCGCAGGCCGCCGGGGAGTACGCGCTGTATCTGCGCGCCACCGGTGACGGGCCCGCCGGGCAGCCGGGGTTCGCCGGGCGGTTCCCGCGCGGGACGGTGGCCACCGCCGCGATCACCGCGGGCGCGGTCGGGGTGACGGCGTTCGCGGTGGACGTCATCGGCCAGAACCTGTCGGCCGGGGCGTCCCTCACCACCGGGCTGGCCGCCGGGGCGGTCGGAGCGGTGGCCGTCGGACTCAGAGGCACGGCCACGCCCCTTCCCGACTCCCCCGCGGCGGCCGACGACCCGGCCCCGTACCGGCTGCGCTGGCTGGACGCGGTGGAGCAGCGCGGCATCCGGCCCTTCCTCGAACAGCACCGGAGCCGGGCGACGGCGGAGTCCGCCGCCTCCCGGGCCGCCTCCCCCGCCACGGCCAACGGCCGGCACCAGGTTCCGGCGCCGCGCCGCACCGACCGCAGCGCCGCCGCCAGGACCCGGGCCGTGCTGGAGCAGTCGTTCGGCCAACTACCGTCCGCGGACGGGCCGTTCGCCGGGCGCCGCAAGCAGGTCGCGCAGATCGCGCAGTGGGTGCACCAGGCCCGGGTGTCCACGGAGAGCAAGCCGACCGTCGTCGTCCTGCACGGACCGGCCGGCGCCGGGGCGACCACCCTCGCGGTGCGCGCCGCCCGCCAGCTGCGCGACCAGTTCCGCGGCTCGTGCGTGGTGGACCTGCGGGGCGGGGCCCTGGACGAACGCCCGCTGCCGACCCGGGACGCGCTGCTGCACCTGCTCAACCGGCTCGGCGCGCCCCGCGAGCAGCTGCTGTTCCGGGAGCGCCCCAACCACGAGCAGCATCTGCGGCGGCTCGCCGACCAGTACCAGAAGCATCTGACGGGCACGCCGGTGACGATCGTGCTCGACGACGCCTCCGACGCCGAACAGGTGCGGATGCTGGTCCCCGAGCGGTCCGAGGCGCTGGTGCTGGTCACCGCCCGCGAGCCGCTCTCCCTGGACCTCCCCAACGCGTGGGTGCACAGCCTGCCCGTCGGCCCGCTCGGCGCCGCCGACACCCATGAGCTGCTGGGCGAGCTGGCCAGGACCGCGAAGGCGCCCGAGCCCACCTCGGTGGAGTCCGAGCGGCTGCGCGGCCTGTGCGACGGTCTGCCGATCGCGCTGCGGATAGCCGGCGCGGCGCTGCAGGAGCACGGCACGGCCGCCGGGCTCGCCGCCGACCTGGAGGCCTACGGCCCGCAGGAGGCCGTCGAGCGGATCCTCGCGCTGCGCTACCACGACCAGCCCGAGCCGTCCCGGCGGCTGCTGCGCCGGCTCGCGCTCGCCGGGCGGGCCAGCTTCGGCGCGGCGGCCGCCGCCGCACTGCTGGCCACCGACGAGCAGGAGGCCGGCCGCCGGCTGGAGGAGCTGGCGCGGGCCGGACTGATCGAGCACATCCGCGGCAGCCGCTACCGGCCGCACGACCTCGTACGCCGCTTCGCGCACGCGCGGCTGCTCGACGAGGAGGACCCGGCCGAGCGCGCCGCCGCCCATGAGCGGCTGATCCGCAGCTACGCCGAGCTGGCCAACGCCGTGATCCGCCTCGTCGAGGGCAAGACGTCCACCCGGGCCGGGCGCTTCGGCGCACACGGCTTCGCCTCGCTCGAAATGGCGCTGCGCTGGCTCGACGACGAGTCGAGCTTCATCACCGCCGCGCTGCGGCACGCCGAGGGCGTGGACCGCACCGTCGTCCAGGCCCTGCTCGGCGCGCTGTGCGACTACTGCCTGCTGCGCGGCGACCTGTACCGGCTCGGGGAGATCAGCGAGCTGGCGCAGGCGTCCAAGGCCGCCCCGGACGAGGAGCAGAACATCCTGGTGCGGTCGGTGCAGTGGCGCACCGGCATCGCGGCCCGGCAGCTCGGCGAACTCGACAAGGCGCGTTCCACCCTCAGCTCCGTCGTCGACCTGTACTTCGAGGCGCAGCACCCGGCGGGCGCCGCCCGCGCGCTCGGCAGCCTCGGCATCACCCTGCACCACCAGGGCAGCCTGCGGGAGGCGGAGAGCAAGCTCCGCGAGGCCCTGGAGCTGCAGGCCGCACCGGAGCTCGGCGAGGACCGGGCGTGGACGCAGCACGCGCTGGCGGCCGTGCTGCGCGACATGGGCCAGCTCGGCAAGGCCCTGCCGCTGCTCCTGGAATCCCTCGAACTGCACCGGCAGAACGAGAGCGTCAGCGGGCAGGCCTGGGCCCACCTCCAGCTCGGGCAGGTCCATCTGCGGCTCGGCGCGGTCGACGAGGGCGAGGCCGAGCTGCGCAGCGCCGGCCAGTGCTACGCGCTGACCCGCGACCCGCGCGGCGCCGCGTGGACCCGCACCCAGCTCGCCCGCGCCACCCTCCAGCGCGGCAACGCCCAGGAGGCCGCCCGCGAACTGGACGAGGCACTCGTCCGCCACCGGGCCTGCGAGGACGCCCGCGGCGAGGCCTGGACGCTGTACTACCTGGGGCACGCGCTGGAGGAGTCCGGCAACGGCGACCAGGCGCTGCGCACCCTGGAGCGGGCCCGTTCCATGTTCAGCCGGATGCGGGACGTGTACGGGCTGGCCTGCGCCCGCCACCACTCGGCCCGGGTCACCCGCGACCAGCGGGCCGTCCGGACCGGCAACCTCCGCAACAGCGGCTTCGCCCGCCAGCTGCTCCAGGACGCCCGGCAGGACTTCCGGCGGATCGGCGTCGAGCACGGCGAGGCCTGGTCCTGCCTGGAGCTCGCCGTGATCGACGCCGGGAACAACCGTTTCGTCGAGGCCCTCACGCTGCTGGACGAGGCCCGCGAGCTCTTCCACGGCCTCGGCGACCGGCGCGGCCAGGACTGGGCGGTGTTCCTCCGCTGCACCGTCCAGCCCCTGCTGTCCGACGACGGCGCCGGGCAGGCCGCCGACACGCTGCGCGCCCTGCTGGCCGCGCACTACCCGGGCCGGGACCCGGATCTGGAGGAGTACGCCGAGGCCTACACCGTCCTGCTGGAGCGCGGTACGGCCACCCACGGCGGCAGCTGGGAGGCGTGGCGGCTGGGCATGATGCCGCGGCGCTCCGCGCGCATGGTCATGGACCTGCTGCCGGCGGCGCCCTGAGGGCCGCAGGCAGGACAGCCCGCCGGGCCGGTGTGCGGCCGGCCCGGCCGGCGCCCGGGCGCGTGACGAAGCCTGGTGGTCCTGGGACGCCCGGGCGCGTGACGAAGCCTGGTGGTCCTGGGACGCCTGGGCGCGTTACGAAGCCGGGTTGTCCTGGGAGGCCCGGGCGGCGGCCTGCGCCTCCCGGTGTGCCCGCAGACCCCGTGACGGCTTCGGGGCCGCCGCAGCGGGGTCCGGGGCCTCCTCGAAGTCGATCTTCTTGAACTGCTTGCCCATGTTCTTCATCAGCGCCCACAGCGACAGCGCGATCGCCGCGAAGATCACAAAGCCGATGAGACCGGGCGTCACCTTGTTGTTGTCCAGCTCCTGAGCGGCGAGCGGGACGTACTGGGTCAGTGCGTGGGAGGCAATCACGGTACCCATTGTGCGCTAGGCGGTGCGGATGCCCGCGAAGAGGTCGTCCTCGGGCAGTGAGGTGTCCACGAGCGACTTGGCGAGCTCGTAGTCCTCGGTCGGCCAGACCTCCTGCTGGATCTCCATGGGAACGTGGAACCAGGCGCCGTCCGGGTCGATCTGGGTGGCGTGCGCGAGCAGCGCCTTGTCACGGATCTCGAAGAAGTCGGCGCAGGGCACATGGGTGCTGATCTGCCGCTCGGGGCGGTCGAACTGCTTCCAGCGCTCCAGCCACTCCGCGTACGGCGACTCCAGGCCGCGGGAGAGCAGCGCCTCGTGCATGGCGACGGTGCGTGCCTTGTTGAAGCCCTGGTTGTAGTAGAGCTTCTGCGGCGTCCACGGCTCGCCGGCCTCGGGGTAGCGCTCCGGGTCGCCCGCCGCCTCGAAGGCGATCATGGAGATCTTGTGGGTCATGATGTGGTCGGGGTGCGGGTAGCCGCCGTTCTCGTCGTAGGTGGTGATCACCTGCGGCTTGAACTCACGGATCAGCTTCACCAGGGCGCCGGCTGCCTCCTCGACGTCCTGCACGGCGAAACAGCCGTCGGGCAGCGGGGGCAGCGGGTCGCCCTCGGGAAGGCCGGAGTCGACGAAGCCGAGCCAGGACTGCTTGACGCCCAGGATCTCGCGGGCCTCGTCCATCTCCTTGGCGCGGACCTCGTGGATGTGCTCCTCGATATAAGGGTCACCCTGGAGCTTGGGGTTGAGCACCGAGCCGCGTTCTCCGCCGGTGCAGGTGGCGACCAGTACGTCCACCCCCTCGGACACGTACTTGGCCATGGTGGCCGCGCCCTTGCTCGACTCGTCGTCAGGGTGGGCGTGGACGGCCATCAGTCGCAGCTGCTCAGTCAAGGCTGGATCCTCTAGTCATCGGTAGTAGCCCCCTCGTTCCATGTAAAGGGCGCCTCCTATAGTGACCGAAGCGAGGGGGCAATTAATTCCATGGCCCCACCGGAAGGAACGATCATGGCTGCGGTGCGCGAGGGGCTGCCCGAAGGGCGCTACGGACGCGGCGCCGATGCGCGGGCCGACCGGCGACTGAAGATCATCGGCCTGGTGCTGGGCGTGCTGGCACTGGGCGGGGTCGGCTGGTTCGGCTGGCACTCGGTCGCGGGCACGGACGTGAGCGGCGAGGTCATCAAGTCCCGGGCCGTCTCGGACCAGGCCGTGGAAATCCATCTGGAGGTCCGTAAGGACGCCGGAACGGTCGCCGTGTGCACGCTGCGCTCGGTGGACAAGGACCACACTGAGGTGGGACGCATGGACGTGACCATGCGCGACCACAAGAAGCAGGTCGATACCGTGGTCACCATGCGGACCACCCACCGCGGGGAGACCGCTGAGCTGCTCGGCTGCAAGCCGGCGGACCAGGGCTGACCTGCCACGACGACACACTGACGATTTCCCGCTCCCGTGTGGGTGCCGGAATTGTTAAGCTCCAGGTTTCGCCCGGCCACGCGATGGCAAGGCACTCGACGCAGTCCCACGCAGTACCTACGAGGAGCACCAGTGACCCAGACCAGCCAGACCAGCGAGAGCGTCACCTGGCTGACCCAGGAGGCGTACGACCAGCTGAAGGCCGAGCTGGAGTACCTGTCGGGTCCGGCACGCGCTCTGATCATCGCCAAGATCGAGGAAGCCCGCCAGGAGGGCGACCTCAAGGAGAACGCCGGCTACCACGCGGCGCGCGAGGATCAGGGCAAGCAGGAGCTGCGGGTCCGCCAGCTGACCCAGCTGCTGGAGCGTGCCAAGGTCGGCGAGGCGCCGGCCGACACCGGCGTGGTCGCGCCCGGCATGGTCGTGACGATCGCCTTCGACGGCGACCCGGACGACACCATGACCTTCCTGGTGGGCTCGCGTGAGTACGTGAGCGACACCCTGGAGACGTACTCGCCGCAGTCCCCGCTGGGCAAGGGCGTGAGCGGCAAGAAGGCCGGCGAGGACGCCGTCTACGAGCTGCCGAACGGCAAGAAGTCCTCCGTGAAGATCCTCTCGGTCAAGCCGCACCGCGGCTGACCTTCCGGGACACACCTTCCGGGACACACTTTCCGGGACACACCTTCCGGGACACCGCAGAACGGGCTCCCCGCCGTGGGTACGGCGGGGAGCCCGTTCCGCGTTACGGGTCAGGTCAGGCGGTCGTCCGGGTCAGGCGGTCGCGGAGCGGTACTTGCGCACCGCCAGGGTGCGGAACACCACGAGGATCAGGACGGACCAGAGCAGCGACGCCCACACGGCGTGCTGCATCGGCCAGGCGCTGGACTGCGAGACGCCCGGGTTGCCGAACAGCTGCCGGCAGGCCTGCACCGTGGCGCTGAACGGATTCCATTCGGCGATGTGGCGCAGCCAGGGCGTCATGTTGGTGGTGTCCGCGAACGCGTTGGAAATGAACGTCACGGGGAACAGCCAGATCAGACCGCCGGAGGTGGCCGCCTCCGGGGTGCGGACCGACAGGCCGATCAGCGCGCCGATCCAGGAGAAGGCGTAGCCCAGCAGGAGCAGCAGCCCGAAGGCGCCGAGCATCTTGGGGATGCCCTCGTGGACGCGCCATCCGACGATCAGGGCGACGACGGCCAGCACGACGACGGTCAGCATCGTCTGCACCAGGTCGGCGAGAGTGCGTCCGGTGAGGACCGCGCCGCGCGACATGGGCAGTGACCGGAAGCGGTCGATGAGGCCCTTGTTCATGTCGTCGGCGATGCCCGCGCCGGCGCCCGCCGTGGCGAAGGTGACGGTCTGGGCGAAGATGCCCGCCATCAGGAATTCCTTGTACGTGTTGGGGTCGGTGCTGCCGCCGACCTTCATGGAGCCGCCGAACACGTAGGTGAACAGCACCACGAACATGATCGGCTGGATCAGCCCGAAAATGATCATCTCCGGGATGCGGGTCATCCGGATCAGATTGCGCTTGGCGATGACCAGCGAGTCCCGGACGGACTGCATGACCCCGCCGCCGGACCGCGGGGCGAGCGTGGTCGTGGGCTTCGCGTCGATGACGGCCATCACTTGGCCTCCTCTTCCGGTGCGGCGACCTCGGCCTCGTGGCCGGTCAGCGAGAGGAACACATCGTCCAGGGTCGGGCGGCGCAGCCCGATGTCGTCGATCTCGATGCCCCGGGCGTCGAGATCGCGGATGACCTCGGCGAGCAGCTTGGCACCGCCGTCGACCGGGACGGTGATCCGGCGGGTGTGATCCTCGGTCTTGGTGTCGCCCTTGCCGAAGCCGCGCAGGACGCCCTCCGCCTCGGCGAGCCGCTCCCGCTCGTGGACGACGACCTCGACGCGTTCGCCGCCGGTCTGCGCCTTGAGCTGGTCGGAGGTGCCGCGGGCGATGACCTTGCCGTGGTCGATGACGCAGATGTCGTGCGCGAGCTGGTCGGCCTCTTCGAGGTACTGGGTGGTGAGCAGCAGGGTCGTGCCGCCGGCCACCAGGTCCTGGATGACCTCCCACATGACCTGCCGGTTGCGCGGGTCCAGGCCCGTCGTGGGCTCGTCCATGAACATCACGGGCGGCTTGACGACGAGCGCGGCGGTGAGGTCCAGCCGGCGGCGCATGCCGCCGGAGTACGTCTTGGTGGGCCGGTCGGCCGCGTCCGCGAGGTTGAAGCGGTCCAGCAGTTCGGCCGCGCGGAGCTTCGCGTCACGACTCTTCATCTGGTAGAGCTGGCCGACCATCTGGAGGTTCTCACGGCCGGTCAGATACTCGTCGACCGCCGCGAACTGGCCGGACAGGCCGATGTGGCGGCGGACTTCGTTGGGGTGCTTGAGCACGTCGATACCGGCCACGACGGCGTTACCGCTGTCCGGTTGCAGCAGGGTGGTGAGAACCCGTACGGCGGTGGTCTTGCCGGCGCCGTTCGGGCCCAGCAGTCCCAGAACCGTGCCTTCCGGGACGTCGAAATCCACTCCGTCCAATGCCCGTACGTCACCGAAGGTCTTGACCAGACCTTCGGCGTAGATCGCGCCTGGCATGTGACTACTCCCAATCCGGGGATAGGTCTCTGGTGTCGGTGTTCGCGAGGTTCGCGGGCGGCCGCGAGCCGTTTCGGCCGGCGTCCGGGCCCGCACACACAGAGTCCAAACGCGACACATCGCGAGCATGGCGCATGCGATATATCGCGTCAAGACCAGGGTTCCCGAAATCTTCGGGCACCTCGGCCCGGAGCGGACGTCAGATGACCATGTAGCCGGCCCCCAGCAGAGCGGCCTCGACCGCCTCGCAGTGCTCCGGCCCCTTGGTCTCCAGGTGCAGTTCGACCTCCGCCTCCGTGAGTCCCAGCCGCGGGTCGGTCCGCACGTGGCTCACGTCCAGGACGTTAGCGTCCGCCTCTGACAACACCGCCAGTAGCGTCGCCAGCGCACCGGGACGGTCCGTCACCCGCAGCCGCAGGGACAGATAGCGGCCCGCCGCGGCCATCCCGTGCCGGAGGATCCGCTGCATCAGCAACGGGTCCACGTTCCCCCCGGACAGCACCGCCACCACCGGGCCCTCGAAGGAGTCCGGATCGGACAGCAGCGCCGCCACCGGGCTCGCCCCGGCCGGTTCCACGACCATCTTCGCCCGCTCCAGGCACAGCAGCAGCGCGCTGGAAAGAGCGTCCTCGGAAACGGTACGGACTTCGTCGACCAGTTCGCGAATGATTTTGAACGGGATGTCGCCGGGCCGGCCGACCATGATCCCGTCGGCCATCGTCGCCACCGCGCCCAGCGCCACCGGCTCGCCGGCCGCCAGCGAGGGCGGATACGCCGCCGCGCCCGCCGCCTGCACGCCGATCACCTTCACATCCGGACGCAGCGCCTTCACCGCCAGCGCGACACCCGCGGCGAACCCGCCGCCGCCGATGCCGACCACGATCGTCCGCACCTCGGGGCACTGCTCCAGGATCTCCAGGCCCACCGTGCCCTGGCCCGCGATGATGTCCGGGTGGTCGAAGGGGTGGATGAAGACCGCGCCGGTCTCCTCCGCGTACGCCTTGGCGGCGCGCAGCGTCTCGTCCACCACCTGTCCGTGCATCCGCACCTCGGCCCCGTAGTCGCGGGTCGCCGCGATCTTCGGCAGCGGTGCGCCCACCGGCATGAAGACCGTGGACCGCACACCGAGCAGTGACGCGGCCAGCGCGACGCCCTGCGCATGGTTGCCGGCACTCGCGGCGACGACCCCGGCGGATCGTTCCTCCTGCGTCAGGCCGGCGATCCGCACATACGCGCCGCGCACCTTGAACGAGCCGGTGCGCTGCAGGTTCTCGCACTTCAGATGCACCGGGGAGCCGACCAGACCGGTGAGGTACCGGCTGCCCTCCATCGGGGTCACCCTGGCCACCCCGGACAGCATCTTGTGGGCCCCGCGCACGTCGTCGAGCGTGATCGGGTGGGGTACTGCGGGCGCCGCTCTGTCCATGCGCCCAGTGTCCCAGTTCCGGTCCCGTGTCACCGCCGGAGCACGGTTTGTGCGGGATGGGTCTCATGGTGACCCTCTCCGCGTACTCTTCTCCCAACCTCCGCAGGACCGACAGAACGCGAGCTTCCGGCCATGCCCAATCCATCGGAGTCGCCCTCCTCTCCCCCCCTCGACGAGGAGGGGCCCACCGAACTCTTCGAGCGGCTCCAGCACCAGGTCGCTCTCTTCGCCCGGCGCGCGGAGCAGACCCGCCTCGGCGGTGTGGGCAAGGCCCGCAACTCCATGGACCGGGCCGCTTACCTGCTGCTCAACCGGCTCGACCGCGAAGGCCCGATGGGCGTGAAGGCGCTCGCGGAGGGCATGGGCATCGACTCCTCCACCGTCACCCGCCAGGTCGCGCCGCTCGTCGACACCGGCCTCGTCAAGCGCACCTCGCACCCCGAGGACGGCCGCGCCGTCGTGCTCGCCCTCTCGCCGCGCGGCCTCGGCCGGCTCGAAGAGGTCCGCAGCTCCCGGAAGCAGCTGATGGCCCAGGTCACCGAGGGCTGGAGCGAGAACGAGCGGGAGATGTTCTGCGATCTGCTCGGGCGTTTCAACCTGGCGCTGTCCGAGTGGCACGCGACGACGGTGCAGTCGGGACCGGCCGACGAGTAGGTCCCGACGCCCGGGCCGGCGCTCGAGCCGGTCCTGCCCGGCCGCCGCGCGCACCCCGCACCCGCAGAGCTCTTGACCTGAACCGCCTGCTTGACGTCCACTGGCGGCGTGGGCACGCGCCGGGCGGCAGCGGAGTACCAACGGGACGTCGAGTTTCAGGCGTTCACCGCAGGAGCGGCAGGACGGCTTCTGCACGCCGCCACCCTGCTCACCGGTGACCCGGCCGCGGCCGAGAAACTGCTGGGAACCGTCCTGGCGCACACGTACGCGAACTGGTTCCGGATGCGTTCCGAGGACCCGTACGACCAGGCCCGCACCGAGCTCGTACGGCGCTTCGCGTACCGGCCCTGGTGGCGCCGGCCGCACGGCGGGGCGCTGGACCGGCTCACCGCACAGGAGCGGCTGGTGGTCGTTCTGCGGCTGTTCGAGGGCGTCGCCGAGGAACAGGCCGCCGCGCAGCTGGGACTGCCTGTGGAGCGCGTACGGGCCATCTGCAACCGTGCCACGGCCACCCTGCGCAGCCGCCCGGCGCCGGCTCCCGCCCGGTCGGTGACCGAGGCCCGTGCGGCGGCGGAGAAGGCCAGGAAACAGGCCGCGGCGGAGAACTCGCGCGAGAACCCGCCGGGGGGTCCACCCGGGGGATCGGCGGGGGGTCCGCCCGGGGGATCGGCGGGGGGATCGGCGTCCTCGTCGGACACTCCGGCCGAGAGCTCTTCCGCGGCCGACGAGATCCAGGGAGCGGCGTCATGATGCCCCCGGACCGCAAGGAGGAGGAGGTCCGCCGGGTCCTCGACACCCCGCACCCCTACGTCCCCGCCGACCTGGCGGAACGGGCCGCCGAGCGCGGCCGCCGCATCCTGCGGCGGCGCCGCTTCGTGCACCAGCTGCTGTGGCTGCTGCTCGTCGCGGCGATCGTGACGGGCGTGGTGTTCGCGGTGCTGGAGTGGCCCGACCCGCAGCCGCTCGACACCACGCCGCCGGTGGACACCTGGTAGCGGCTCGGCCGGCCACCAGGTGCCCTCACGACGGCTCGGGCACCAGGTGCCCACAGCGACGGATCAGCCGGTTCGGACGGATCAGCCGAGCGCCTGGGTCAGGTCCGCCAGCAGGTCGTCGACCGACTCGATGCCCACCGAGAGCCGTACGAGGTCCGCCGGGACCTCCAGCGCGGAGCCCACCACCGAGGCGTGCGTCATCCGGCCCGGGTGCTCGATCAGCGACTCGACGCCGCCCAGCGACTCACCCAGCGTGAACAGGCCCGCGCGGTTGCACACCGCGACGGCCGCCTCCTCGCCACCGTTCACCTGGAACGAGATCATGCCGCCGAACGCCTTCATCTGCTTCGCGGCGATCTCGTGCCCCGGGTGCTCGGCCAGCCCCGGGTACAGGACCCGCGACACCTTCGGGTGCGACTGGAGCATCTCGGCGATCCGGGTGGCGTTGGCGCTGTGCCGGTCCATGCGCACCGCCAGCGTCTTGATGCCGCGCATGACCAGCCAGGCGTCGAACGGCCCGGCGATCGCGCCCATCGCGTTCTGGTGGTAGGCCAGCTCGTCGCCGAGCGCCGCGTCACCGGTGATCAGCGCGCCGCCGACGACGTCGGAGTGCCCGCCCATGTACTTCGTCGTCGAGTGCAGGACGACATCCGCGCCGAGCGCGAGCGGCTGCTGCAGGTACGGGCTCGCGAACGTGTTGTCCACCACCAGCCGCACGCCGGTGCCGGCGCCGCGGGCGATCTCCGCCAGCGCCGCGATGTCCGTGATGCCGAGCAGCGGGTTCGACGGGGTCTCGACCCAGATCGCCTTGGTGTTCGGCCGCAGCTGCGCCCGCACGGCCGCCGGGTCGGACGTGTCGGCCACCGACCACTGGACGCCCCAGCGCTCGACGACCTTGGCGAACAGGCGGAACGTGCCGCCGTACGCGTCATTCGGGATCACCACGTGGTCGCCGGGCGACAGGATGGTGCGCAGCAGGCAGTCCTCCGCCGCCAGTCCGGACGCGAAGGCCAGCCCGCGCCGGCCGCCTTCCAGTGCCGCGAGGTTCTCCTCCAGCGCGGTTCTGGTCGGGTTGGCGGAGCGGCTGTACTCGTAGCCGCCGCGCAGCCCGCCCACTCCGTCCTGCTTGTACGTCGACACCTGGTAGATCGGCGTCACCACGGCGCCGGTCTGGGCGTCCGCCGCCTGACCGGCGTGGATCGCGAGGGTTTCGAAATTCTGGTGCTGCTGGTCGTGGTCGCTCATTCCGCCGAGCGTAGTCGCCCGGGCCCGGTAACCGCCTGGTCCGGGTGCTGCCCCGCGCCGTATGATCCCGCTTCGAGTTCGAACTCTTGTCCTGTGGGGGGACCTTCTTCAATGGGCGCAACCTTGCGCGCGCTGCGCGCTCTCGTGCTGCTCGCGGGCTTCTACGTCCTCAGTACCGGCCTGCTGGCCGTGCTGGCCGGCGTGTTCGGCGTGATCGTCTACGAGTCCTTCCAGGGGCACCTCGCCCTGCTCTTCCTCGGCAAGCTGCTCGTGGTGCCGCTGCTGCTGACCTTCCCGATCATTCGCAAAGTGTTCATGTTCCGCGGCGGCAAGGGCGACGAGGGCCCCCCGGGGCTGACCGTGGACGACACGCAGCAGCCGGAGCTGTGGGCCGAGGTGCGTGACCTCGCGCGGCAGGCCGGCACCCGCCCGCCCCGTGACATCACCCTCACCGGCCAGGTCAACGCGGGTGTCTCGGAGCGCGCCCATCTGCTCGGCCTGCTGCCCGGACGGCGCCGGCTGTTCCTCGGCGTACCGCTCATGACCGGGCTCGGCGTCCCCCACCTGCGCGCCGTCCTCGCCCATGAACTCGGCCACTACAGCAACCGCGACACCCGCCTCGCCGGCATCACCATGCGCGGCCGGGACAGCGTCGTCCGCACCATCGAGTCCTTCCACGTACAGGCCGCGGCGAACGACAGCGCCTCGCACGCGGTGCTGGCCAGGATCTACACCGGCTACGCCAAGCTCTACATGCGCGCCTCCCAGTCCGTCGGCCGCCGCCAGGAGCTCGCCGCCGACCGTGCCGCCGCACGCATCGTGGGCCGCGACGCGGCGGCCGGCGCACTGCGCGAGATCCCGGTCCTGGACGCCGCCTTCGACTTCTACGTCAGCCGCTACGCGACCCTCGGCTGGGACGTGGAACTGCTCCCGCCCACCGGCGAGTTCTACGGCGGGCTGCGGCATCTGCTGGCCGACCCGGACCGCCGCACCGAGCTGGCGGGACTGCGGGCGGAGCTCCCCGAGCCGGAGCACTCCCCCTACGACTCGCACCCGCCCATCGCCGAACGCGTCCGCCTGCTCGAAGCGCTCCCCGACGACGGTGTGCGCGACGATCCCGACGCACCGTCCGCCCTCACCCTGCTGCGCGACCCGGACGGGGTACTGGCCGCCCTGGAGACCGCGACGCTCGCGGCCGGCGCGGCAAGGATGCGGCACGTCAGCTGGGAATCCCTCGCGAGCCAGGCCGGGCTCGCCGCCTTCCGGGCCGGCGCGCGGCCGCTCCAGCAGGCCGCGGCGGGGGCCGGTCACGCCGCGGAGCGCGGCCTCGCGAGCCTCGACGAGATCCTGGACGCCATCGACGCCGGCCGGCTGTGGGCCATCGCCGACCGGCTCCCCAAATCCCCCGAAGCCGCCGCCGTCACCGGCCGCGCGGCCCGCGAATTCGCCCGGCCCGCGCTGCGCTCGGGCCTGTCCATGCTGACCTGCGTCACCCTCGCCGACGCCGGCAAGGCCGACTGGACGCTCTCCTGGTCCACCCCCGCCCGCCTCACCCTCCCCGACGGTTACGACGAAGCCCTCCCCGAGGCCCTCGACGCCGCCGTCACCGACGACCCCGACACCGGGCCGCTGCGCGAGCTCCTGGCCGGCGCACTTCCCCTCATCCAGGAGCCCTGAACGCATGGCACGACTGCTGTTGCTCATCCCCGTCCTGCTCTGGGTGACCCCCTGGCTCGTCCGGCGCTTCAAGGCGTCCCGAGCCGGAGGCGTGTCCACCACGCCGCCCGAGCCCGGCCTGCTGCCGCAGGATCGGCAGAACACCAAGCGCTCCGGCCCGGACCCGGAGCTGGACGCGGTCCTGGCCGCCGTACGGTCCGGCGACTGGGTGCCCGCCGCGCAGCTGCTCGACGACACCGGTGACGACTGGGAGCGGCGGGACAGCCTCGCGAACGCCCTGGGCAAGGACGCCGCCGATGACGACACCTGGCTGAAGGCCTGGCAGGCCGAACGGCCGGACGACCCGACTGCGGCGGTCGTCGAGGCGTCGGCACTGGTGAGACTGGCTTGGAACATTCGCGGCGGGCTCCTCGCGAGCCAGACCACCCAGCAGCAGTTCCAGGGGTTCCACGGCGTTCTGCTCCGGGCTCAGACCGCGGCCCGCGAGGCTGTGCGGCTGGCTCCAGAGGACCCCTGCGCGCACATGAGCGAGCAGTGGGTCGCGATCGGTCTCGGCTACTCGCACAAGGAATTCCGCGCGCTGTGGGCGGAGATCGACAGCCGGGCGCCGCACCACTTCTCCGCGCATCTCTCGGCTCTTCAGTACTGGTGCGCGAAGTGGCGGGGCTCCGAGCAGCTGGCGAACAGCTTCGCGGCGGACGCGGACGCGGACGCGGACGCGGTCGCCGCGGCCCCGGCCGGCAGTCTGCTGACGGTGCTGCCGCTGATCAGCTGGTTCGAGCACCACAACAGCGACGCGGTGGACAAGGACTACCGCACGCCGGAGATGAGGTCCCTCGTCGACGCCCTGCTGGCCGATGTGGCCGCCGCCCCGGCCGGCCACCTGAAGCTGCGGTACGCCCGCCATCTGCTCGCGTACTTCCTGTACAAGCAGAACCGTTATCAGGAGGCCGTCGTCGAGTTCCGGCTGGTCGACGGCTGGGTCGACGCCTACCCCTGGCGCAACCACCCGGACCCGGCGAAGTTCTACTGCGCCATCCGGAACCTGTCGTTCGCGCGGGCGAAGTAACCGGCGCACGGAATCCTGCGGCCCGCTCAGACGTTCTCCGAGAGCGAGCCGACCCCGGAGGAGTAACCCCCCATGTTCCTGAACCGCCACAAGAACCACCTGCCCTCCGCCGACGAGGCCCTCAAGGGCCGCCCGGAGCCGGAATTCGACGTGCCCGCGCGGCACACCGTGCTGGGCAAGCAGCTGACCGGCCCGTACCCCGCCGATCTGGCGGTCGTGGACTTCGGGATGGGCTGTTTCTGGGGCGCCGAGCGCAAGTTCTGGCAGACCCCGGGCGTCTGGACCACCCTCGTCGGCTACCAGGGCGGCCACACCCCGAACCCCACCTACGACGAGGTCTGCAGCGGTCTCACCGCCCACACCGAGGCCGTCCGCGTCGTCTACGACCCCGCGCTAGTGTCCTTCGCCGAGCTGCTGAAGGTCTTCTGGGAGTCCCACAACCCCACCCAGGGCAACCGCCAGGGCAACGACTCCGGCACCCAGTACCGCTCCGCGGTCTACACCCACTCCCCGGACCAGCTCACCGGCGCCCAGGCCTCCCGCGACGCCTACCAGCAGATCCTCACCAAGGCCGGCTACGGCGACATCACCACCGAAATCCTCCCGGCCGGCCCCTTCTACCCCGCCGAGCCCTACCACCAGCAGTACCTCGACAAGAACCCCGACGGCTACTGCGGCATCGGCGGCACCGGCGTCAACCTGGACTCCCCCTCGGAGACGAACTGGGGCCGCTCCTGCCCGACCGGAATCGCCCCGGCAGATGGCTGACCCACTCCCGCCCGGCGCGGATGTCGGTTTCGACAGCGAAGCCCTGTCCGCGCTGTGGCGGGAAAGACGGCCGCTGGGCCCGCCGGTCGCGCACCGACTACGAAGCGTCTACAACGACCGGTGGGTGCGCTTCCACAGCCTCCCCGGGGGGAAGCGCTACCCGGAGAACGAGCACGAGTACACCACCGTCCTGGACCGGTACAACACGGTCCTGGACGGGTTGTTCGCCGGCGGCGACGTGTTCGTGGTGACGATGGCTTGGTCAGCACCGCCCGCTGAAGCGGAGCACCCCGCAAGCCGCCGCACAGCAGACCCAGGCGCCTCCCACTGGATGACGCTCACGGACGTGGACGATCCCGACCTCGACTCCGACGTTCACGCGCACCTCTACGTCAGCCGGCGCCCGTGGCAGAGCGGCTGCATCGACACGCTGCTCCGGCACGTGGCGGATGACGAACTGGCCGGCGTGCTCGTAACCGATACGGATCTCCGCCGGATCCACCACCCCTACGACGGCGGGGCCGACGTCATCCTGGCAACGCCCCAGGAGCGGGACGCCCTACGCGACGAGCACAGGAACTGGCTGTCCAGCCATCCCTCAGGCTGCTGAGACGACGTGTTCGAGTACCACGGCTGGATCACGCTCGTAGGGAGTCCCGACCCCGAGGACGAGACTCCCTGCGACGCGTTCCTCGGCCAGGTGCGGACACTCCTCGATCGCATGGACAGTCCCTACCTGGCCGACCTGCGCGCGATGAACGGTCGCTGGATGCTGCACATCGCCGGCCACCCCAACCGTTCCGGACTGCACGGCCCGGAGATCATCGACCTGTTCACGGAAGTCGGCCGCATCGCGCCCGGCTCCTACGGTCTGCTCCACACGTACGACGACGAAGACCCGCAGAACCCCAACGCCTTCCGAGTCCACCGCCTCGCCCGCGGCGCCCTCACCGAGCAACCGGACCCGTTCCTGTCCCCCGTCCGGCCCACCATCGAAGATCCGTGACCACGATCACGGCTGCGCTTGTCCCGCACCACCGCCAACGACCCTCGCGATCCGGACGACCAGCGGTACCTTGACCGCAACGTTGACGGGTACTGCGGGCCGGGAGGCACGGGTGTTTCCATCCCCATCGGAGTCGTCACGACCGACAGACGACCCTCCGTGCTCCGATCCGATCTTCGGCGGCCGCTGGATCCATGAGGCCAATCTGCGGCCGTTCTGCGAGTCGGTTGCGGAGTTCTCAGGCTACCGCTTCGACGACTCGGACTGGGGGGCTATCGAGGGCGCCCTCCCAGGCACGGACGTGGAGAGGCCCGGGGCTGGTACGACTACCCGTTGGCGGGCCGAATACCGCTGACACTGCTGGTCGCGGCCGACCCTGGTTCCTCCGTCGTCTTCGTGCGACTCGAAGGGGAAGCCGACGACCGCACGAAAGCACAGATCGACGCGGCACTCCACATCTTCAGCAGGTACAACGCAAGCTGATTCTGTCAGTGCCAGGCACCAGAATCGTGACTATGGATGTGAGATCTGACTTCGCGTTGAAGTTGCAACTGGAGCGCGTGGCCGAGCAAGCCATCGATCCTGACGTCAAGGACGCGCTTGCATCGGTCTTCAAGCATATGAGCAGCGGAAAGGTCCCCTACAGAGGAGGCCAAGCACTCGTCACCGTACTGAAGAACGTGCGCTCGGCAGCGGCAGCGGCAGACGAGTGGCACATCGTGCGACTGATACAAGACTCTCTGGACTACGCGGAAGGTCGGATCCTCCGACCGGACTTCGAAGAGCGATACCACCTCTTTCAACGGTCGACACAACCGCTGAGCTCGCACCAGGACTTCCTGGCACGAACGATAGCCGCGAGTCTTGCCTTCTTCGCTCAGCTCGGCGATCAGTACCTCAGCGAGTATCCCGACGCGAGCCCGAGCGAGGTGCTTACTCACGTAGGGTCCGTCGCCCGGGACGCCCGTTACATGCAACAGTCGCAGGAGCAACCCAGCCGGTATCGAATAGTCCGTGGCTCTGCCGAGGTGGCCGCGTGGATGGAGCAAGTCCTACGCGAAAGAGTCGATTTGGAAGATCCGGAGAAATCTGCCCGCCACATCGTGATGTCTCCTGGCTCCTTGGCAATTTTGGCAGCGGACGAGGAGGGGCAACTGCTACTCCGGGCCGCCGAGATTCAAAAGCGTCGGAAGGATCTCAAGGCGTTGCGCAAGGTGGTGGAGGATCCGGAGGCGAGTGAGCTCGACTTGCAACGCGCGCTGGACGGTCAGCACTGGATCTTCGGTGGCCAGTTCGCGAGCCAAGCGGTCCAGCGCCGATTGGTACCGGGCGACGAGGTGGATATCCCCCTCATACGCGGGGATGGCGCACTACATATCGTCGAGTTGAAGCGTTCCATGAGCCTGCGCGGCCGCCTGGTCAAGGAACACCGAGGGTGCTGGGTACCGACGGCCGAAGTACACGACGCAGTGAGCCAAGCGGTCAACTACCTTGTCGGCTTGGATGAACACCGACTCCGCATTCGAGATGAACTGGGCATCGAGACTCGGCGAGCAAGCGCACTCGTGTTGATTGGACACCCTGCCGCGCAACCCGTTGTTGCCGAAGACGCGATCAACGAGGCCTTCCGCACCCTCAACACACACATCAGTCGCGTTGAGGTCATGACCTATAAGGAACTGGTCGACAACGCAGAGCGTGCATTGGACGGCTGGCAATGAAGGTACGCGCCACTGAACATGCACCTGCTCCCATGCCTGCGCTTCGCGAACCTGCTCGTGTACGCCGCGGAGGTCTCCTTGCCGACCGCCGTGTCGGGGCCGGGCCCTCGTCGGGTGGCCCGGCCCCGGCTTCCGGCTAGGTCGCCGGGACCCGCTCCGTCACTGTGACGCGGCCCTTGCGGATGGTTGCCAGGCGGGGGGCGCGTTTGGCGATGGCGGAGTCGTGGGTGACGAGGATGAAGGTCAGGCCACGTTCTCTCCAGAGGCCTTCGAGGAGGCCCATGATGTCGTCGCGGGTGGCCTCGTCGAGGTTGCCGGTGGGCTCGTCGGCGAGGAGGACCTTGGGCTTCTTGACGAGGGCGCGGGCGATGGCGACGCGCTGCTGCTGACCTCCGGAGAGCTCGGAGGGCAGGTGGCTCAGACGTTCGTCGAGGCCGACGGACTCCAGGGCCTCGACGGCGAGGCGGCGGCGTTCCGCGGGCTTGACGCCCATGGGGACGAGGGCCGTCTCGACGTTCTCCTGGGCGGTGAGCGTCGGGATGAGGTTGAAGCTCTGGAAGATGAAGCCGATGTTCTCGGCGCGCATCCTGGTGAGCTTGGCCTCGCCGAGCCGGGCGAGGTCGACGCCGTCGAACTCCACCGAGCCCTCGGTCGGGCGGTCGAGGGCGCCGAGCATCTGCAGCAGGGTGGACTTGCCGCCGCCGGTGGGGCCCTGGATGACGAGCTGGTCGCCGTCCTCGATGGTGAGATCGACACCCCGCAGGGCCTCGACGGTGTCCTTGCCGCGTCGGTAGTGCTTGGTGACGCCGGTCAGCTGGTACATGGTCAACTCCCTTGAGACTGAAGGTGGGTGGCTATTCGACGCGGCGCAGGGCGTCCGCCGGGCGGAGCCTGGAGGCGCGCCAGCCGCCGAAGGTGCCCGCGATGAGGCCGCCGGCGACGGCGAGGCCGACCGACAGGCCGATGGTGCCGAGGCTGACGGGAGCGGTCAGCGCGATGTCCAGCGCCTTCGTCGCGGCCTGCCGCCCGGGCCCGCCGCCGAAGCCACCACCACCACCGCCACCGGAGGCGACCGACGCGGTCAGCGTCGGGCTGATGGCGGTGATGAGGTACGCGCCGCCGAGGCCCAGCGCGATACCGAGGACGCCGCCGATGAGGCCGTTGACCAGGGCCTCGCCCATCACCTGACCGGTGACCCGGCGGCTCTTCCAGCCCAGCGCCTTGAGCGTGCCGAACTCCCGCACGCGCCTGCTGACGGCGGAGGAGGTGAGCAGTCCCGCGACCAGGAACGCGGCGATCAGCACGGCGATGGAGAGCCACTTGCCGAGGTTCGTCGCCAGGTCGGAAGCGGTGGCGAGCGAACCGGAGACCGTGGAGGCGAGATCGGCGGAGGTGGTGACCGTCGTGCCCGGGACGTTCTTCTGGATGGCGGACTTGACGCCGTCGATCTGCTGCGAGTCCGTGGCCTTCACATAGACCGTGGTGACCTTGTCCTTGGCGCCGGCCAGCGTCTGGGCCTGCGTCAGCGGGATGTAGACGTTGGCGGCGGAGTCGCCACTGTCGGCGGTCGCGATGCCGATGACCTTGTACTTGACGGCCTTGATGGTGAGCGTGCCACCGACCGCGAGCTTGTTCTCCTTGGCGTAGGAGCTGTCGAGGACGGCCACGGCGGTGTTGGACTGCGCGCTCGTGAAGGACGTACCCGAGGTGATCTTCGAGGAGGTCAGCGGCCCGAGCGCCGGCTTGGCGACGTCCACGCCGTAGACCGAGTAGTTGTTGACGTCGAACTGCGCGCCACCGCCCTGCACCTCACTCGGCGGCTGCGCGCCGCCACCACCGCGCCCGCCGCCGGTGGTCTGGCCCTGCTTGACCTGCCCCCGGTCGAACTGCCCGCTCACCTTCAGCACCCGCAGGCTCAGCCCGCCGACGGCGTCGTCCACCCCCTTCTGCCCGGCGACCTGGGACACGACCGTGCTGGGCAGCGACTCGAAGCCCTGCACCATCACCTGGTCGCTGCTCTGCTCCTTGGAGTCCGTGGTGGCACCGAAGTTGAACTTCGGACGCCCGGTGGCCCCGGTACTGCCCTGCGCGGCGGCGGCCTTGGTGACCGTCATATCGGTCCCGAGGCCGTACAGGGACTGCAGGACCTTGCCCTGCGCCACCTGCATCCCCGCCGAGGCCGAGTTGACGGTGATGACCAGCCCGATACCGAGGGCCAGCCCCAGCGCGATGACCAGCGCGGCCTTTCTGCGACGTCGCAGCTCGCGCCTGAGATACGTAAAGAACATGCGATTCCTCGCCGTTGCCACCCCGGCCAGGATGCGGGGGGATGAATGGGGACGGCGGAAGTACGAGTGGATCGGAGGTCCCTCGTACTCCCGCTGCGCCGTCACGGTAGGAACCAGCGGTGATGAACGGGTGAGGCCGGACTGAGAGCCGGATGAGAAAGGTCAGCGGGCGCCGAGCAGGTGGTCCATCGCCAGCTGGTCGAGCTGCTCGAACGCCATGCCCTTCACCGCCGCCGCCTCGACGTCGAAGTCCTCGAACGACGCCCGGTCGCCCAGCAGATCACTGAGCGTCTCGCCCTCCCCCAGCGTCGGCCGGGCCAGCTCGTCCAGCCGGGACGCCCTGAGCGCCTCCTGCACGACCGGATCGGCACGGAACGCGGCGGCGCGCTCCTTCAGCAGCAGGTAGTTGCGCATGCACCCGGCGGCCGAGGCCCAGACGCCGTCGGAGTCCTCGGTACGCGGCGGCTTGAAGTCGAAGTGCCGGGGCCCCTCGTAACCGGCGGTCTCCAGCAGATCGACGAGCCAGAACGCGTCCCGCAGATTGCCCGCGCCGAAGCGCAGGTCCTGGTCGTACTTGATGCCGGTCTGGCCGTTGAGGTCGATGTGGAAGAGCTTGCCGTGCCACAGCGCCTGCGCGATGCCGTGAGTGAAGTTGAGCCCGGCCATCTGCTCGTGCCCGGTCTCGGGGTTCACCCCGACCAGCTCCGGGTGCTCCAGCTCGTTGATGAACGCGAGCGCGTGCCCCACGGTCGGCAGCAGGATGTCGCCGCGCGGCTCGTTCGGCTTGGGCTCCACGGCGAACCGCAGGTCGTACCCCTGCCCCAGCACATACTCGCCGAGCAGGTCGAACGCCTCCTTCATCCGGTCCAGCGCGACCCGCACGTCCTTGGCCGCCCCGGACTCCGCCCCTTCCCGGCCGCCCCACGCCACATAGACCTGCGCACCGAGCTCGACGGCCAGATCGATGTTCAGGACCGTCTTGCGCAGCGCGTACCGCCGTACGTCACGGTCGTTGGACGTGAAGGCGCCGTCCTTGAAGACCGGGTGCGTGAAGAGATTGGTGGTGGCCATGGGCACCACCAGGCCGGTCGCGTCGAGGGCCTGCCGGAACCGCTTGATGTGCGTCTCGCGCTCGACCTCCGTGGCGCCGAACGGGATGAGGTCGTCGTCGTGGAACGTCACGCCGTACGCGCCCAGCTCGGCGAGCCGGGTGACGGACTCGACCGGGTCGAGGGCGGGGCGGCTGGCGTCACCGAACGGGTCGCGGCCCTGCCAGCCGACCGTCCAGAGGCCGAAAGTGAACTTGTGCTCGGGGGTGGGGGTGAGACTCATGGCGCCGGCTCCTATTCGTAAGACCGTTGAACAAATTAGTATGCGAGGACCGCGATGGGAAGAGAAGGGGGTCGCTCAATGGAACCGACGGTCGTGATCGGGGTGGACAGCTCCACCCAGTCGACGAAGGCGCTGGCGGTCCGGGTGGACACCGGCGAAGTGCTGGCGCGGGCCAGATCGCCCCACACGGTCAGCGAGGGCGGAAGGCGCGAAACGGACCCGGAGGTCTGGTGGCAAGCCCTCAGAACAACCCTCGAAGCCCTATCCCCACACCCGGCCTCGGCCATCTCCATCGGAGGCCAACAACATGGCTTGGTCACCCTCGACGCATCGGGTAAGGCCCTGCGCCCGGCCCTCCTCTGGAACGACGTGCGATCAGCCCCCCAGGCAGAGGCACTCGTCGCACGCTTCGGAGCCAAACACTGGGCCGAGCGCTTCGGCTCCGTACCCGGAGCCAGCTTCACCGTCGCGAAATGGGCCTGGCTGCGCGAGAACGAACCGGCCGTCGCCGCCGCGACCGCCGGAGTGCGCCTGCCGCACGACTTCCTCACCGAACGGCTGACGGGCCAGGCGGTCACGGATCGCGGCGACGTATCGGGAACCGGCTGGTGGGCCTCGGACACCGAGACCTACGACAACGCCGTCCTCACCACCGTCGGCCTCGACGAAGCCCTCCTCCCCCGCGTACTGGCCCCAGGAGAACCAGCAGGGACCACGCTCCCCGGCCTCCCCCTCCCACCCGGCATCCCGGTCGCCTCCGGCACCGGCGACAACGCGGCGGCCGCCCTGGGCCTCGGCCTGACCCCCGGCCGCGCCGCCCTCAGCCTGGGCACCTCGGGAACCGTCTACACCCCCTCGACCAACCGCCCCACCGACCCCACGGGAACGGTCGCCGGCTTCGCGGGGGCACACGGCGGCTGGCTCCCGCTCGCCTGCACCCTGAACTGCACCCAGGCGGTGGACAAGATCGCCGGCCTCCTCAGCCTCACCAGAGAGGCCGTGGAACCCAACCGAACGATCACCCTCCTCCCCTTCCTCGACGGAGAGCGCACCCCCAACCTCCCCCTCGCCTCGGGCACCCTCACCGGCCTGCGCCACGACACCACCCCCGGCCAGATCCTGCAGGCCGCCTACGACGGCGCCACCTACACCCTCCTCGCCGCCCTGGACCTGGTCCTGGCGGTCGACGACCGGCCCTCCGACGAGCCCCTCCTCCTGATCGGCGGCGGCGCCCGCGGCACCGCCTGGCGGCAGACCGTCCGCCGGCTGTCCGGACGAGCGGTCCAGATCCCCGACGCGGACGACCTCGTCGCCCTGGGCGTCGCCGCGCAGGCGGCCGCCCTCCTCACCGGGGAAACACCCACCGACATCGCCGCCCGCTGGGGCACGTCGGCGGGCCCGGTCTACGATCCGATCGAACGGGACGAAACCACGCTGGAATCCCTGAGAGCGGCGCTGACCACCACCTGACGAACGACACGCAGGAGGCCAGGGCCCCCACCCCCCCGGGTGGCTCGAACCGGAGGGGGACGGGTCCGCAGGGGTGGGGTTTCGAAATGCCGCCGAGCTATTTGTGGGCCCCTGGGGGCACCCCCGGCCGAAGGTTGGGGGATCGTGAACAGTCGATTTCGAAGCCCCGCCCCGGAGGGCCCGGCCCCCGCCCCCACAGACCACAGAACGGACCGACCGTGGCAACCGGCACCAACCCCCAAGCCGCCCTGCGCCGCCGCAACCTGTCCGCCGTCGTGCACGCCGTCGCCGCCGGCGACAACATGTCCCGGGCAGCCGTCGCGGCCGAGGTCGGCCTCACCCGGGCCACCGTCTCGACGCTCGTCGACGAACTCATCGCGGCGGGCCTCGTCACCGAGCTGGGCGCGCAGCGCCCCGGCACCGTGGGCCGCCCCGGCACCGCCCTCGCCCTCAGCCCGCGCGGCCCCGCCGGGATCGGCGCCGAAGTGGGTGTGGACCACCTCGCGGCCTGCGTCGTGGACCTGCGCGGCACCGTACGGGCCCGAGCGACCGTGGAGGCCCGCAACCGCGGCCGGGCCGCCGCGCAGACGCTCGGCGAGCTGGACGGACTCGTCCGGCAGGTGACGGAGGAAGCGGTGGCGCTCGGGCTGCGCCCGGCGGGGCTGACCGTCGCGGTCCCCGGCCTGGTGGGGAGGGACCAGCACACGGTTCTGCGGGCACCGAACCTCGGCTGGAAGAACGAACGCACCGAACTGACCGTGGAGAACGAGGCGAACCTAGGGGCACTGGCAGAACTGTGGCTGGCCGGCAGGGAAAAGGTGCTCCCCGCCACCGACACCCCACAAGGCGCCGCCCAAGCCCCCCTCACCGACTTCATCCACGTCTCGGCAGAGATCGGCATCGGCGCCGCCCTCGTCATCAACGGCAGCCTCTTCCGCGGAGCGCGCGGCTTCGCCGGCGAGCTCGGGCACGTCCCCGTCTACCCCGACGGTCCGCGCTGCTCCTGCGGCGCCCGCGGCTGCCTGGAGCAGTACGCGGGCGAGGAGGCGGTGCTGCGCGCGGCCGGCATCGCCCCGGAGCTGCCGGGGCGGCTCAAGGCGCTGCGGACGGCGGCCTCGGACGACGACGCGCCCGCGCTGGCGGCCCTGGAGGCCGCCGGCCGGGCGCTCGGGATCGCGCTGAGCGGCGCCGTGAACCTGCTCGACCCGCAGGCGGTGGTCCTCGGCGGCCCGCTCTCCGAGCTGGCCCCGTGGCTGCTGCCGGGGGTGCGGCGGGAGCTGGGGCGACGGGTCACGGGCGGCGGCGCGCTGGTGGTCGAGTCACGGCTGGGCCGGGACGGGGTGCTGCTGGGCGCGGCGTACAGCGCGGTGCGGGCGGTCCTGGACGACCCGTCCGAATGGACCGCCCGCTAGGGCGTGTTGCGAAAGGAGCGCCGTTCGCCCGGAGGGCGTGGCCCACGGCGTCCGGTGCGTGCGCTCGCAAGGCGGAGGGTCGTCCTCGTACTGGACGTACCCGGACGAGCTCCGACAGCGCAGCGAGGGCGCGTGCCAGACGCCGTGGGCCAGGCGGGACTTTCGCAACACACCCTAGAGAGGGGCCCGCCGGGCCCCCGGCTCAAGCCGGCCGCAGGCAAACCCGCAGGATCAGGAAGTGGCACCCAGCGCGGACCCGGCGGTCCAAGCGCTCCACGTCATGTTCCACCCGTTGAGCCCGTTGTCCGGCTTGATCGTCTTGTCGGGCGAGTTCTTCATCACGACCACGTCGCCGATCAGCGACTGGTCGAAGAACCAGGCACCCAGCGTGTCCGGGTCATTGGCGCCCTTGGCGTCGCTCAGGCCGATGCAGCCGTGGCTGGTGTTGGCCGAGCCGAAGATCGACTTGTTGCCCCAGTAGTTGCCGTGGATGAACGTGCCCGAGGAGCTCAGCCGCATGGCGTGCGGCACGTCGGCGATGTCGTACTCACCCTTGAAGCCGACCGAGTCACCGTTCATCCGCGTCTGCTTGTACTTCTCGGAGATCACCATCTGACCGTTGTAGGTCGGGTGGTCGGCGGAGCCGGCCGAGATCGGGATGGTCTTGATCGTCTTGCCGTCGCGGACGACCGTCATCGTCTTGGTCGTGGCGTCGACCGTCGAGACCTGGGACCGGCCGACGGTGAAGTTGACGTCCTTGTTCTGGACGCCGTAAACGCCGTTGGAGCCCTCGACGCCGTCGAGCTTCAGCTTGACGCTGACGTTCGAGCCGGCCTTCCAGTACTCCTGCGGACGGAAGTCCAGCCGGGTGGAGTCGAACCAGTGGCCCACGACCGTCTGGCCGCTGCTGGACGCCACCTTGATGGCCGACTCGACGGCCTTCTTGTTGGTGACGGCCTTGTCGAACTTGATCGACACCGGCATGCCGACGCCGACCGTGGAGCCGTCCTCCGGCGTGAAGTAGCCGATGAAGCTGTTGCTCGCGGAGACCGTGCCGAAGGTGGAGGTCTCGGTGACGACGCGCCCCTTCGCGTCCTGCGCGGTGGCCGCGACCTTGTACTTCTTGCCGCGGTCGAGGGAGGCGTCCGGCTTCCAGCTGGTGCCGTCGGTGGCTATCGCGCCCTTGACGGCCTTTCCGCTCACGACCTCGGTCATGGCGACCGCGGTGAGTTTGCCGTCGGTCACGGCGATCTTGGTGCCGCTGCTGATGCTCGCGTTGCTCGTCCCCGTCTTCGGGGTGATGGCGATCTTGGCGTCCGAGGAGACGTCGGCGGCGGCCGCGTCGACGTCCGCCTGTGTCTTGCCCTTGTCCGTCGCGGCGGCGCCCTTGTCCGAGCCGCTGCCGCCGCACGCGGTCAGCGCGACCGCGCCGCCGAGCACGACCGCGACGGCCGCCAGGCCGGTGCGGCGCCTGCGCCGCGAGCGCGCGCGCTGGTCGGGCGTCATGCCGTTGACGGGGCCGGTTGCGGTGCCGGGGTCGGGCGACTTCACACAAATCTCCAATGCCTGCGGGCGCACGTTCCCTGCTCGCGTTCCCGCGAGTCCTGCCCGCGTCCCTGCGAGCGACGGATCCGGACGAGATGGATCCGGAAACGAGCCTCATCCATAACCAGAGGAACATGCGGGGCCGGAAGTCCGTTCCCTTTGTCCGGAAAGTGTGTCGAGGCACACGTGCGGAACCCCGGGCCGCGAAACGGCCCGGGGTCGGGGAAAAATGCAGGTCAGACCAGGATCAGGCGGAGCCGGACCGGGATCAGGCCGGCGTGGTGGCCTCCTCGACGTCCTCCTCTGCGGCATCGTCGTCGTCGTACATGTCCCACTCCTCGGAGTCGGGGTCGTACTCGGTGTGCGCGCAGGACCACGAGGCCTGCACGAGTTCGATCCCGGGGACCGTCGTGACCAGGTCGAACGGGTCGATCAGATAGGCCAGCGCCTCGGACTCGTCCTGCTTCACAGCCGCCTCGGCGTGCGTCCGCTCCTCGGCGGGCATCTCCGCGTCGGCGGCGATGTGCTCCAGTGCGGCGGCGGTCACTTCCTGCTGTCCGGTGACCTCGAGAACGAGCTCGACCTGGAGTCGGACATAGCGCGGGCCGCTGTCGCCACGGGGAATCTCAGTAGTGCTCATGCGACGGAGCGTAAACGCCGGAGCGCCAGCTTCCCACCAGGCACACCAGGTCACTAACATCGGCGTCTACGGTCAAGTCGCCGCACCCAATGGGGGATCCGTTGACCTCGCCTCTGGCTTCTCCACGCCCGTTCGTCGCCGCCGCCGCGGCTTCCGTACTGGCAGCGCTGTATTTCGTGCCGTCCGCCACCGCCAGCCCGGATCATGCCCCCGCTTCGCAGGTCAAGGCACCCGTGACGACATCAGGACCGACGACGTCGACGACCGGGACGCTCCATCTCGCGGCCACCGGAACGGTGCACACCACGCCGTATCTGATCGGCGGGGCCGCGTTCCTCGTCGGCGGTGCGGGGCTGGTGCTGAACGCAGGGCGGCGCTCCCGCGCGCAGGCGCTCTGAAGCACCGAGGGACGCACACCCGCGGGTGTGCGCCCCTCGTCATCGTCACGCTCAGCAGCGGCTCAGCAAGCGCTCAGCCATCGCCGCTCAGCAGTCGCGCGGCGCGCGGCGCCGGCCCCGCTGATCCGGCGTCAGGCCAGCGGCCCCGTCACCGATTCGGCCGCCGCGTTGAGCTTTCCGGCCCGGACGAACGCGTACGCGGCCTCCAGGTCGGGCGACAGGAAACGGTCCGGGCCGACTCCGTCGATGCCCGCCTCACGGACCGCCGCCACGATCGCCCGAGTGGCCGGGGCGGGCCGCAGACCGCCCGCGGTGAGCTTCTCGCGCATCTCGATGGCGCGGGTCGCGGCGAACAGCTCGACGGCGATGATCCGCGCCAGGTTGTCGACGGTCGTCCGCAGCTTGCGGGCCGCGGACCAGCCCATCGAGACGTGGTCCTCCTGCATCGCGGACGACGGGATCGAGTCCACGGAGGCCGGCACGGCCAGCCGCTTCATCTCGCTGACCAGCGCGGCCTGCGTGTACTGAGCGATCATCAGGCCCGAGTCCACGCCCGGGTCGTCGGCGAGGAACGCCGGCAGCCCGTGCGAGCGCGACTTGTCGAGCAGCCGGTCGGTGCGCCGCTCGGCGATGCTGCCGAGGTCGGCGGCGGCGATCGCCAGGAAGTCCAGGACGTACGCCACGGGCGCGCCGTGGAAGTTGCCGTTGGACTCCACGCGGCCGTCGGGCAGCACCACGGGGTTGTCGACGGCGGAGATCAGCTCGCGGTCGGCCACCAGCCGGGCGTGCGCCAGGGTGTCCCGGCCGGCGCCCGCGACCTGCGGGGCGCAGCGGATCGAGTAGGCGTCCTGGACGCGCGGGGCGTCGTCCTGGTGGTGCCCGGTGAAGCCGGAGCCCTCCAGCACGCGGCGCATGTTCTCGGCGCTCGCGGCCTGGCCCGGGTGCGGGCGGATGGCGTGCAGCTCGGGCGCGAGGACGCGCTCGGTGCCGAGCAGTGCCTCCAGCGAGAGCGCGGCGGTGATGTCGGCGGCGGTGAACAGCTGCGCGAGGTCCGCGCAGGCCATCACCAGCATGCCGAGCATGCCGTCGGTGCCGTTGATGAGGGCCAGGCCCTCCTTCTCGCGCAGCTCCACCGGCTCGATGCCGGCCTCGGCGAGCAGCTCGCCGGCCGGACGAATCGTTCCGTCGGGGCCTTCGGCCACGCCTTCGCCCATCAGCACCTGCGCGCAGTGCGCGAGCGGTGCGAGGTCACCGGAACAGCCGAGCGAGCCGTACTCGTGCACGACGGGGGTGATTCCGGCGTTCAGGATCGCCGCCATCGTCTCGGCGACGACCGGACGCACGCCGGTGCGGCCGGACGCGAGCGTCTTCAGCCGCAGGAACATCAGGCCGCGCACGACCTCGCGCTCGACGCTCGGGCCCATGCCGGCGGCGTGCGAACGCACCAGGGAGCGCTGCAGCTGTGCGCGCAGCTCCGGGCTGATGTGGCGGACGGCCAGCGCGCCGAAGCCCGTGGACACGCCGTAGACCGGCTCCGGCTTGGCCGCCAGCGCCTCGATGACCTGCCGCGACGCGGCGATCCCGGTCAGTGCCTGCTGCGACAGTTCGACCTTCGCGCCGCCGCGAGCCACGGCCAGGACGTCGTCCGCGCTCGCGCCGTCGGCGCCGATGACCACGTTATGCATATTCATATTCACGCACCCTAGAGAGTGAATCGCCGCCTGTCACTCCTTACCTTCGCAGGCGATCTTCGATGGCCCGCCCCGGTGATCTTCGCGGGCCCTACCCGACAACCGCTCGGGGCCGGGCACAGCAAGGCAACCGGGCCCGCCGGCAGGCCCGCCCGTCAGGACCCGTGGCGCCCGCGAATCCGCCGGCGTTCGCCCTCGGGCGCGGGCGGCTGGTCCGCGAGGCGTACGACGGGGTCGTCCGGGCCCCCGCGCCCCGCGACGACCGGAGTGGCCGAGCGCAGCGCCTTGGCCCGGTACTGGGCGGCGTCGGCGAGGCGGAAGAGCCGCCGGGCGGTCCGTACCGGCCCGATCGGGTCGCCCGTCGAGGCGACCCCGCACGCGACGCCTTCGCCCACCTCCAGCTCGGTGGCCCGCCGGCACAGCTCGTCCGCCGCGCCCACCACCTCGTCCGGGCTCTGGCCGACCGCGACGAGGCAGAACTCGTCGCCGCCGAGCCGGGCCGCCAGGCTGCCCGGCAGCAGCGCGCCGCACAGCGACAGGACGGAGCCGAAACGTTCGAGCAGTTGGTCCCCGACCGCGTGCCCGAGCCGGTCGTTCACCTTCTTCAGACCGTTCAGATCGCACACCACCAGGCTCACCACGGTCCCCGACACCCGGTGCAGCTCCAGCGCCTCGTCCAGCCGGACGTCGACGGCGCGCCGGTTCCCGAGCCCGGTCAGCGGGTCGCTGAAGGCCAGCCGCTGGACCTCGGCGAGCCGTTCGGTCTGCGAGATCCCGGCCGCGATCACGGCGGCCAGCACCGTCGCGAAGTCCGCGTCCGCCCGGTCGAAGACCGGCTCGCCCGCGCCCCGGGCCACGTACAGCTCGCCCCAGGCGCGCCCGTGCAGCACGATCGGCGCGACGACGCAGCAGCCGCGCCCGCGCCGCCGCAGGGCGGCGACCCGCTGGTGGCAGTACGCGCCCGGCCCCTGCGGGCCCTCCTCGGCCGTCTCGACCCAGGCGTGCGGTTCCCCGCCGCCGGCCCATTTCCCGTGCAGGAACTCGACGATCTCCGGGAAGTCGTTCACGGGATAGGTCTCGTCCCGCGGCTCCGGGTCCTCGCCGGGCGCCAGGTCGCCGTCGTTGACGAGCACCTTGAGCTGGCCCGATCCCCGTTCCCACGACGACAGCGCCGCGAAGGACCCGCCCATCGCGAGCCGCGCCCTGGTGGCGGCCGCCCGCACCGCCTCGCGCGGGTCCTGGGCGGCCGCCATCGCCTGCGCCAACTCCACGACCGCTCGCAGCCGTCGATCGGCCGTCCCGTCACCCATCCCACCAGGTTAAGAACAAATGTCGCACTTGGGGCTGTTTGACTACTCCCTGGACGAATTTACTGTTCCCCCGTCAGCCGCCCGCCGCCACCCGGGCCGGCGTCACTCCCCCGGCCAGTCCGGCGTCCGCTTCTCGTTGAACGCCGCCACGCCCTCGGCCCGGTCCCCCGAGAAGGCCACCGTCCGCCACGCCGCGTCCTCGACGTCGAGACCGGCCCGCAGATCCAGTCCGTGCCCGAGCCGCAGCGCCCGCTTCGCGGCCCGCAGGCCCACCGGCGAGTTCGCGGCCATGCGCTCCGCGAGCGCCAGCGCGTCCGCGCGGTCCTCGCCCGCGGCGGCCAGGACGTCGACGAGGCCCAGCTCACGGGCCTCCTCCGCCGCCACCCGCCGCGCCGTGAAGATCAGCTCGGCGGCCCGTGCCGCGCCCACCCGGCGCGGCAGCAGCTGGGTGCCGCCACCGCCGGGGATCACGCCCACCGAGACCTCCGGCAGCCCCACCACCGCGGTGGCGTCCGCCACGATCACGTCGCAGGACAGCGCCAGCTCGAAGCCGCCACCGAGCGCGAAGCCGTGCACCGCGGCGATCGACGGCATCGGAAGTTCCAGCACCGAGGTGTACGCGGCACGGGTGTCCGGCCGCTGCCGGCCGAGGTCGGCGTCCGTGAAGGAGTTGCGCTCCTTCAGGTCCGCGCCGACGCAGAACGCGCGCTCGTGCGTGGACGTCAGCACCACGACGCTGACCGTCCGGTCGGCGGCGAGCGCGGCACAGGCCGCCGCCACGTTCCCGGCCATCTCCGTCGAGATGGCGTTCATCGCCTTGGGGCGATCCAGCACCAACTCCGCGACGCGCGCGCCGTGCCGCCGCACCGCGACCCATTCCCCGAACCGCATTTCAGACTCCGTCATGCCCCGGATCATGCCAGCCGCGCCCGCCGCGCGGCAGGGGAGGTGGGGTCAGCTACGGCGTGTCAGCAGCCACGGCTCGACGACGCCGAGCCCACGCACCGGGCGGCGCCACATCGGCTGCAGGGCGAAGCGGTACTTGTCGTCCTCGGACGCGTCGACCTCGGAGACGGGGGCGTCGCCCGCCGCGCCGAGCGCCTGCGCGAAGTCACCGTCGACGAGGACGGCGTCCCGTGGCGCTATCGACGTCAGCCGGCTCGCGAGGTTCACGGTGGTGCCGAAGACATCGCCCATCCGGGTGGTCACGGTCCCGAAGGCCATCCCGACGCGCAGTGCGGGCATGGACTCGTCGCCGGTCATCGTCTCGATGAGCCGCAGCCCGATCTCGGCGGCGCTGCCGGGGTCGTCGGCGACGTACAGCACCTCGTCGCCGAGCGTCTTGATCAGGCGCCCGCCGTGTGCGGCGACCTGGTCGGCGCAGGTGGTCTCGAAGGCCTCGACGAGCTCGCCGAGTTCCTCCTCCTCCAGCCGCCGGGTGAGCCGGGTGAAGCCGACGAGGTCGGCGAAGCCCACGGCCAGCCGGCGGTCGACGGCCTCCTCGTCGTCGGACTGGACGACGCGGCTGGTGGCGGCGGCCAGCTGGCGCCGCCAGACGTAGATGAGGAACTCCTCCAGCTCGGGCAGGAGCAGTTCGACGAGCGGGTAGGCGACCTCGGCCCGCGTCATGCCGGGCTCGGGCGGCTCGGTGAGCCCTTCGAGGAAGGAGTCGGTCTGCCAGTCGGCGAGGCGGGCGGTGGTCTGGCCGGTGGAGCGGGCCACCTGAATGGCCATCGACTCGCTCAGCAGCCCGGCCTCGACGAGCCCGGCGAGCCGGCGCAGCGCCAGCACGTCGGCCTCGGTGAGGGCCTTCGCCTGGCCGATGTCGGCGAAGCCCATGGCACGCCAGAAGCGGGAGGCGAGATCCATGGAGACGCCGGCGGTGCGGGCCGCCTGGAAGGGCGTGTACTGGCGGCCGGCGCCGAGGATGAGGTGTTCGAGGCGCAGTGCGAGCGGATGCTCGGCGGGATCGGTGGAATCCGTGCCGGCACCGGGATCGGCGGGCGTCCCGGGGTCGGCGGAGCCGGCCGGATCGGCCGGCTGATCGGGGTCGATGCCGTCCGGGTCCGGGCCGGTGCCCGGATCCGTCGCGTACGGGGGAAGGTCCGCGTCGTCCACGCTCACCCTCCGCCCCCTGTCAGATCCCTGCGCAATGCCCGTCCGAGCCCTTCCGATCATCAAGCCGACGCGCCGCCTCAACGATACGGCAGGTGTGCCGTAGCTCACGTCACCTGCCCGTGCCTACGTCAACGGGTCTCCTCCACGCCCCCGCGGACGGGAGATCCGCAAGGGAGGACCGGGATCCGGACGGGCTGCCTCCACCGCCCGGCCCCGGTCCTACGCGCGGCGGATGTGGACGACGTCCCCCGCGCCCACCGACTGCTCCCCTTCCGGGGTGGCGAGCACCAGCCGGCCGTCGTCGTCCACGCCGACCGCGGTGCCGACCAGCTCACGCCCGCCGGGCAGCTCGGCGCGGACCTCACGGCCGAGCGTGGCGCAGCCGGCCGCGTACGTCTGCTGGAGACGGGAGGCGGCCGGGTCGCCGCCGGCCGCCCGCCACTCGCCGTACCAGTCGGCGAGGGAGCGCAGCACGGCACGCAGCAGCGGGTCGCGGTCGGTGCCCTTGGCGCCGGCGAGGACGAGGGAGCCCGCGGCGGGGACGGGCAGTTCGTCGGTGCGCAGCGACACGTTGATCCCGATACCGATGATCACGGCGTCGGTGCCGGCGCGCTCGGCGAGGATGCCGCCGGTCTTGCGCTCCTCGCCGTCGATGGTGACCAGCAGGTCGTTGGGCCATTTGAGTGCCGTGTCGACGCCGGCGGTCCGGGACAGCGCCGTGGCGGTCGCGACTCCGGCGAGCAGCGGCAGCCAGCCCCAGCGCTCCACCGGTACGTCGGCGGGCCGCAGTAGCACCGAGAAGAACAGGCCGGAGCGGGGCGGCGCCGACCACTGGCGGTCCAGCCGGCCGCGGCCCGCGGTCTGCTCCTCCGCGACGAGTACGGCGCCTTCGGGGGCACCGGCGTTGGCGCGTTGTGCGAGGTCACTGTTGGTGGAACCGGTGGCCTCGACGACGTCGAGGGACGTCCAGGGGCTGTCCGGCGCGATGACCGCCCGGCGCAGCGCGGCTTCGCCGAGAGGGGGGCGCTCCAGGTCGGACCAGCGGTTGGGAGTCGTCATCCGCCCAGATTAGGAGAAGACCTGTGAGCGGAGTGTGTCCAACGCCGCACTGCTCGGGAACCAGTCGCGCCGTTACGCTACGAAACAGCGTTACTCGCCAGTCAAGTAGGACCCGACAGGACCCACGAGAGCAGGAGAGCCGCCTCCATGGCCGAGCCGGAGCACGACATCCACACCACCGCGGGCAAGCTCGCGGATCTGCGCCGCCGTATGGAGGAGGCGACGCACGCCGGCTCCGCGCGCGCGGTGGAGAAGCAACACGCCAAGGGCAAGCTGACCGCCCGGGAGCGGATCGAACTGCTCCTCGACGAGGACTCGTTCGTCGAGCTGGACGAGCTCGCCCGGCACCGGTCGACCAACTTCGACCTGGAGAAGAACCGCCCCTACGGCGACGGCGTCGTCACGGGCTACGGCACGGTCGAGGGCCGCCCGGTGGCGGTCTTCTCCCAGGACTTCACCGTCTTCGGCGGCGCCCTGGGCGAGGTCTACGGCGAGAAGATCGTCAAGGTCATGGACTGGGCGATGAAGACCGGCTGCCCGGTCATCGGCATCAACGACTCCGGCGGCGCCCGCATCCAGGAGGGTGTGGCCTCGCTCGGCATGTACGGCGAGATCTTCCGCCGCAACACCCACGCCTCCGGTGTGATCCCGCAGATCTCGCTGATCGTGGGCCCCTGCGCGGGCGGCGCGGTGTACTCGCCGGCCATCACGGACTTCGTGGTGATGGTCGACCAGACCTCGCACATGTTCATCACGGGACCCGACGTCATCAAGACCGTGACCGGCGAGGACGTCGCCATGGAGGAGCTGGGCGGCGCCCGCACCCACAACACGACGTCCGGGAACGCGCACCACATGGCGGGTGACGAGAAGGACGCCATCGAGTACGTGAAGGCGCTGCTGTCGTACCTGCCGTCCAACAACCTGGCGGAGGCCCCGGCCTACCCGGTCGAGGCGGACCTGGCGACCAGCGCCGAGGACCTGGAGCTGGACGCGCTGATCCCGGACTCCGCGAACCAGCCGTACGACATGCACAAGGTCATCGAGCACGTGCTGGACGACGGCGAGTTCCTGGAGACGCAGGCGCTGTTCGCGCCGAACATCGTCGCGGGCCTCGGCCGGATCGAGGGCCGGCCGGTCGGCATCATCGCCAACCAGCCGATGCAGTTCGCGGGCTGTCTGGACATCGACGCGTCGGAAAAGGCCGCCCGCTTCGTCCGTACCTGCGACAGTTTCAACATCCCGGTCATCACCTTCGTGGACGTACCCGGCTTCCTGCCCGGCACCGACCAGGAGTGGAACGGCATCATCCGGCGCGGCGCCAAGCTGATCTACGCCTACGCGGAGGCGACGGTCCCGCTGATCACCGTCATCACCCGTAAGGCGTACGGCGGCGCCTACGACGTGATGGGCTCCAAGCACCTGGGCGCCGACCTGAACCTGGCGTGGCCGACCGCGCAGATCGCGGTCATGGGCGCGCAGGGCGCGGTGAACATCCTGCACCGCCGCACGCTGGCCGAGGCGAAGACGCCGGAGGCGGTCGAGGAGCTGCGCCAGCAGCTGATCACCGATTACGAGGACACGCTGCTGAACCCGTACGTGGCCGCCGAGCGCGGTTACATCGACGCGGTGATCATGCCGTCCGAGACCCGCTCGCACCTCGTCAAGGCGCTGCGAACGCTGCGCAACAAGCGCGAGAGCCTGCCGCCGAAGAAGCACGGCAACATCCCCCTGTAAGGAGCCGTCCCGTGGTGATCAAGGTAGAGCGGGGAAATCCGACCCCGGAGGAGCTGGCCGCCGTCGTGGCACTGGTCCAGGCGCGGGCCGCCGCGACGTCGGGCAGCGCCGACGGCCCGCACCCGACGGAGCAGTGGGCCGACCCGGCCCACAACGTGCCCCGCCCTGTCCCCGGCCCGGGACCCGGCGCGTGGCGCACGTCCTTCTGGCCGCGCTGAACGAGCCGGCCCAGCCGCATCAGCGGAGCAAGCCGAACAAATAGTCATCTCCCGGCCCGCGCTTGAGTACCCGTACTCAGGCGCGGGCCTTTTCCCGGGCGCAACCTGGAAGACATGTTGTGGTCGGACCGCGACCGGCGCGACGAACCGCCGGAGGACATGCGGCAGGTGCAGGCGATGCTGCGGCGCGCGATGCTCGTGATCGCGCTGACCATTCCCCTGCTGATGCTGCTGGTCGGCTGGCACAGCTGACCGTCCGGCAGTGTCCCGCCCCGGCGCCGCAGCGGCCGCGGCCCGAATTACGATGGCCCGATGAGCACCCGTCGCCCTCTCGTCCTGGCCTCCGCATCCCCCGCCCGGCTCAACCTGCTGCGGCAGGCCGGACTCGATCCCCGGGTCGTGGTCAGCGGGGTCGACGAGGACGCGCTGACCGCCGCGAACCCGGCGGAGCTGGCGCGGGTGCTGGCCGAGGCGAAGGCGGCGGCGGTCGCGGCCGGCCTGACCGGCGGCGAGCTGGTGATCGGCTGCGACTCCGTACTGGACCTGGACGGCGAGGCGCTGGGCAAGCCGGCGGACGCCGCGGAGGCGACCGCCCGGTGGGTGTCGATGCGCGGCCGCTCCGGCGTACTGCGGACGGGTCACTGCGTCATCGACACCGCGAACGGCAAGCAGGTCTCGGCGACCGCGTCGACGACGGTGCGCTTCGGCTCGCCGGACGACGCCGAGATCGCCGCCTACGTCGCCAGCGGCGAGCCGCTGTACGTCGCGGGCGCGTTCACCCTGGACGGCCGCTCGGCCCCGTTCGTCGACGGGATCGACGGGGACCCGGGCAACGTCATCGGCCTGTCCCTGCCGACGCTGCGGCGGCTGCTGGGCGACCTGGACGTGCGGATCACCGACCTCTGGACGGCGTAGCCGCCGGTTTCCGCCCGCCCCTGCCCGTAACGTCCTAGGCTGCGGCCGGGGCGGTCGGCGGCGGGACCTCGTTGCCGTTGCTCCCGGCGGCGGGTGCGCTGTCCTCGGTGTCCGGGTACAGCAGCAGAGTGCCGACAAGGAGCGCCAGGACGACCATCATGAAGACGAAGGCGGCCCAGCCGACGAGGCCGACCACCAGCGCACCCAGCAGGCCGTGAACGACCGCGCACACGATGAGCAGGATCTGCCCGAACCGGCCGGGCGGGCGGCCACGCAGCGCTACCCGCGCCGGGATGAGGGCACAGCCGATGAGGAAGAGCCCGAACAGAGCACCACCGACCCAGGTGCCGATGGCCATGCCGTCGGAGTCGAGTCCCGCGACGGACATGTTCTGGTTGCGCACGGCGAGGCCGAGCACCACATGGATGAACGCGATGACGAACGCCTCAAGGACGAGCACTACAGCCGTGGTCGCGGCCAGACCTCTGCGCACCTTTCCCCCTTCAACCTGCAACCGTTACCCCGGGTATCACGCATCGCGAACGCTACTAACGGGTACGCCGCGCGGCAAGGTCCATGACCCCACCACCCTTTCGGGGTGGCGGACCAGCAAAGATTCCACCCCCTATTCGTGGAGAACCCACAAAGGATCCGGCATCCTGCCCTTGGTCACTCAGAGAGACATGGGCCACACCAAGGCCCTTGGGGCACCCGGACGAATGGGGTCGTACCGTGGATTTAGCAGGCACTCGGGCGCTCGACCGGCGCTCGAATCACCCTCCGTGTGGGCAAGCTCACCTGTAGGGGTGACTCGGCATGAAGTGTCGTCAGTAACTAAACTCGGCTTGTTTCAAGGAGGGAGCCATCGTGCGCAAGGTGCTCATCGCCAACCGCGGTGAAATTGCAGTCCGCGTCGCCCGCGCCTGCCGGGATGCCGGGATCGCCAGCGTAGCCATCTACGCAGACCCGGATCGGGACGCGCTGCATGTCCGCGCGGCCGACGAGGCCTACGCGTTGGGCGGTGACACGCCGGCGTCCAGCTATCTGGACTACGCCAAGGTGCTGGCCGCCGCAGCCGAATCAGGGGCGGACGCGATCCACCCCGGATACGGATTCCTGTCCGAGAACGCCGAGTTCGCCCAGGCGGTGCTGGACGCCGGGCTGACCTGGATCGGCCCGCCGCCGCAGGCGATCCGCGATCTCGGCGACAAGGTGGCGGCGCGTCATATCGCGCTGCGTGCCGGTGCCCCGCTCGTCGCGGGCACCCCGGACCCGGTCTCGGGTCCTGACGAGGTCGTCGCGTTCGCCCAGCAGCACGGCCTGCCGGTCGCCATCAAGGCCGCCTTCGGCGGTGGTGGGCGCGGTCTGAAGGTCGCGCGCACCATCGAGGAGATCCCGGAGCTGTTCGACTCAGCGGTCCGCGAGGCGGTCGCCGCCTTCGGTCGCGGCGAGTGCTTCGTCGAGCGCTACCTGGACCGCCCGCGGCACGTCGAGACGCAGTGCCTGGCCGACAGCCACGGCAACGTCGTGGTCGTCTCCACCCGTGACTGCTCGCTGCAGCGCCGCCACCAGAAGCTGGTGGAGGAGGCTCCGGCGCCGTTCCTGACCGATGAGCAGAACGCCGAGCTGTACCGGGCGTCCAAGGCCATCCTCAAGGAGGCCGGCTACATCGGCGCGGGCACCGTGGAGTTCCTGGTGGCCGTGGACGGCACGATCTCCTTCCTGGAGGTCAACACCCGTCTGCAGGTCGAGCACCCGGTCACCGAGGAGGTCTCCGGTATCGACCTGGTCCGGGAGATGTTCCGGATCGCGGACGGCGAGGAGCTCGGCTACGGCGACCCGGTGCTGCGGGGTCACTCGATCGAGTTCCGTATCAACGGCGAGGACCCGGGCCGCGGCTTCCTGCCCGCTCCCGGCACCGTCACCACCTTCCAGCCCCCGTCGGGCCCCGGTGTGCGGCTGGACGCGGGCGTCGAGTCCGGCTCGGTCATCGGCCCGGCCTGGGACTCGCTGCTCGCCAAGCTGATCGTGACCGGCGCGACGCGGCAGCAGGCGCTGCAGCGTGCGGCCCGTGCGCTGGCGGAGTTCCGCGTCGAGGGCATGGCCACGGCCATCCCGTTCCACCGCGCGGTCGTGGCCGACCCGGCGTTCGCCCCCGAGCTGGGCGGATCCACCGAGCCGTTCACCGTCCACACCCGGTGGATCGAGACGGAGTTCCAGAACACCATCACGGCGTTCGCGCCGGTCGGTGGCGAGGACGACGAGGCCCCGGCCCGCGAGACGGTGGTCGTCGAGGTCGGCGGCAAGCGCCTGGAGGTCTCCCTCCCGGCGTCGCTCGGTGTCGCGTCCATGCCGGTGGGCCTGAACAAGAAGGCGCCGCGCCGCGCCACCACCAAGAAGGCCGGTTCGGCCGCTTCCGGTGACTCCCTGGCATCCCCGATGCAGGGCACCATCGTCAAGGTCGCGGTCGAGGAGGGCCAGGAGGTCAACGAGGGCGACCTCGTCGTCGTCCTGGAGGCCATGAAGATGGAGCAGCCGCTCAACGCGCACCGCTCCGGCACCATCAAGGGCCTGACGGCCGAGGTCGGCTCCTCGGTCACCTCGGGCGCGCTGATCTGCGAGATCAAGGACTGATCTCCGGTCGGGTGAACTGACGATGCCGGGCGGGCCCGATCGGGCCCGCCCGGCATTTCGCTGTCCCGCACCCTCAGCGTTTCGAGGGCGCCCGTACGGCCAGGACGAGCAGCAGCGCCAGGCCGGTGAAGACGGCGGCCGCCGCGAAGGCCGCGGTGGCGCCCGCCGTGAAGACCTCCCCCGCGCCCCCGTCGGCGTGCCGGGCCGCGGTGCCGAAGACGGTGACGAGGATCGACAGGCCCAGGCTGCCGCCGATCTGCTGCATCGTCTGCAGCAGTCCGGACGCCGAACCGGCGTCACGCGGCTGGACGCCCGTCAGGATGAGGGTGTTGAGCGGCATCATCGTGAAGCCGACACCCACCCCGATGAGGGCCAGCGGCCCGAGCAGCGCGCCAACGTAGCCGGTGCCCGCGTCGAGCTGCGAGAGCCACAGCGTCCCGCTGAGCGAGAGCAGGGCGCCGGCCGACGCGACGCGCTTGGCGCCGAAGCGGGCCAGTGCGCGCGGGGCGGTGCGGGCGGCCACGAAGAGCGGGGCCGCCAGCGGGAGGAAGGCGAAGCCAGTGCGCAGCGGGCTGTACCCCAGTACGCCCTGCAGGAACTGGGTGGAGAAGTAGAAGACCCCGAACATGCCCGCCGGAATGAGCAGCATGCAGCCGTAGGCGAGGGCCCGGTTGCGGTCCGCGAACAGCCGCAGCACGACCAGCGGGCGCTCGGCCCGTACCTCGTTGAGCAGGAACGCGGCGAGCAGCGCGGCCGCCGCGGCGAAGGTGGTCAGCGCCCGGGTGTCGCTCCAGCCCTGGTCGGCGACGCGGATGAACGCGTAGACGAGCGAGGCCATGCCGAGGGTGCCGGTGAGCGCCCCGGCGACGTCGAACCGGCCGCCGGGGTGGCGGGCCGTCTCGGCGACATAGCGCGGGGCCAGCGCGGCGATGGCGAGCCCGACGGGGATGTTGATGAAGAACACCCAGCGCCAGGAGCCCCATTCGGTGAGCATCCCGCCGACGATCAGGCCGACGGCGGAGCCGGCGCCCGAGATCGCGGAGAACACGCTCAGCGCACGGTTGCGCTCGGTGCCCTCGGTGAAGGTGGTGGTCAGCAGGGCAAGCGTGCTGGGCGCGGCCAGTGCGGCGGCGGCGCCCTGGGCGCCGCGGGAGACGAGCAGCAGCGTCGCGTCGGTGGCGAATCCCCCGGCCACCGAGGCGGCGGTGAAGGCCAGCACCCCGATGATCAGGGCGCGGCGGCGGCCGATGAGGTCGCCGATCCGGCTGCCGAGCAGCAGCAGGCCGCCGAACGCGAGGATGTAGACGTTCAGGATCCAGGACATGCCGGTGGAGGAGAAGCCCAGGTCGGCGCCTATGCCCGGCAGGGCGACGTTCACCACGGTCGCATCCAGCAGCAGCATCAGCTGGGTGCCGACGATGGCGGAGAGAGCGAGTAACGGGTGGTGCCGCCGGGTCGGGGCGGGGGCGGCGACCGGAGCCGTGCTCAAGGATGTGGACATGATGAGTAGACCTCCAGAGAGGCAGAAGCGGAGGGTGCCTCCGTAAACTATACGGAGGACGCCTCCGGTTCTACAATGCCATTCTGGGATCCTGGAATTCCGGGATCGGACCTTGGGAGGCAGGTGGCGATGCGGGCAGACGCGCAGCGCAACTACGACCGGTTGCTGGCCGAGGCCCGACAGGCCTTCATCGTGCACGGCACCGACGCGTCGCTGGAGGACATCGCACGCCACGCGGGCGTCGGCATCGGCACCCTCTACCGGCACTTCCCCGACCGCTACGCGCTGATGAACGCGGTCTTCGAGCAAGAGGTCGAGCTGCTGACCGTGCGCGCGGACGAACTGCTGACGGCAGACTCACCGACCGACGCACTCGTCCGGTGGCTGCGGATGGTCGCCGTCCACTCCACCATGTACCGCGGGCTGGCGGCGGCCATCATGGCCGCGGGCGACGCGAAGATGACCGCGTGCAAGGCACCGCTGCGCGCGGCGGGCGGGGCACTGCTGGAGCGCGCCCAGCGGGCCGGTGAGGTACGTGCGGACGCGACCATCGCCGACCTGCTCAAGCTGACGAACGCCATCGTGCTGGTGGCCGAGAAGGACCCGGAGCGCCAGGCGATCTTCGACCGGCTGATGGACCTGACCCTGCACGGCCTGCGCGCCCCGGCAGGAGTCACCGCGCAGGCGTGATGCCGGAGCTCCCGTGACCAGGCCCTTCCCAACCCCCAGGCCGTTCCGCGACCCGGGCCTGCCACGGCCCGGGCCCAGGTCCGTCGGGATCCCTCCCCGCGGCGTCCCTAACGGCGCCGCAGGTCGGCGATCCTGGCTGCCTGCTGGTCGGCCGCGATCGGCGCCGCGCTGCGCAGCGGCGGCTGTCCCGGGTGCGGGTGCCTCCGGGGCGCGGGCATCGGCATCTCGCGGCGCGGCCGGCCGGCCGCGATGGCGTCGGCCCCCATCAGGGACGCGACGGCGACCTGCACTCCACGGTCCGCGAGGGCCTGGAGCTCGGTCGCGCTGCGGTCGTCACCGGGCGGCGGTTCGTCCGTCACCAGATGCGTGATCAGATCCGTGGGCACGGTCTGGAACATGGTGTCCGCGCCCAGTTTCGTGTGGTCGGCCAGCACGACGACCTCCGCCGCCGCCTGCACCAGCGCCCGGTCCACGCTCGCGGAGAGCATGTTGGACGTCGACAGACCGCGTTCCGCGGTCAGTCCGGCGCCGGACAGGAAGGCCCGCGACACCCGCAGTCCCTGGAGGGACTGTTCGGCGCCGCTGCCGACCAGGCCGTAGTTGGAGCCGCGCAGAGTGCCGCCGGTCATGACGACCTCGACCCGGTTCGCGTGTGCCAGCGCCTGCGCCACCAGTAGGGAGTTGGTGACGACGGTCAGTCCCGGGATCCGCGCGAGCCGGCGGGCCAGCTCCTGCGTGGTGGTCCCGGCGCCGACCACGATGGCCTCGCCCTCTTCGACGAGACTCGCCGCGAGATCGGCGATGGCCGTCTTCTCCGCGGTCGCTAGATGGGATTTCTGCGGAAAACCGGACTCCCTGGTGAAGCCACCCGGCAGAACCGCACCGCCATGCCGGCGGTCGAGCAGTCCTTCGGCCTCCAGAGCGCGCACGTCCCGCCGTACGGTCACTTCGGAGGTCTGGACGACACGGGCGAGCTCACGGAGCGAAACCGCTCCGTTGGCCCGCACCATTTCGAGGATCAATTGGCGACGTTCTGCAGCGAACACGGAACTGACAGTAACGCCAACGACCGTCTGCTTTCAGCACTTTGCGCCACTTAACCGAAGTCGTGCACAAAAGAGACCATCGGGTGGTAGAGCCTTTACGGCTCCACCACCCGGTTACCGTCCGGTCATCTCCCGGCCGCGACCGACACCCGCGAGCGGCGGCCAGGCCGTGGTCTAGAGCTCGCTCGCGGTCTTGCGGGTGTGCAGCTGGCGCGCCACCTCGGCGATCGAGCCCGACAGGGACGGGTACACGGTGAACGCGTTCGCGATCTGCTCGACGGTCAGGTTGTTGTCGACCGCGATCGAGATCGGGTGGATCAGCTCACTGGCCCGCGGCGACACGACGACACCCCCGACGACGATCCCGGTGCCGGGGCGGCAGAACAGCTTCACGAAGCCGTCCCTGATGCCCTGCATCTTGGCGCGCGGGTTCCGCAGGAGCGGCAGCTTGACACAGCGGGCGTCGATCCGGCCGCTGTCGACGTCGGCCTGGGTGTAGCCGACGGTGGCGATCTCCGGGTCGGTGAAGACGTTCGAGGAGACCGTCTTGAGGTTGAGCGGCGCGACCGCGTCGCCCAGGAAGTGGTACATCGCGATCCGGCCCTGCATGGCGGCGACCGAGGCGAGGGCGAAGACGCCGGTGACGTCACCGGCCGCGTACACGCCGGGCGCCGAGGTGCGGGAGACCTTGTCGGTCCAGATGTGGCCGGAGTCCTTGAGCTTGACGCCCGCCTCCTCCAGACCCATTCCGGTGGTGTTCGGGATGGCGCCCACCGCCATCAGGCAGTGCGAGCCGGTGATGACCCGGCCGTCCGCCAGGGTGACCTCCACCCGGTCGCCGACCCGTCCCTCCTCGCCCGCCTTCGGCGAGGAGGGTCCCTGTGTCGTAGCAGGTCCGGGAACACGCTTGGCGCTCGTGGCGCGCGAGCGCGCCATCACGTTCATGCCGCGGCGCCGGAAGACGTCCTCCAGCACGGCGGCGGCGTCCGGGTCCTCGCCCGGCAGCACGCGGTCGCGCGAAGAGACAAGCGTCACCTTCGAGCCGAGCGCCTGGTACGCGCCGGCGAACTCCGCGCCGGTCACACCGGAGCCCACCACGATGAGCTCCTCGGGGAGCTCGTCGAGGTCGTAGACCTGCGTCCAGTTCAGGATCCGCTCGCCGTCCGGCAGTGCGTCCGCCAGCTCGCGCGGGCGGGCGCCGGTCGCGATGAGCACCGCGTCGGCCGTCAGCGTCTCCGACGTGCCGTCCGCCGCCTCGACGACGACACACCGGGTGCCACCTGCGGTCTGGCAGCCCTCCAGCCGGCCGCGACCGCGCATCACCCGTGCGCCCGCACGGGTGACGGAGGCGGTGATGTCGTGCGACTGGGCGAGCGCCAGCCGCTTCACCCGCCGGTTCACCTTGCCCAGGTCCACGCCCACCACACGCGCCGCCTGCTCCAGCGGCGGGGTGTCGTCCGCGACGATGATGCCCAGCTCTTCGTACGAGGAGTCGAAGGTGGTCATCACCTCGGCGGTGGCAATCAAAGTCTTCGACGGGACGCAGTCGGTGAGTACCGACGCCCCGCCCAGACCGTCGCAGTCGACGACGGTCACCTCCGCGCCGAGCTGCGAGGCAACGAGCGCTGCCTCATATCCGCCGGGTCCGCCGCCAATGATCACGATCCGAGTCACGTACCCCATTGTCCCGCACGCGCCAAGCGTTCACTTACAGGGGGCTCACCTCCCTCCCGTACTCTCGTCCTCATGTCGCTCTACGCCGCCTACGCAGGCAACCTCGACGCGCGGCTCATGACCCGCCGCGCCCCCCACTCCCCGTTGCGCGGGACCGGCTGGCTGGACGGCTGGCGGCTCACCTTCGGCGGTGAGCAGATGGGCTGGGAAGGTGCCCTGGCGACCCTGGTGGAGGACCCGCTGCGGCAGGTCTTCGTGGGGCTGTACGACATCGCGCCGATCGACGAGGAGTCGATGGACCGCTGGGAGGGCGTACCGCTCAGCATCTACCGGCGTACGACCGTGCGGGTGCACACGCTGGACGGCGAGGTCGCCGCCTGGACGTATGTGCTGAACGACTACGAGGGCGGCCTGCCGAACGCCCGCTACCTCGGTGAGATCGCGGACGCCGCGGAATCGTGCGGCGCGCCCCACGACTACGTGATGGAGCTGCGCAAGCGCCCCTGCTGAACCGCCGGCACCATGGCCCGTCACCCGTCCCGGCGGTGTCCTAACCTCCCGCCGGCACGGTCGTCAATCAGCGGATCATCCGAAATCCCGGGGACGCTCCGCTGGGACGTCTACGCGCGTAGGCCGGAACCGGATACCCTCGTGCGCGTGAACGCTTCTGTTAACCCCGACCCGTACGGCGCCGCCGATGCCGCCGCCGCCCGCCTGCGCGAGCTCACCGGCGCCGAGACCCATGACGTCGCCCTCGTCATGGGCTCGGGCTGGGTCCCCGCCGCCGACCAGCTCGGCACCGCCGACGCCGAATTCCCGATCACCGAGCTCCCCGGCTTCCCGCCCCCCGCAGTGGCCGGCCACTCGGGCAAGGTCCGCTCGGTCACGATCGGCGGCGTCCGCGCCCTGGTCTTCCTCGGCCGCAACCACCTCTACGAGGGCCGCGGTGTCGCCACCGTCGTGCACGGTGTCCGCACCGCCGTCGCCGCGGGCTGCAAGACCGTCGTCCTCACCAACGGCTGCGGCGGGCTGCGCCCGCACTTCCGCCCCGGCCAGCCGGTCCTGATCAGCGACCACATCAACATGACGGCGACCTCGCCGATCGTGGGCGCCAACTTCGTGGACCTCACCGACCTGTACTCCCCGCGGCTGCGCGCGCTGTGCAAGGAGGTGGACCCCACCCTGGAGGAGGGCGTCTACGTCCAGCTGCCCGGCCCGCACTACGAGACCCCGGCGGAGATCGGCATGGTCCGCGCCATCGGCGGTGACCTCGTCGGCATGTCCACCACGCTGGAGGCCATCGCCGCCCGCGAGGCCGGCGCGGAGGTGCTCGGCATCTCCCTCGTCACCAACCTGGCGGCGGGCATGACCGGCGCGCCGCTCAACCACGAAGAAGTCCTCGAGGCCGGCCGCGAGTCCGCCACGCGGATGGGCAGCCTGCTGGGCCAGGTCCTCGGCCGCCTCTAGGTCGTGCCGGCCCGAACGGGTCGATGCCCCTGACCGCCGGGCAGGCTTGCACCACAGGCCTGCCCGGCGGCACCTCCCGGACCCCGTCCGCGGCAGCATCCGTACGCACCTCCCCCCGATCAGGAGCTCTTATGGGAACCGACAGGATTCAGCTCACGCACGCCGCGCGCACCTGGCTCGGCGAGGACCCGGACCCGGACACCCGGGCGGAGCTGGAGGCGCTCCTGACGGCGGTGGAGGCCGGTGACGAGGCAGCTGCGGCCGGACTGGAGGAGCGGTTCTCCGGGACGCTCCAGTTCGGCACGGCCGGGCTGCGCGGCGAGGTCGGGGCCGGCCCGATGCGGATGAACCGTTCGGTGGTGATCCGGGCGGCCGCGGGCCTCGCGGGCTATCTGAAGGCGCAGGGGCAGACCGGCGGCCTCGTCGTCATCGGCTACGACGCGCGCCACAAGTCGTACGACTTCGCGCGCGACACGGCGGCCGTGATGACCGGCGCGGGCCTGCGGGCGGCGCTGCTGCCCCGCCCGCTGCCCACGCCTGTCCTGGCCTTCGCCATAAGGCACCTCGGCTCGGTGGCCGGCGTCATGGTGACCGCGAGCCACAACCCGCCGCAGGACAACGGCTACAAGGTCTACCTCGGCGACGGTTCCCAGATCGTGCCGCCCGCCGACGCGGAGATCGCCGACCAGATCGCGGCGGTCGGGTCGCTCGCCGACGTACCGCTGGCCGCGGACGGCTGGGAGGTCCTCGGTGACGACGTCATCGACGCGTACCTGACCCGGGCGGCCGGCGTCGTGGCACCGGGCGGACCGCGTGACGTGTCCGTCGTCTACACACCGCTGCACGGCGTGGGCCGCGAGGTCCTGATGGCGGCCTTCGCGCGCGCCGGCTTCCCTGCGCCGACCCCGGTCACCGAGCAGGCGGAGCCCGACCCGGACTTCCCGACCGTGGCCTTCCCCAACCCGGAGGAGCCGGGGGCGATGGACCTGTCCTTCAAGGCCGCGCAGTCCCTCGGCCCGGACATCGTCATCGCCAACGACCCGGACGCCGACCGCTGCGCCGTCGCCGTCCCCGACCGCTCCTCGGCGTCCGGCTGGCGGATGCTGCGCGGCGACGAGGTCGGCGCACTGCTCGCCATCCACCTGGTGAACAAGCACGCGACGGGCACCTTCGCCGCCTCCATCGTGTCGTCCTCGCTGCTCTCCAAGATCGCCGCCGCGGCCGGCGTGCCCTACGAGGACACCCTCACCGGCTTCAAGTGGATCGCCCGCGTCGACGGCCTGCGCTACGGCTACGAGGAGGCGCTCGGCTACTGCGTCGACCCCGGCGGCGTGCGCGACAAGGACGGCATCACCGCCGCCCTGCTCATCGCCGAGCTGGCCGCGTCCCTCAAGGAACACGGCCGCACCCTCGACGACCTCCTGGACGACCTGGCCCTCGACCACGGCCTGCACGCCACCGACCAGCTCTCCGCGCGCGTCGCCGACCTCTCCCTCATCGCGGACGCCATGACGCGGCTGCGCGAGAAGCCCCCGACGGTCCTCGCGGGCCTCACCGTCGCCACCGCCGAGGACCTCGCCGAGGGCAGCGAGCAGCTCCCGCCCACCGACGGCCTCCGCTACACCCTGGCCGGCGACACGGCCTCCGGTGTCGGGTCGGCACGGGTGATCGTGCGCCCGAGCGGCACCGAGCCCAAGATCAAGTGCTACCTCGAGGTCGTCGTCCCCGTCACCACCCTCACCGCGGCCCGCACCACCGCGGACACGGTCCTGGCCGCCCTCAAGAAGGACCTGGCGGCGGCCGCCGGCATCTGAGGGTCAGCCGAAGCGGCCGTTGACGTAGTCGGTGGTGCGCGGGTCCTGCGGGTCGCTGAACATGGCGTCCGTCGGACCGTGCTCCACGATGACGCCCGGCGTGCCCTGCTCGGCGAGGAAGAACGCGCAGGAGTCCGACACCCGCGCGGCCTGCTGCATGTTGTGGGTGACGATCACGATGGTGACCTCGGACGAGAGGTCCGCGATCGTCTCCTCGATGCGGCGGGTCGACGTGGGGTCGAGCGCCGAGCACGGCTCGTCCATCAACAGCACCCGCGGCCGCACCGCCAACGACCGCGCGATGCACAACCGCTGCTGCTGCCCCCCGGACAGCGCGCCACCGGGCTGCCGCAGCCGGTCCTTGACCTCGTTCCAGAGCCCGGCCCGCGTCAGACACTCCTCGACCAGATCGTCCCGCCCGGCCCGGGTGGACTTGATCCCGCCGAGCTTCAGCCCGGCGAGCACGTTGTCGTAGAGCGACATCGCGGGAAACGGGTTCGGCTTCTGGAACACCATCCCGATCTGCCGGCGAGCACTGGTGATGCGGCGCCCCCGGTCGTAGATGTCCTCCCCGTCGAGCAGCACCTGCCCGGCGAGCGAGGCGGACCCGATCAGCTCGTGCATCCGGTTCAGCACCCGCAGGAACGTCGACTTGCCACAGCCGGAGGGCCCGATGAGGGCGGTGACCTGGCGCGCGGGCATGGTCAGCGAGACCCGGTCCAGGACCTTGTGATCGCCGAACCAGGCGGAAACAGCATCGGCCCGCAGCGTGGCGGCGCCCGTCGCGCTGAGAACCGGAAGTACCTCGGTATCGGTCATGGTGCAGATCTCCGTTCTCAGAGCAGATTGGGAAGCAGACAGGTCGCGGCCCCGGACGCGGCGACCCCGAGCGCGGTGAGCACCGGAACGGCGGTGATCCAGGTCTGCCACCGCCCCCAGCGTCGATGCGTCCACACGGTGAGCAGCGCGGCCGCCAGCAGCGCCTGCGACCACAGATAGACCGACAACCAGGCACCGCTCTCGGTCCCGAGCGGCTTCTCGGCGGCATCGATCCACCCCGCCCGGCGCGGCCGGGGCGGACTCGGCTGTGTCTCCGACACCAGATCCGCATCCACCCGAACGACCCCCGACGGCGTATAGGCCCCGCCGGTCGCGGTGACCAACGTCAGCCGCCCCTTGTTCGTACCGAGAACCGCGGGCAGCGGATCGCCGTCCCTGCGGATCCCCGTGACCCGGTACTCAGCGGTGGACTGACCGGTCGTCACCTTGATCACAGCGCCCACCGGCAGCCGGGCAACATCGTTGAACGGCCCCCCGTACCCCCACGCCCGCCCCAAGATCTGACTGGCGCCCGCCTGCCCGGGAAACGGCGTATCCCGCCGGTGCCCCGGCCCGGACCGCAGCACACCCGACGTGGTCCCCTCGAAGACCACCTGCTTCAGCCCGAGCGCCGGAATCCGCAACAACGCCATGGGCGCGCCCGCTTCCAACGGTTTACCGTCGAACGTCGTCTGTCCCACCGGCGCGGTACCCATGGCGAGTTCGGCGCGCAGATCGTCGTACGCGGTGCGCTGGTCGCGCGCATGCTGCAGATGTCCCACGATCGTCAGGTTCGCGGCGAAGCCGAGCAGCAACGCCGCAAGAACACACAGCGCGGCACCCACCAGCGCGATACCGGGCGCGGCCGGCCGTTCGACGACGGGCTCGGGGGACCGGATGGCGGGCGGGGCGGGTGGGGCGAGCACGGTCACGGGGATGCGCTCCAAGTCGTTGAGAGAGGACCTGAGGGGCGGCCCTGAACGGCCACCGACGGAGACCGGCGGCTTGAACGGAAGGGGGACGGGTCCGCAGGGGTGGGGTTTCGAAATGCTGCCGAGCTATTTGCGGGCCGCCAGGCCCGTAAATAGTCGATTTCGAAGCCCCACCCCGGAGGGCCCGGCCCCCGACCCCGACGGCCAGCGGCAAGGTGTCAGCGATGCCGCGGCGCACCGAACGTCAACAACCCACTCCGCCGCGCATGCCGCACGAACACGACACCCGCCACAGCCAGCACACCCGCGGCCACCCCCAACGGCAGCCCCACCCCGGCACCGGTATGCGCAAGGCTCCCGTTGCCACCCGTCGACCCGCCGCCGGAACTACCCGCACCACCGGACCCCCCGCCCGCACCCCCGTCACCAGAAGTACCTCCGGACGTCGGGTCGCTTGTGGTCGCCGTAGGCGTCTCCGTCGCCGTCGGCGACCCCGTTTCACTCGCCGTAGGCGACCCCGTAGGGGTCGGAGACCCCGTATCCGTCGGTGACGGCGACTGCGTCGCCGCCGTGATCGTGTACGTCACCACCGCCGACGTCGACGCCACGAACGCCGCCGGATCCGCCGGCGTGAACCGCGCCGTCAGGTCATGCGCCCCAGCAACGAGCGCGGACGTCTTCACCGTGGCCTGCCCGGAGACCACGTCCGCCTCCCCCAACGCCGTCGCTCCGTCGAAGAACGCGAGCTTGCCGACGGCCCCCGCCGGGTCGACGGCGCCCGTCAGCGTCACCTCGGCGCCCGCGGCGGCGGTGCCCGCCGGGCTCGCCGTCAGGGTGGTGGCGGTGGGCACGGCCTGGGACTTCACCGTCCAGGTGTCACCGGTGCTGGTGATGGTGGTGGAGAAGGCGGCGGGCGCCGCGTCCCCGGTGCCGTTCCAGCACGTGACGCGCAGCTCGTGGTCCCCGTCGGCGACCGGCGCGCCGATGACGTCCGCCAGCGTTCCGCCGATCGCGTCGTAGGTGAGGGTGAACGGCCCGGTGTCGAACCCACCGGACTCCCGGGCGCCGGGGATGGTCACGGCGGAGCCGTCCGGCATGACGAACTGGAGGGCCGCCGACGCGCCGAAGCCCGCCGGGCAGCCCGCGGACGTCCGCAGGGACGTCAGGAACGGGTCGGCGGTGAGGTCACCGCCGGCGGGCGTCGGCGCGAACGTCCCGGCGCTAGCAGCGGACCCGCTCGCAGCGGCTCCGGCGTGCGCCGGCGCGGCCGCGCCGAACAGGGCGGCCGCGGCCGCGAGGAGGACCGCCGCCAGGGCGAACAAGACGGCCGGGACTTTCCGTGGTGCGATGACGATCATGGTGGCGATCCCCCCAAGGGATGTACCGCGGTCAGGACGGAAGCCGGGCGCCTGAGAGGCGCCCGGCCGTCGAACGAGGTGTCAGATCAGCTCCGGCACAAGGTCACTTCTCGCCCTTGACCGTGGTCGAGCCGCACGACGCGCCCAGCGAGCCGAAGCCGTAGTTCTGGATGACGGTGGTCTGGGCGCAGACCTTCGACGTCGTGCCGACGAAGGTGGAGGAGATGAGCGCGTCCGTCAGCTTCGCGGTCGGGACGACGTTGTAGACGTCGCGCACGATCGGGAAGGAGGTGTTCAGGACGCCGCCGGTGGTCGGAGCCACGCCGTTGACGTTGCGCAGCACGGACGAACCACGACGGTTCGGCACGTTCGGCAGGCTCTTGCCCTGCGCGATGTACTGGGCGATCGAGTACGGCATGATCTGGCTGTTGTTGGTAAGGGCCAGGCCGTTGTTCTCCTGGATCGTGCCGTTGACGCACGAGCCGATCGTGGCGTCGGTCAGGCCGAGGGTGTTCAGCCAGAACTTCCGCGTGCCGGAACCGGTCTGCGGCAGCAGCGGCTGGATCGTCACGCCGTTGAGCGACGTCAGCGTGCACTTGTAGATATCGGTCAGCTGGGTCTTGGTGAGGTTCGTCGGCAGTGCGCTGAAGGAGCGCGTGGCGTAGGTGACGCCGTCCTTCGCGAACGGGATGAAGGTCAGGTCCGTGGTGCTGGTGTCCGACGGGCCGCTCGACGAGCGCGCGAAGTCGAGGCAGCCGGTGCTGTTGTCCACGGCGTTGTTCAGGGCGGCGATACCGGCCCCGGAACCGTCGGGGCGGGCGAGGGTGTCACAGCCCACCGCACGCGTCTTGATGGGGGACGTTCCGGTCGCGTCGTAAGAGGCGATGATCTTGCCGCTCGCGTTCGTGACGACGTCGCCGAGACCGTTCACCACGTCCTGGGTGGTGTCGGAACCGACCCCGGCGAGCTGCCGGTACTCGCCGGCCGGCGGGTTGGCCGCGGCGGGGATGGCCATGGCGGCGAGGCTGATGGCGGCAGTCGCGGTGATGAAGCCGATACGAGCGCGGGACTTGACGTTCACTTCTGTTCTCCTCCGAATAAACGGATACCGAATGGACGTGCAAGCAAAATCCGGACTTTCGTGCTGCCGACCCGTCGGCCGGCCACCGCAAACAATTCCCGAATTACGTTGCGGTGGCCACCAATTGGGGCGGATGAAAAGGTTACGGGAGGGTTTCCAAGGCACCCCTTAGGAGATTCGCCACAGCGAATGCGACTGCTGGTATCCCCTTCAGGCACCACGAGTCCCCCGGCATGCAATGGCCCCCCTCAGGACCGCCGGCGCCACACCCCCCACTGGAGCATCGCCGGGCCGGCCAGCGCCGAGCCGCCGCCCGCGACGAGGACCGCCAGCAGCACCCAGCGGATGGCGCCGAGCACCGCGCCCGGCGTGGAGCCGGTGGCGCGGACGACGTTCTGCTTCTGCGGATCGATGTGCTGGGCGCGGTTCACGGGCGGGGTGGCGGACGCCGGTGGCCCGCCGGACGTGCCGGCGGTGCCGCCGCCGGGACCGCCGGTCGTCGCGCCGCCGCCGGTGCCGGACGAGGTCCCGTCCGTGCCGCCCGCGGATCCCG